>NZ_JAFGYL010000017.1:0-152078 GCF_017491835.1 Pseudomonas sp. 67(2021)
CGCGAAAAACCGCGAAGCGATCAAGCGCGCTCTGGATTTTTACCTGTGCCCACAGCCGAGCAAGGCGCGCCCGCCCGGCACCCTGTTTCTGATCCAGCCCGACGTCGACACCGAAACCCTGCTCGCCCATGCCTGTGAATCCCTCGCTTCAGCCAACACTCTGGCCAGTGATTTCGCCGATCAGTTGGGGCGACCGCAGCGCAATACGGCGCTGGCGATTCAGCAGATCATCATGCTCGCTGAGCTGGCGGTGAACCGTGCGCTGGATCGGGTTGATCCGTAGGCGTAAAAAAACCACCGGGCCGTCAAGCCCGGTGGTTTTCCACGACGTGCAATCGCGTGGATGTCACGTCACCTGTGTCAGCTTGACGTCCGTTACAAGCATGTCGACCAAGGTTCGCAGGTATTTGAAGCTCTGATCTTTTTTCCCCCAGCGATCAATGAAGAACAGACCTTTGTCATTGATCTGAATTGGCGTCTCAACGATCTCGCCGGACCTGGATCTATGCACCACACTGGCTTTGCGGGTATCTGCATTTTCGATCAGGAATTGGCCCTGTCGAGTCAGTCTGCTGCGACTGACAGACGGAGGCGCAGCAGGCTTTTTCGTTCCGGGGACGGCCACCTCCATCACAAAGTCGCTGCTCAAGGCCCTCACGTTGGCCTCGTGCTGGCCGCTGACAAATTCCCATGTACCGCGATGAATATCCCTGGCCAGCTCGGGGGCGGTGTCGCGCACGTGCAGGCTGACGGCTGAAAGTGTATCGGCCAGACCTGGCACGCCGAGGTTGTAATTGGTGTGCGCACTGCCGATGAGGGCCACCCATTTATGCGGGCCGTTGGCCAGTTGATCAGCCTCGATCACTTGGGTTGCAAAATAGCTGAACATCTCGTTTCGCGAGACTGCTTTGTCATGCAGGCCCTTGAGGTGGTAGGACGCTGTGCAATCGATCGCTCTGATGCGGATGTTGTATTTGGCTGCTGCCTGGTAGAGCTCCGTGTAGGTATCGCTCCCACCGTAAGCCATCATGTGCCCTCGGTCCTGACGATGCAGGTACGCCTTCAGCCTGTGCGGCATACGTTGGGTTCGCAAAAAAATGTCGAGATCGGCCTGGTGCAGATCGGTGAACAGGTGCTCGACATACAACGTGTCATAGCCTGCTTTCTTGAGCGCTTTCATGTGCTTTTTCAGCAGCGCTTTGCTCGCCACATCGGCATGGGCTTCGCCGATCAGCAGATTCAAGCGTCCGTCGGCCAGCTGCCGCAGAAAAGCCTCGAATGTGCAATCGGAGGTGAGCACCGGCAGGATCGGCGCATCGGGAGGGACGTAGTCGGTGAAGGCGTCTCTGGCGGTTTTTTCCAGGCGCTTGCGCTGGGCGATGAAAGCCTCGTAGGCCGTTCTTTCACTGGAGATCGTCGGGGTGTAATTCGAGTCCATGGAGTAGGGCTTATGCAACATTTCAGCAATATCGTCACGCAGCGGCAAAGCCACATCGAAATCGCTGAAGTGATCAACGGCGCTAGCTGCGGCGGGCGGCCTGGAGACGGGTAGAGGTGCCTTGTAGGTGCTCGGCATCTGTACCAGGAAATCACCTTGCGCAGTCGCATCGCCGGCGATGGCGCCGGGTGTATCCCTGCTTATGCGTGCCGGTTGGTACAGGTCGATGTCTTCAACACGTATGGCTACGGCCTCGTGCAGGTCGGCCAGGCCCGGCGTGTTGTCGAACGTGGTCATGCGCGACTGTTCGGTCAGGGCAATCCAGCGCTCTTCGCCAATTTCGGCCACATCGCTGGCAAGCGCCTTGTGCGAATAGAAGTTTCTGATGGAGTTGTTTCGCGGAGTCAGCGGCGAGACCTCGGACATCACCATGATCCCTTCGAGTTTATAGCTGGCCGAGCCGTCTAGCGCATGGATGCTCATGCCTTTTTCCCGGGCCCTGCGCACCAGCGCCAGGTAAGAAAAAGCTGCGTCCGGCGCATACCCCATGGCTTTGTCGAGCGCCTTCAGGTGTTTGTTGATATGAAACCAGGAGCCGTTCCTGTTGAGCTTTTCCAGTTTGAGATGAAACACGTCACCCGGCAGGTATTCGAGAAAGAGATGCTTGTAGCCGTTCGCCACGAGGACGTCGAGATGCTCGATCAATAACTGTTTGCTGGCGATCGAACCAGGTTGTGCACCGATCACCAGGTTCTTCGCGGCGAATGCATCGCTGCCGATCAACTGTGCGAATGAGGTATTGGCGGCAACCGCCGGCACTTCGGCACGGGCGGGCAGCGGTGCGAGCCGGGCAAAATGGCGCGTGGCGTCTTTGGTGAGTTTTTCGACCTGTTCCAGATAGGCTGTGCGTACCTCGCTCAACTCATCGACCACCCGGGCCATGATGGTCTGCCGCGGGATACCCATATCGCTCAGTTGCAGCAATGCCTCGCGCGATTGCGGCACCAGCAACGTTTCGACGCGCTCGCGGTAGTCGATCGCGACTCCATAATCTTTGTGCGGACCGGGTGTATCGGGCACAGCTTCGTATTTCGGTGCACCGCCGGACAGGCCGCTGCGCACCATCACCCCGTCGGAATTGCGTACGGTCAGAATGCCGGTCGAAAGCAGTCCGGAGCCATTCGGATCCGGGCGGTAGAGCAAATAACGGCCCAGCGCGTCCGGGTTGTTACTGGCGTAATACGACTGTCCTCTAAAAGCGACCGCCTGCATATCGTCCCAGACGGGTTCAGTGGCCATTTGATCGACCAATGCCAGAGCACTCTGTTGCTCATCGCCGGCAGTGGCGACAGCCTGACGCAACGGGCGCCGGACGGGCTTGAGTGACCGTAGCGCCGGACGCAGATCCGTCACCACCGCGCCGGCACTGTTGAACAGATAACCAAGCAAGTGCCGGAACGCTTCGTTGTTGTTGCCCTGACGATAGGCATGCAGGGCGAGCATCGCGTCCTTGAAGGCCAGCAACAGGCCGGTGCTCAGGCTCAACAGCGGGAAGGGCGCGGTGGCGATGGCCGCGACCCACTCAACGCTCGTCCAGATCAGGCCGGCGATCATTTCGGTACGACTGGTGGTGGTCGCGTGGACGTTGTCGATCCGCCGTTGCAGCTTCATGTCATAGAGCGCGGTGAGCAGGTCGCTGACGGCGTCGGCCGGTCGCATCGAGTCGTAGCGGGCGGGGCTGGGGGTGGTTTTGTTGAGGTCTTTGGGCAGCTTCTTGCGGATGTTGTCCAGGTGCGTGCGGACCCGGGTCTGGGCGCTGATACCCACGCGCGATGTGAAGTACTCGACCATGCCCGATTGCAGCAGCAGATAATTGAACAGGCGCGCTTCACGAAAACGCACGCCGTCCGGCGCGTCCGGCGTATACAGCAGAACCGGATTACTGCCATGGCTGAACAGCCAGGTATCGATCACCCATTCGCCGTCGATCATCAACCGGTGGATCGGGTACTTCGTCCGCGTCTGCCCCGACGTTTGATCCATGCTGGTGATGCTTTGCTGGAGCCATTGCAGGTCGCTGCTGGCGATATGTCCTTGCAGCTGGCATTCCAGCGCGGCGCTTTGCATCTGGCGCTGAGTGATCGCCAGCGTCGCGTTGCGGCGGAACGCGTAGCCTTCGCTCTGGGAATTCTGCAGCTCCTTTTTGACTTTGTCGGTATAGCGTTGGCCGATCCACACCCCTGTGACCGAGCGCGCGACATTCTGCGCGGTCAGGCTGCTGATATCGATGCCTTGCGGACCTCTGAAGCGCGCCGAGCGTGAGAATTTCTGCTCGAGAAAACCCACGCCGTCGGCATAGCCGTCGCGATACAGCCGGGTATAGGTCAACGGCTTTGGTGTCCATGAGGGCACGATCGATTTTGGCGAGTAGGCCCAGACGGTGTCAGGATCGACGTCATTGGCCGCACGTTTGAGCAAGCGGTTCAGGCTGAGCTTCGCTTGCTCGTGCACGTAGGCGTCAAATGTCTGGAAACGCCCGCCCGACAGCGGATGTTGATTGAATGCGAGCAGTGCGCCCTCGGCGTCGTCGCTCAGCGTCGTCAGTTGTCGGCGATTGGCCGCAGTGGTCGAGCGATACCATACCGGGGTGCTGAAATCGTAATCATCGATGCGTGTGGCAAGCATGTGTTCAGCCATCGCTTTGAGGCAATCGAGATGGTTGCCGAGGTGATCGAAAGTCACCTTCTGGTGCTCCGCTGCTTCTGGTTTGAAGCTCAGCCCCGACAAGACTTTGCGCAGAGCAGGACGAAAGCGCATCGGTGCGCGGCTGACCAGGTAACCGGCCATGGTTTGGGCGGCGTCACTCTGCTTGGCCCACGACAACACATGGGCCTGACATTCGCGCTCACTGTCAAAGGCCTCGAACTGTCGATCGCGTGGGGCTTGTGGCGTGCATAGCAGAACGCGTTTGAGCGCACCGGTCTGATCGTTCTGACGCAGCACCCAAAGGTCTTGGAGTTGCGCACCGTGCAAGCACAGCGTGGCGGCGCGCAACTGTGAATCGCTGCCGCTGCGCAGGCGCTGGATCATTTGCAGGTCGCTGTCGAGCAGGTGCCCTTGCAGCGCTGCGGTATGGGCGAGCGCGACGATGCGCTGATCGAGCATTTGCTCAATGGCAGGTTTGATTGCGGAGCTTGCCTGCATCTGCGTTTGCAAACGTGCGAAGTCGACGCGCGGTTCCAGCTCCAGTGCCTGCTTGATCACCCAGGCGGGCGTCACGTCCGCATACTCGTCGGCTAGCGGCAGGTCGTTGTAAGTCAGGCGGGTGTGGCTGAGAAACTCCGAGCCTGGCAACTCATCGCCGGTGTGCGGGCCGCGCAGGGTCAGCTCAAGCAGGTTGCGCTTGTGCACATATACGCCGTATCCCGGTACCCGCCGGTCGGTGGTGATTTGCAGGTTGTCCGGTTGCAGATCGTCGATTTGCAGATCATCACTCAGACGCTCCAGCCATTGCTGGCGGGCCACGGCCATCAGACTGACCGCGGGGCCCATCAGGTCAAGCAGGTTTTGCCGGGCCTGATTGTAGTTGCCCAGGTGCAAGGCCAGTTCGGCCCGCTTGGCGGCGTCGGCGCTGCGGTACCAGTCCGGGGCGCTGTTGCGCAGGTGCCGTTCGAACAGCGTTTGTGCCTGAAGGGCCAGACGCGGAGTGAGATCCGGCAGCGCAGCGCCGATGGCGCGCTCCAGCTCGGCGATCAAGCGAGCGGGATCCTGCTGCGGGTTAGCGGCGAAACTCAGTGCATATTCGATATCCAGGGTGCGTTTTTCGATCAAGGCATCGTAGATGTGTTCGAACAGCGGTTGGCTGTCGATGGGCGTCAGCTGCAATGGCCAGATTCCTGCTGTACCGATCTCGTGGTAGCGGCTGGGCAGCAGCTGCATCAACTCGTCACGGCTGATGCTGTGCTTCATGGTCTCGAGCAGATGGGCGTCGAGATCAGCCAGGGAATTGAACAGCTCCAGGCCCCTGGCGGGTGTGAACAACACGACGAAACCCGCGCTCTGGTCGGTCAGCAGATCGCTGACTTTCGGGGTGTCGTTTTGCGTAACGACAAAGGCCCCGGCGAGCTCGACGGTGGTTTGCTGATAAGTGAACTGCAACGCATACATGGCCGGACGCAAGAGCGGGCCCAGCGCCAGTTTCTTCATCAGTTCACCAGCCTGCGGGTGCAACAGGCGATCCTTGACGGCTTGTTGCGCCTCGTACTCGAGCGCGGTGAAACCGGCGTCGTATTTAAGGAAGGTTTTCGCCGGTTTGCCGTCGATCTGGTCACGCAGATCCATGTTGATCAGTTGCGTGCTGAGGCGCACCTTCAGCGTGGCGATCAGTTGCTTGCCTGCCTCGCTTTGCAGGTCGCTGGTTGCCAGCGCCTGATAGAGCGTGCGGCTGCGTTGCAGGTAGCTGTCGCGATAGGTTTTCAGCTGCTCTTCGAGGCGTTTGAGATGGGCCTGCTCGGTGCTCGGTTTGTGCTCGGGCAGCAGCGGGGTTTCGGTGTTGAAGAGCAGACGGCCGATCTGGTTGAGATCGTTTTTGATCTCATCGGGTGTGGGTGCGTTGGGGGTGCTCATAGGCACGATTTCCATGCTGGGGATGAAGGGCCAGCATGGCGAGCGGGGCGTGGAGGAGGGTGGTATCCATATATCGTGCGCGAGCCGGATTTTCCCCGCCCGCTCCAGCCCTCCCGTTACCCGCGCAGATCAAACCTGCGCGCTGACCTCCCCGCGACTCAGCAATGTCTCGATCGCCCCGCTCAAACTCGCGGCCTTGTCCCCCACCAGCAAATGCCAGACGCCGCCGTCCAACTGGCTGACACCCAGGCAGCCGAGCGCTTTGAGCTGCGCATCGGACAATGCCTTGGCATCGGCCAGTTGCAGGCGAATGCGGGTCATGGCGATGCAATCGAGTTGCAGCACATTGTCGCGACCGCCCAGTGCATCCAGCCATTGCTGCGCCTCGTTGCGGGTAAGCGCAACGGTCTTCGGCTCATCAGCAACCACTGCGGTTTCCTCCAACGCAGTTCGGCCCAGCGCAGGCATGGCCAAGCGAATCTCATCGGCGATGCTGTCAGCCAACGGCCCGACCACGACCTGCAAACTGCCGCCCTTGCCCGGGCGCACCACCGCCATCGCGCCCAACGCTTTCAGCTCGGCATCCGAAGCCTTGTTGCGGTCGACCATCTCTAGGCGCAGTCGGGTCGTGCACGCACCGACGGTGAGCAGATTCTCGGCGCCGCCCAAGGCTTTGATATACGCACTGGCGCGTTCGGTTTCCGAGAGCACGGTTTTTTCGGCGCTGGCGACGTCTTCGCGCCCCGGCGTCTTCAGATTGAAGCGGCGGATACAGAAGTCGAAGACCAGGTAATAGATGACCGCATAAGCCAGCCCGACCGGCACCACCAGCCAGCCATTGGTCGACTTGCCCCAGCCGAGAATCATGTCGATGAAACCACCGGAAAAGGTGAAGCCCAGATGAATGTTCAAGCCGTTGGTGATCGCCATCGACAGCCCGGTCAGCAGCGCGTGCAGGAGGAACAGCAGCGGCGCGAGAAACATGAAGGCGAATTCGATCGGCTCGGTCACACCGGTGAGAAACGAGGTCAGCGCCATCGACAGGAAGATCCCGCCCATCACCTTGCGCCGCTCCGGCAAAGCGTTGCGGTACATCGCCAGGCACGCGGCGGGCAGGCCGAAGATCATCATCGGGAACATGCCGGTCATGAACTGGCCGCCCTTCGGATCGCCGGCAAAATACCGCGACAGATCGCCGGTCACCAAGGCGCCCGTGGTCGGGTCGGTGAAGTTGCCGAAGACGAACCACGCCATGTTGTTGAGGATGTGGTGCAGGCCGGTGACGATCAGCAGGCGGTTGAACACGCCGAAGACGAAGGCGCCGAGGCTGCCGCTTTCCATCATCAGCGCGCCGAACGCGTTGATGCCCTGCTGGATCGGCGGCCAGATATAGCCGAACAGCACGCCCAGACCCACCGCCGCGAACCCGGTGACGATCGGCACAAAACGCCGGCCACCGAAGAACGCCAGATACTCCGGCAGCTTGATGTCCTTGAAGCGGTTGTACAGCGCACCGGCCATCAGGCCGCTGACGATCCCGGCGAGCATGCCCATGTTGATGGTCGAGTCGAGCACCTTGAGCGTGGAGATCATCACCAGATAACCGATCACTCCGGCGAGGCCGGCGGTGCCGTTGTTGTCCTTGGCGAAACCGACGGCGATGCCGATGGCAAAGATCATCGCCAGGTTGGCGAAGATCACTTGTCCGGCATCGTGAATGATCGCGATGTTCAACAGGTCCGTGTCGCCCAGGCGCAGCAGCAGGCCGGCAATCGGCAGGATCGCGATCGGCAGCATCAGCGCGCGGCCCAGGCGTTGCAGGCCTTCGATGAAGAGTTGGTACATGGCGTTTGTCCTTTTTGTTTTTGTTAGCGCAGAGGCCAATGTTGTTGACAGGCGTGGCGAACGGCGGCGGCGCTGGACAGCTTGAGCAAGTCGCGGCTCAGGCGCTGACATTCGGCTTCATGCAACTGACGTACGCGGTCCTTGATTTCACCGATCTGCACCGGGCTCACCGACAGTTCGGTGACGCCCAGACCCACCAGCACCGGCGTGGCCAGCGGGTCGGAGGCGAGGGCGCCGCAGACACCGACCCAGCGCTTGTGCAACGCCGCGCCTTCGCAGGTCATGGCGATCAGGCGCAGCAATGCCGGGTGCAGGGCATCGACCCGCGCCGCCAGCCCGGCGTGGTCGCGGTCCATGGCCAGGGTGTATTGCGACAGATCGTTGGTGCCGATCGAGAGAAAGTCGGCGTGTTCGGCCAGTTGTTCGGCTTGCAGCGCGGCGGCGGGGACTTCGATCATCACGCCGATCTCCGGGCGCTCGGTAATGCCCAGCTCAAGGCGCAAGGCATCGACGCGCTGGCGGATGTGCAGCAGTTCGTCGACCTCGGTGACCATCGGCAACAGAATCCGGCAACGCGACAACGGCTTGACCTGCAACAGCGCGCGCAGTTGCTGATCGAGAATTTCCGGGCGCGCCTGGGCCAGACGAATGCCGCGCAGACCGAGCACTGGGTTGGCCTCGGCGGGCAGCGGCAGGTAGTCGAGTTGCTTGTCGCCGCCGACGTCGATGGTGCGGATGATCACTGACTTGTCGCCCATGGCATCGATCACCGCTTGATAGGCGCTGCGCTGTTCTTCGACGTCCGGTGCCGTCTGGCGATCGACGAAGAGAAACTCGGTGCGCAACAGGCCTACACCATCAGCACCGTTGGCAAATGCGTCTGCCGCTTCGTTGCTTGAGGCGACATTGGCGACCACTTCGATGTGCACGCCATTGCGCGTTTCAGCGGGCAAATGGGCTTTGGCCTGTTGGCTGTCGCGGCGCTGCTGGCGCTCGATTTGTGCCTGTTGCACTTCGCTCAGGCGCTCGGCGTTTGGCGTCAATTCGAGGCGCCCGTCGTCAGCGTCGAGCACCACGGCCTGATCTTGCGGCTGCTCAAGCAATTGCGCGCCCAAAGCGACGATGCACGGCAGACCTTTGCCGCGCGCCAGAATCGCTACGTGCGAGGTCGCGCCGCCCTCGGCAATGCACAACCCGGCGACACCTTGCGCGCTGAGTTGCAGCAGATCCGATGGCGTCAGTTCGTGAGCGGCAACAATGGCGCCGGCCGGAACCTGATATTGCCAGGCCTCGCCAAGCAGGGCGCGCAGCACGCGTTGCTTGAGGTCGCGCAAATCGTTGGCACGTTCGGCCAGCAGCGGACTGCCGGTGCCTTGGAGCATGTCGCACTGGGTGTCGATCGACTGACTCCAGGCGTGCGTCGCAGCGGTGCCTTGTGCGATGAATTGCTGCGCGGCGTCGAGCAGGGCCGGGTCTTCGAGCAGCGCCATGTGTGCAGCGAAGATCGCTTCTTCGTCGGCGTTCTTGTGCTTTTTCGCCTGGGCGAGGGTGGCGGCGATTTCGCTGCGCACCGCGTTCAATGCCGTTTCAAGCGTCTGCTGCTGTTGCACTGGATCGTGATGGCCCGTATCCGCCGGCAAGGTGATCGCGTTCAAGCGAAACAACGGCCCGGCGACCAGCCCTGGCGCGGCGCAAACACCATGCAACACCCCAGCCTCGGCCGGACGTTTCAGCGCGGCGGTGGTGGTCGGCGCTTGCCCGTGATGATCGTCCGGCAGCGCCGTGGCCAATGCGCTGAGCAGAGCTTGCAATGCGGCATCGGCGTCCGGCCCCTGACAACTGACCTGCACTTCATCCTGCTCACCAATCGCCAGGCCCATCAGACCGATCAGACTGTTGCACGGCGCCGATTTGCCCTTGAAGTGCAGCTGTGAGTGGCTGCTGAAACCCTGGGCGGTCTGGCGGATCAGCGCAGCGGGGCGCGCATGCAAGCCGCCGCGATGAGCAACCTGCACTTGACCACGAACCTCTGGCCCAGCGCTTATATCGGTATTCGCCGCCACCACATTGCGCGCGATGATGTGCAGCAACGGCTCGCCGACTTTCACCGCTTTGAGGGTGATCGGCCGCACCTGAAAATCCGCGCTGTTGGTCAGGATCAACAGGCTGACCAGGCTTTTGCAGTGCTGACCGACCTTGTCCAGGTCATAGCGCAGCAGCGGCTGGCCAAGGCTGACGCGATCGCTTTCCTTGACCAGCATGGCGAAACCTTCGCCGTTCAGTTCAACGGTGTCGAGGCCCAAGTGCAGGAGGATTTCCGCACCGTTGTCGGCGCGCACGGTCACCGCGTGGCTGCTGCGCGCAACGTGGGTGACCACGCCGGTGCAGGGCGAATACAGCGTGTCGTTGAGCGGGTCGATGGCGATGCCGTCGCCCATCGCGCCACTGGCGAACACCGCGTCCGGGACGTTGGCGAGCGTCAGCACCGGGCCGCTGAGCGGGGCGCTGAGGGTCAGCTCTTTATTGTTGTCGGGCATGGCTGGGTCTCATCAGGTGTGCAGTCAGTCGGACTTAATGCGTGCGGGTCACTTTGCTCAAATGGCGCGGCTGATCCGGGTCCATGCCCCGCGCCACGGCCAGGCCTGCGGCCATCACGTAAAAGCTCTGGATCGCCAGAATCGGATCGAGGGCCGGGTGTTCGGCGCGAGTCAGGGTCAGGTCGCGTTCGCTGACGTCATCCGGCGCGGCGAGCAAGACCCGGGCGCCGCGCTGGCGCATTTCCGCCGCCAGGCTCAGCAGGCCGGCCTGCTCGGCGCCGCGTGGGGCGAAAACCAGCAGCGGATAGTGTTCGTCGATCAGCGCCATCGGGCCGTGACGGACTTCGGCACTGCTGAACGCTTCGGCCTGAATCGCCGAGGTTTCCTTGAACTTCAGCGCCGCTTCCTGAGCAATGGCGAAACCGGCGCCACGGCCGATCACCATCAGGCGCTCGCAATCGCGCAGGGCTTCGATGGCCACGCTCCAGTCCTGTTTCGCCGCTTCGCGCAGGCCTTCTGGCAGCGCATTGTGGGCTTGCAGCAGTTCGCGGTCCTCTTTCCAGTGCGCGATCAAACGCGCGCTGGCGCTGAGGGTGGCGATAAAGCTTTTGGTCGCAGCGACACTGCTTTCCGTGCCGGCGAGCAGCGGCAGGCTGAATTCACAAGCCGCCTCCAGTGGCGAATCGGCAGCGTTGACCATCGACACGCTCAGCGCGCCACGCTTGCGCAACAGACGCAGGCTGTTGACCAGATCCGGGCTCTGCCCCGACTGCGAAAACGCAAAGGCGACCTGACCGCTGACTTTCAGCGGCGCCTGCTGCATGGTCACCACCGACATCGGCAACGAGGCCACCGGCACGCCCAGTTGCTGCATGGTCAGGTAGGCGAAGTAGCTCGCCGCGTGGTCGGAGCTGCCACGGGCGACGGTCATCGCCACTTGCGGCGGCTGACGGCGCAGGCGCCCGGCGATCTCGATCATCGGCGCGTCAAGCTGTTGCAGTTGGGCTTGCACGGCCTCGAACGAGGACAGCGCCTCCTCAAGCATTTTTGAAGTCAATGTCTTCTCCTTCGACCATGACGGCGGTCAGTGTGAGTGAGCGATCGAGCCGCACGCAGTCGGCCCAGGCGCCGGGGGCAAGGCGCCCGCGTTCGGTGATGCCAAGGTAGTCGGCGGGAAATTGCGACAGACGCTGCGAGGCTTCGGCGACCGGCAAACCGATCTTGACCAGATTGCGCAGGGCCTGATCCATGGTCAGGGTGCTGCCGGCCAGCGTGCCGTCGGGCAGGCGCACGCCGCCCAGGCATTTGGTCACGGTGTGGCTGCCAAGCTTGTATTCACCGTCGGGCATGCCGGCGGCGGCGGTCGAATCGGTGACGCAATACAGGCACGGGATCGAACGCAGGGCCACGCGAATGGCGCCGGGGTGTACGTGCAGCAGATCGGGAATCAGCTCGGCGTATTTGGCGTGGGCCAGTGCTGCGCCGACGATGCCCGGCTCGCGGTGATGCAGCGGGCTCATGGCGTTGTAGAGGTGGGTGAAACTGCTGGCACCGGCAGCCAGCGCGGCGACGCCTTCCTCGTAGCTGCCGAGGGTGTGGCCGATCTGCATGCGGATGCCACGGCTGCTCAGCTCGCGAATCAACGCATCGTGGCCAGCGATTTCCGGGGCGATGGTGATGACGCGGATCGGCGCCAGCGCCAGATACTCTTCGACTTCGGCCATCAACGCGGTGTGGGCGAAGTTCGGTTGAGCGCCGAGTTTTCCCGGGTTGATGTAAGGGCCTTCAAGGTGTACGCCAAGCACTCGCGCGGCGCCTTTCGGACGCTGTTCGCAGAATTGTCCTACCTCTTTCAGGACATTTGAGATCTCCGCACTCGGCGCAGTCATTGTCGTGGCCAACAGCGAAGTGGTGCCGAAACGCACGTGGGTTCTGCTGATGGTTTCGAAGGCTTCGGCGCCTTCCATGATGTCTTTGCCGCCGCCGCCATGCACATGCAGGTCGATGAAACCCGGCAGCAGATAGGGCAGATCGTTAGCCGCCGGATCGCAGGGCACGCCTTCGATCGACACGACCTTGCCGTGTTCGTGAATCAGCCGGCCGCGAACCCAGCCGCTGGCGGTGAGGATGTTGTCTTCGGACATTTCGCTTCTCTCGTTTGGCTTGCTGCTGATCAGCGGCGAAGCTCTGCAACAAAGTCGTAGTAGTCGTTGCGGCAATAGGTGTCGGTGACTTCGATCGGCGTGTTGTCTTCCAGATAGCCGACCCGGGTCATCAGCAGCATGGCGGTGCCGGGGGCGATGCCGACCAGCGCGGCGAATTCGTCCGAGGCGTTGATTGCCTGGATGTGCTGAAGGGCGCGGACGATCGGTTTGCCGATGCCGTCGAGGTATTCGTAAAGCGAATCGCCCACCGCTTGCGGCCTGGGCATGATTGAGGCGGGCAGGGTGCTCATCTCGATCGCCATGACCGTGTCATCGGCTTTGCGCAGGCGCTTCATGCGCGCCACCTTGTCGTTCGGCGACAGGCCGAGGCGGATCAGTTCTTCGTGGGTCGGCAGGGTGATTTCCCGCTCCAGCCATTTCGAACTCGGTACGAAACCTTTCAGGCGCAGCATTTCGCTGAAGCCGGACAGACGCGACAGCGGTTGTTCCAGCCGTGGGGTGATGAACGTGCCCGAGCCTTGCAGGCGGCGGATCAGGCCTTGCTCGAGCAAGACTTCCAGCGCCTTGCGTGCGGTGACTCGGGAGATGCCGAGCTGGTCGCTGAGGTTGCGCTCGGACGGCATCGCCTGTTCGGCCTTCCACTGCCCGGCATGAATCGCCGCTTCCAGATTGCGCGCCAGTTGCAAGTACAGCGGCGTCGGCTGGGAGTCATCGGGACGTAGGGTTTGAAGGTCGTTCATGTAGGTCGTTTCCGTCGCGAGTATAGGATTGTTGTGGCTCGCTTGTGCGACGGAAGCTAATACCACTTGAATACCATGTCAACGCGATGAACTGGCGTCTGGCCCAATGGATTGGCGGTTGTCAGGGGTCACTGTTTAAAGTGGTATTAGTGGTGGCCCATAAAAAGCAAAAGATCGCAGCCTGCGACAGCTTCTACAGTTGAGAGTGGTATCACCCCTGTAGGCGCCGTCGCAGGCTGCGATCTTTTGATTTATTTTTTTTGCGGTGACCAGCGGTCGAGGTTACGGACGAATCTCGATCATCGTGCCGTCCGGTACCAGATTCCACACTTCACGCATGTCGACGTTGCGCATGGCGATGCAGCCGTCGGTCCAGTCGAGGGTGTGGAATAACTGCTCCGGATTGTCTGCTGAATCCGGGGTGCCGTGGATCATGATCATCCCGCCGGGCTCGACACCTTCACGGCGTGCGCGGGCGGCATCGCTGATGTTCGGGTAGGAGATGTGCATCGACAGGTTGAATTTCTCGCTGGTCTTGCGCCAGTCGATCCAATAGAAACCTTCGGGTGTGCGTTTGTCGCCCTCGATCAGTTTCGGGCCTTTCTTTGCACCCTTGCCCAAGGAGATGCGATAGGTCTTCAGCGGCTTGCCGTCGGCAATCAACTGCAGTTGGTGGGCCGATTTCAGTACCAGGACTTTTTCGATCAGCGGAGTGTTCGAGGGCGTCACGGTGGTCACGAATGACGCTTGCGAAACGCTGACGAACGACAGGCACAACAGGGCAAGCAACCAACGCATTGAAACGATTCCCCAAGAATGACGCAGACACATAGTGATAGATGCAGGTGTGGTTATCGGCAGGGTGCCGCGAAGCTCAAGTGATCGCCGGCTGCACCAGTGGCGGAATCGACTCCGAACGCACCGGGTAAACCTCGCTGCGCCGATCGGCAAAGAAACATTCCAGCGTGCGCCCGACCGTGCGGAAAGCCAGCTCGTCCCAGGGAATGTCGGCTTCTTCGAACAGCTGCACTTCAAGGCTTTCCGGCCCGGCCGCGTATTGCAGATCGGCCAGTTCGGCGCGGAAGAACACATGCACCTGGCTGATATGCGGCACGTCGATCAGCGTGTAGATGCTCAGGTTGCGCACCCGGGCGCAGGCTTCTTCGGCGGTTTCGCGGATGGCGGCCTGCTCGATGGTCTCGCCGTTTTCCATGAAGCCGGCAGGTAGCGTCCAGTAACCGAGACGGGGCTCGATGGCGCGGCGGCAGAGCAGCACTTTCGTCCCCCAGGTCGGTACGCACCCGGCGACGATATTGGGGTTCTGGTAGTGAATGGTCTGACAGCTGTCGCAGACAAATCGCAGCCGCGAGTCGCCTTCGGGAATGCGCTGGGTGACCGGGTTACCGCAGTGGCTGCAAAATTTCATGCTCGGGTTCCTGAATGCTGCGCCTATCTTGGCGTGCAGCGGGGCCGGTCGGCAAGTTGTCGTTTCGCGACACGACGGGTTTCGGGGGCTTGGGCGCTCGCTTTGATTGGTGCATGATGCGGAGCAAGGCACCGATCGAGAACACTCATGCTGGACGAGCTACTGCATAGGGTAAGCAACCACACACCGCGTACGCTGGAGACCGACGCACGTTTCCCCGAAGCCGCCGTGCTGGTGCCGATCACCCGCAGTGACGAACCGGAACTGGTCCTGACCCTGCGCGCCAGCGGGCTTTCGACCCATGGCGGCGAAGTTGCCTTCCCCGGAGGGCGCCGCGACCCGGAAGATCCGGACCTCATATTCACCGCGCTGCGCGAAGCCGAAGAAGAAATCGGCCTGCCGCCAGGTCTGGTCGAAGTCATCGGCCCGCTCAGTCCACTGATCTCCCTGCACGGCATCAAGGTAACGCCGTATGTCGGCGTGATTCCCGACTTTGTCGAATACCAGCCCAATGATGCCGAGATCGCCGCCGTCTTCAGCGTGCCGCTGGAATTCTTCCGCAAGGACCCGCGTGAGCATACCCATCGCATCGATTATCAGGGCCGCAGTTGGTACGTGCCGAGCTATCGCTTCGGCGAGTACAAGATCTGGGGACTGACGGCGATCATGATCGTCGAGTTGATCAACCTGCTCTATGACGCCAAAATCAGCCTGCACCGACCGCCGAAAAGCTTTATCGATACCTGAGCCGTCGTTCGAACGGCCGTGAGCCCTGAGGAAAACAAGATGAAATACCGCCTGGGCGACGCCCGTGTCGAAACCCATCCACAGAGCTGGGTCGCGCCCAATGCCGTGCTGGTGGGCAAGGTTCGCCT
Source organism: Pseudomonas sp. 67(2021) (assembly GCF_017491835.1). Lineage (NCBI taxonomy): Bacteria > Pseudomonadati > Pseudomonadota > Gammaproteobacteria > Pseudomonadales > Pseudomonadaceae > Pseudomonas > Pseudomonas sp. 67(2021). Next base: position 15,653 of record NZ_JAFGYL010000017.1, read on the forward strand.
GGAAGAGGGCGCCAACGTCTGGTTCAACGCTGTGTTGCGCGGCGACAACGAACTGATCCTCATCGGCAAGAACAGCAATGTGCAGGACGGTACGGTGATGCATACCGACATGGGCTATCCACTGACCATCGGTACCGGCGTGACCATCGGCCACAACGCCATGCTCCACGGCTGCACGGTCGGCGATTACAGCCTGATCGGTATCAACGCGGTGATTCTCAACGGCGCGAAGATCGGCAAGAACTGCATCATCGGCGCCAATTCGCTGATCGGCGAAGGCAAGGAAATTCCCGACGGTTCGCTGGTGATGGGCTCGCCGGGCAAGGTTGTGCGTGAACTGACCGAGGCGCAGAAGCAGATGCTCGAAGCCAGCGCCGCGCACTATGTGCATAACTCGCAGCGGTACGCCCGCGATCTGGTCGAGCAGGAACAATGACGACTGTTGAACGACCAGTCGCCTCGCCCTGCGTGAATATCTGCGCGCTGGACGAAGATGATGTTTGCACCGGGTGCCAGCGCACGGTCGCGGAGATCACCCGCTGGGGCCGCATGAACAATGACGAGCGCCGCGTCGTGCTGGGGTTGTGTCATGAACGGGCGAAGGCGAGTGGATTGGTCTGGATGATTCCCGCGAAGTCAGGCGTCTGAACCACCGCTTTCGCGAGCAGGCTCGCTCCCACCTTGAAAATGCGTTCCACTGTGGGAGCGAGCTTGCTCGCGAAGACGTCGGTGCTGTCACCGCACCTATTGGCGCAATACCAGCGCTCAAGTAACCTGTGCGCCACATTTACAGGCCGCCCCCATGATCTTCCTCATCGCCTACATCAGCAGCGTCGTGCTGATCAACTTCGCCTTTTCCACCGCACCGCACCTGGACATCATCTGGTCGGCCTGGGGCGGCCTGGTGTTCGTGCTGCGCGACATGGTGCAAACGCGCTTCGGTCATGGCGCGATCGTGGCGATGCTGGCGGCGCTGGTGCTCTCCTACATCACGTCCGACCCTTCCATCGCGCTGGCCAGCGCCACGGCGTTCGCGGTCTCCGAGTGCATCGACTGGCTGGTGTTCAGCATTACCAAGCGGCCGTTGCGTGATCGACTGTGGATCAGTTCGGCGCTGAGCATTCCACTGGATACCTTCATCTTCTTCGGCATGATCGACGCCTTGACGCCGCCGGTGATCATCACCGCGCTGGCCTCCAAGTTTGCCGGCGTCACCGCGGTCTGGCTGATCATGGCCTGGCGTGATCGCAAACAGGCTGTCGCCAGCTGAAGCCAAACCCTCGGGTTCATGTAAAATGCCGCGCTTTCTCCCCATGGAAAGCGCACCTGCGTGGCTTTCCTCGATGATCCGCTTCCTTTGAGGACCTGAGATGACCCGTATCGGAACTCCATTGTCGCCAACCGCGACCCGCGTATTGCTGTGTGGCTGTGGTGAGTTGGGCAAGGAAGTGGTAATCGAACTGCAGCGCCTGGGCGTTGAAGTGATTGCCGTCGACCGCTACGCCAACGCGCCGGCCATGCAAGTCGCCCATCGCAGCCACGTGATCAACATGCTCGACGGCGCTGCTCTGCGTGCAGTGATCGAAGCCGAGAAGCCGCACTTCATCGTGCCGGAAATCGAAGCCATCGCTACCGCCACGCTGGTCGAGCTGGAAGCCGAAGGCTTCACTGTGATCCCGACCGCGCGTGCGGCACAGCTGACCATGAACCGCGAAGGCATCCGTCGTCTGGCTGCCGAAGAGCTGGACCTGCCGACCTCGCCGTACCACTTCGCCGACACCTTCGAGGACTACAGCAAAGCCGTTCAGGACCTGGGTTTCCCTTGCGTGGTCAAGCCAGTGATGAGTTCGTCGGGCAAGGGCCAGAGCCTGCTGCGCAGCGCCGATGACGTACAGAAAGCCTGGGATTACGCGCAGGAGGGCGGACGCGCCGGCAAAGGTCGGGTGATCATCGAAGGCTTCATCGACTTTGACTACGAAATCACCCTGCTGACCGTGCGCCACATTGGCGGCACCACGTTCTGCGCACCGGTCGGTCACCGTCAGGAGAAGGGCGACTATCAGGAATCCTGGCAGCCGCAGGCCATGAGCCCGATTGCTCTGGCTGAATCCGAGCGCGTTGCCAAAGCAGTCACTGAAGCGCTGGGTGGCCGTGGTCTGTTCGGCGTCGAGCTGTTCATCAAAGGCGATCAGGTGTGGTTCAGCGAAGTCTCGCCACGGCCGCATGACACCGGGCTGGTGACGCTGATCTCTCAGGATCTGTCGCAGTTCGCTCTGCATGCCCGCGCCATTCTTGGCCTGCCGGTACCGCTGATCCGTCAGTTCGGTCCGTCGGCGTCGGCCGTGATTCTGGTGGAAGGCCAGTCGACCCAGACTGCATTCGCCAATCTGGGCGCTGCGTTGAGCGAGCCGGACACCGCGCTGCGTCTGTTCGGCAAGCCGGAAGTGAACGGTCAGCGCCGCATGGGCGTGGCGCTGGCCCGTGATGAGTCGATCGAGGCCGCACGCGCCAAAGCGACCCGTGCGTCGCAGGCGGTTGTTGTCGAGCTGTAAACCGGGTCGCGGCAGCTATTCGCGAGCAGGCTCGCTCCCACATTTGGAATGCATTTCCCTGTGGGAGCGAGCCTGCTCGCGAAGCTTTTGATCTTCTGTCAGGCAACCTGATTCAGATCGTTATTGCGCGTCTCCTTCAAGCACAAGACCGCAATCAGACTCAACACCGCCGCCGCCGACACATACCCGCCGACATAACTCAACCCACCCATCGCCACCAGTTTCTGCGCAAAGAACGGCGCCGCCGAGGCCCCGACGATGCCGCCCAGGTTGTACGCCGCTGAAGCGCCGGTATAACGCACGTGGGTCGGAAACAGCTCAGGCAACAGCGCGCCCATCGGTGCGAATGTCACGCCCATCAAAAACAACTCGATGCACAGAAACAGCGCCACGCCCCAGGTCGAGCCCTGCGTCAGCAATGGCTCCATGAGAAATCCGGACAGAATCGCCAGCACGCCACCGATGATCAGCACCGGTTTGCGCCCGTAACGGTCGCTGGCCCAGGCCGACAAAGGCGTCGCGGCGGCCATGAACAACACGGCAAAGCACAGCAGGCCAAGGAAAGTCTCGCGGCTGTAACCCAGCGTCGATACGCCATAGCTCAGGGAAAACACCGTCGAGATATAGAACAGTGCATAGCAGACCACCATCGCCGCCGCCCCGAGCAGGGTCGGCGCCCAGTATTGGCTGAACAACTCGACCAGCGGCACCTTGACTCGCTCCTGACGGGCGATCGCATTGGCGAACACTGGCGTTTCATGCAATTTCAGGCGCACATACAGGCCGACCATCACCAGCGCCGCACTGAGCAGAAACGGAATACGCCAGCCCCAACTGCGGAACTGTTCGTCATCCAAGGTCATGGCCAAGGTCAGGAACAGGCCGTTGGCCGCAAGAAAACCAATCGATGGCCCGAGCTGCGGAAACATGCCGAACCAGGCGCGTTTGCCCTTCGGCGCGTTTTCCGTGGCCAGCAGCGCTGCGCCGCCCCATTCGCCGCCAAGGCCCAGGCCCTGACCGAAACGCAGCACGCACAGGAGAATCGGCGCCCAGGCACCAATGCTGTCGTAGCCCGGCAACACGCCAATCAAGGTGGTGCACACGCCCATCAACAGCAGCGAGGCGACCAGCGTCGACTTGCGCCCGATGCGGTCGCCAAAGTGGCCAAACAGTGCCGAACCCAGTGGTCGGGCGAGGAAGGCAATGCCGAAAGTGAGAAACGCCGAAAGCATCTGCGCCGTGCCGGAGGTCTGCGGAAAGAACACCGGCCCGATCACCAGCGCCGCAGCGGTGGCATAAACGTAGAAGTCGTAGAACTCGATGGCGGTGCCGATAAAGCTTGCCGTGGCCACGCGGGTGGCGGAATTGGTCGGCTGGGCAGGCGCGGTTTCGCTGTAAGCGGTTTGGGTCGTCATGCGGTGATCCCTGACAGTCATGAGCTCCAGTGGAGCGAATTATTATGGTCGAACACCCAGGGATGTGGGGTAGGGCGCGAGCGCTGTTTCGAGTAGGAACAGTCGTCGGTTTGCAGCGGAAACAGTCAGGATCCGGGCAGTGCCGGGTAGGCACAGGGATCGACGGCGCTTGGGTAAGCGCCTCGATTATAGGAAGGGGGCTAACGATCAAACAAGCGCAAACAATGCAGCTTTATCGAGCAGGCACCAGAGCAGGCACCGATGAGGTCAGCCAGATCAACACCTTGCTCACCCGGTTCTCCTCGGTCTCGAGGATTTCCAGTCGATAACGCCCGATCTTCAGGCACACCGCGCTTTCCGGAATGGTTTCCAGCGCTTCGGTGACCAGGCCGTTGAGCGTCTTCGGCCCGTCGCTCGGCAGGTGCCAGCCCAGGCACTTGTTCAGGTCGCGGATCGATGCGGCGCCATCGATCACCATACGCCCGTCGGCCTGTGGATGGATGTGCGGGTTGTCGAGGCTGTGCTCGCTTTCGAATTCGCCGACGATCTCTTCGAGAATGTCTTCAAGCGTGACGATGCCCAGCACTTCCCCGTACTCGTCCACGACCATGCCGAGGCGGCGTTGCTGCTTGTGGAAATTCAGCAGTTGCAGTTGCAGCGGCGTGCTTTCCGGGACGAAGTAGGGCTCGTAGCTGGCGGCCAGCAGTGCCTCGCGGGTCAATCCGCCGTTGCTCAGCAAATGGCCGATCTGGCGGGTGTTGAGCACCGCTTCGACCTGATTGATGTCGCTGTGAAACACCGGCAGACGCGTGCGCTTGTTCTCGCGCAGTTGCTCGATGATCTCTTCGATCGAATCGTCGAGGTTGATGCCGTCGACATCACTGCGCGGCACCAGAATGTCGTTGACCGTGATGTTGTCCAGCGCATGAATGCCCGATACCGGATGGCTGCGGACCGGATGCTCGTGATCCTCATCGTGATCGGTCGGCAACTCGTCCTCGCTCTGTTGCACGACCTGCGCCTTGCGCGTGAACGGGGTTATCAACAAAGCGCTGACCCGGCTGAACAGCCACGCGAACGGGTAGACGATTTTCATCGGCACGGTCAGCAGGGCATTGCCGAACGCCAGCACGGCATCCGGATAGCGCCGGGCCACAGTGCGCGGGAAATAATCGGCGAACACCAGCAGGATGCCACCGGCGCCCAGGCAGGCCGCCCACGGGCCGTTTTCTTCGCAGAGAAAAATCGCCAGCAGGGTCGCGATGATCACTGCGAGGGCGCGGCACAGGGTGTTGCAGAGGATCAGGCTGTCGAGCGGGAAGCTCAGCTTCGCCAGCGGTTTATCGCTGGCGCGCGAGGCGATACGTTGCGCAAGCAGGTGCTGCTGCGCGATTTCGACGGCGGTAAACAGCCCTGACCATAAAATCAGCAGGACAAATACCGCGAGCATCGGCCCTATGGGCAAACCGTCCATTTATGCCGCCCGTCAGATGTGCAGAATGTATTCACGAACCAGTTTGCTGCCGAAGTACGCCAGCATCAGCAGGCAGAAACCGGCGAGGGTCCAGCGAATCGCCTTGTGGCCGCGCCAGCCCAGACGGTTGCGGCCCCACAACAGCACGCTGAAGACGATCCATGCCAGGCAGGCCAGCAGGGTCTTGTGCACCAGATGCTGAGCGAACAGGTTCTCGACGAACAGCCAGCCGGAAATCAGCGATAGCGACAGCAGCGTCCAGCCGGCCCAGAGAAAGCCGAACAGCAGGCTTTCCATGGTTTGCAGGGGCGGGAAGTTCTTGATCAGCCCGGACGGGTGCTTGTGCTTGAGCTGATGGTCCTGAACCAGCAGCAGCAACGCCTGGAACACGGCGATGGTGAACATGCCGTAGGCGAGGATCGACAATAGAATGTGCGCGAGGATGCCCGGCTCTTCATCGATGATCTGCACCGTGCCGGTCGGCGCGAACTGCGCCAGCAATACCGTGATCGCGCCCAGCGGGAACAGCAGCACCAGCAGGTTTTCCACCGGGATCCGCGAACAGGCGAGCAGGGTCAGGGCGATTACCGCCGCAGCGATCAGACTGGACGCACTGAAAAAGTCCAGGCCAAGGCCGATCGGGGTCAATAGATGTGTAAGCAGGCTGGCGCCGTGGGCGAGCACGGCGAAGACGCCGAGGCTGACCAGCAGGCGCTTGTTCGCCTTGGCGCCGGTGGCCAGGCGGGTGCTTTGATAGACGGTCGCAGCGGCATAGAGCAGGGCGGCGGCGAGGGTGGTCAGCAAACTGGGTGACAAGGGGAGCATAAATCCTGTTAGGCGAGCCCGAAAGGCGCTGAGTTTGGCATAGAACCGCCACGGCACGAAAGACTCCGCAAGCTGACGGCGAGGTGTCCGCCGGCCGCAGTCTTCGCTATAATCCGCAACCTGCCCACGCCGCAGGCTCGCCGAGCACATGTTGATTCCGGTCTGGGCCGCCATTATCCCGGTTCGTACAGGGCCTGAAAGGATCGCGCAATGTTTGAAAACTTAACCGACCGTCTCTCGCAGACGCTGCGCCATGTCACCGGCAAGGCGAAGCTGACCGAGGACAATATCAAAGACACCCTGCGTGAAGTGCGCATGGCGTTGCTCGAAGCTGACGTCGCATTGCCGGTGGTCAAAGACTTCGTCAATTCGGTCAAGGAGCGCGCTGTCGGCACCGAGGTGTCGCGCAGCCTGACGCCGGGCCAGGCATTCGTGAAGATCGTCCAGGCCGAACTCGAAAGCCTGATGGGTGCGGCCAACGAAGACCTCAACCTGAGTGCCGTTCCGCCAGCCGTGATTCTGATGGCCGGTCTGCAGGGCGCGGGTAAAACCACCACCGCCGGCAAACTGGCGCGCTTTCTTAAAGAGCGCAAGAAGAAGTCGGTCATGGTCGTGTCTGCGGACATTTACCGTCCGGCCGCGATCAAGCAGTTGGAAACCCTGGCCAACGACATCGGCGTGACGTTCTTCCCGTCCGACCTGAGCCAGAAGCCGGTCGACATCGCCAATGCGGCTATTAAAGAAGCAAAACTGAAATTCATCGACGTGGTCATCGTCGATACCGCCGGTCGTCTGCACATCGACGAAGAGATGATGGGCGAGATCAAGGCGCTGCACGCCGCGATCAACCCGGTCGAAACCCTGTTCGTGGTCGACGCCATGACCGGTCAGGACGCCGCCAACACGGCCAAGGCGTTCGGCGATGCGCTGCCGCTGACCGGTGTGATCCTGACCAAAGTCGACGGCGACGCCCGTGGCGGTGCCGCGCTGTCGGTGCGCGCCATCACCGGCAAGCCGATCAAGTTCATCGGTATGGGCGAGAAGAGCGAAGCGCTCGATCCGTTCCATCCTGAGCGTATCGCCTCGCGGATCCTCGGCATGGGCGACGTGCTCAGCCTGATCGAGCAGGCCGAAGCGACGCTGGACAAGGACAAGGCCGACAAACTGGCCAAGAAGCTGAAAAAGGGCAAGGGCTTCGACCTCGAAGACTTCCGCGATCAGCTGCAACAGATGAAGAACATGGGCGGCCTCGGCGGGCTCATGGACAAACTGCCGAGCATCGGCGGCGTCAACCTGTCGCAGATGGGCAATGCCCAGAACGCCGCAGAGAAGCAGTTCAAGCAGATGGAAGCCATCATCAATTCCATGACCCCGGCCGAGCGCCGCGACCCTGAGCTGATCAGCGGTTCGCGCAAGCGCCGGATCGCCATGGGTTCCGGCACGCAGGTGCAGGACATCGGCCGCTTGATCAAGCAGCACAAGCAGATGCAGAAGATGATGAAGAAATTCACCGCCAAGGGCGGTATGGCAAAAATGATGCGCGGCATGGGCGGTATGTTGCCCGGCGGCGGCATGCCGAAAATGTAAAGACTTCGCCGGTCGTCGCACCGGCGCAGACCCTGCAAGGACGCAGGATCAACAGCAAACCCGCACTCGGCGGGAGCTGACTGGCCGTTTTTATCGACGGCTCTCTATGCAAATCTGCACGGCATGCCATGGGCGCCGGAAAAAGTCATTTGCAAAAGTCCGGATATTCCTTAGAATATGCGGCCTTTCGGGCACCCATGCCCGCTGTGCATTTAGATTTGCAGCACCGACTACAGGAACGATGTTCACATGCTAACAATCCGTCTTGCCCTTGGCGGCTCCAAAAAGCGCCCGTTTTACCACCTGACCGTAACCGACTCGCGTAACCCGCGTGACGGCTCCCACAAAGAACAGGTTGGTTTCTTCAACCCTGTTGCCCGTGGTCAGGAAATCCGTCTGTCCGTGAACCAAGAGCGCGTTGCCTACTGGCTGAGCGTTGGTGCACAACCTTCTGAGCGCGTTGCTCAGTTGTTGAAGGAATCTGCCAAGGCTGCGGCCTGAGCAATATGAACGCGACGCCAGCCCCTGCCGATGATTTGATCGTTATTGGCAAAATTTATTCTGTTCATGGCGTTCGCGGCGAAGTGAAGGTTTATTCCTTTACTGATCCGACTGAAAACCTGTTGCAGTACAAAACCTGGACGCTCAAGCGCGAAGGCAATGTCAAACAGGTCGAGCTGGTCAGTGGACGCGGGAGCGATAAGTTCCTGGTCGCCAAGCTCAAGGGTCTCGATGATCGTGAAGAAGCTCGTCTTCTGGCCGGTTATGAGATCTGCGTGCCGCGCAACCTGTTCGCTGAATTGACCGAAGGCGAGTACTACTGGTACCAGCTGGAAGGTCTGAAGGTCATCGACACCCTTGGGCAACTGCTCGGGAAAATCGATCATCTTCTGGAAACCGGCGCCAATGATGTAATGGTCGTCAAGCCTTGCGCTGGCAGCCTGGATGATCGCGAACGCCTGTTGCCCTATACGGAGCAATGCGTGTTGGCCGTCGACCTGGAAGCGGGCGAGATGAAGGTGGATTGGGACGCGGACTTCTGAACGTGGCTAACTTGCGCGTAGAAGTGATCAGTTTGTTTCCCGAGATGTTTTCCGCCATTGGCGATTACGGCATCACCAGTCGTGCGGTCAAACAGGGGCTCTTGCAGCTGACCTGTTGGAATCCGCGAGATTACACGACGGATCGGCATCACACTGTGGACGATCGCCCGTTTGGCGGTGGTCCGGGCATGGTGATGAAGATCAAGCCCCTGGAAGATGCGCTGGCTCAGGCCAAGGCAGCAGCCGGGGAGGCGGCGAAGGTGATTTACCTGTCCCCCCAAGGCCGTCAACTGACTCAGTCGGCGGTACGCGAGCTGGCACAATCGGATGCATTGATCCTGATTGCCGGCCGCTACGAAGGCATTGACGAGCGCTTTATTGAGGCTCATGTCGATGAAGAGTGGTCGATTGGCGACTATGTACTGTCTGGCGGCGAGCTGCCGGCCATGGTCCTGATCGATGCGGTTACACGACTGCTGCCTGGAGCTTTAGGGCATGCGGATTCCGCTGAGGAAGATTCCTTTACGGATGGTCTGCTGGATTGCCCGCACTACACCCGACCGGAGGTGTATGCGGATCAGCGTGTTCCCGACGTGTTGCTGAGTGGCAATCACGCGCATATCCGGCGTTGGCGTTTACAGCAGTCCCTTGGTCGGACCTATGAACGACGCGCCGATCTTCTGGAAAGCCGCTCGCTTTCTGGAGAAGAGAAGAAGCTGCTCGAGGAATACATCCGCGAGCGGGACGATAGTTAACAACGTATCGATGGTAGATCGAACGATTTACCTTAGGAGCACAGCATGACCAACAAAATCATCCTTGCACTCGAAGCAGAGCAGATGACCAAAGAAATCCCTACCTTCGCCCCAGGCGACACTATTGTCGTTCAGGTGAAAGTGAAGGAAGGCGATCGTTCCCGTCTGCAAGCGTTCGAAGGCGTTGTAATCGCCAAGCGTAACCGCGGCGTGAACAGTGCGTTCACCGTTCGTAAAATCTCCAACGGTGTTGGCGTAGAACGTACTTTCCAGACCTACTCCCCGCAGATCGACAGCATGGCTGTTAAACGTCGCGGTGACGTACGTAAAGCCAAGCTGTACTACCTGCGCGACCTGTCGGGTAAAGCAGCACGCATCAAGGAAAAACTGGCTTAAGCCCAGCTTCCGATGCAGAAAAAAGCAGCCTACGGGCTGCTTTTTTGTTGCCCGGGATTTGTGCTGCAAGGATCTTCAGTCTATCTGTGACCGAGTCGCGGCCTTCGCGAGCAGGCTCGCTCCCACCGAAGTCCGAATGTGGGGCCTGCTCGCGAATCGATCCATCAGGCGCTGGAACCTTGCGGTTGAATCAACGCCAGCAACGTCCACCCAGCCCCCGGTTTCAACGCCGTTTCCGGTGTCACCACATGCACCCAGCCGCTGTCATCACGCATGAACAGCAGCGTCGCGCGATTGCCGTGCAGCGCTTGGTAATCCTCCCAGCCGAAGCCGTCCGTCAATGTCGTGCTGTAAAGCTCCGCTCCCTGGCCCATCTGGCCGGCCAGTTTCGAATAGGTCAGTGCCTCACTGCCCAACTGATTGCCCCGGTGTTCCAGGCTCGCCCGATGTTTATCGCTGCGGCGGCTTTCATGGCCGCTGGCCAGACCGAACAGGCGCTGATGACCGAAGTCATGACGAAAGCGCATCGCCGCCAATGTGTTCAGCTCGCCCGACGGTGACAGCGCCAGCAAATGCCCCAGCCCCACCAGATCCAGATGCGCGTCGGCATGCTGCGACGCCGGGTTGCCGAAATAGGTCGGCAAGCCTTCCATGCGTGCCGCGCGGATATTCTCCCAGCTCGAATCGGTCAGCAGCACGCGGCTGCCCAGCTGTTGCAGCGACTTGCCCAATTCACGGGCCGGGCCATTGGCACCAACGATCAGAAAACCGCTTGGCGCCGGTTCAGCGACCTTTAACAGCCGTGCCAGCGGTCGCGCCGTTGCGCTTTGCAAAACCACGGTGCCGATGATTACCGCAAAGGTCAGCGGCACCAGGAGCAGGGCGCCTTCATGTCCGGATTCATCCAGGCGAATTGCGAAAATCGCCGAGACAGCCGCAGCGACGATCCCGCGCGGCGCGATCCAGCACAGCAACGCCCTTTCGCGCCAGCTCAGACTGGAACCGGCGGTGCTGAGCAAAACATTCAACGGACGGGCGATCAGCTGGATCACCAACAGCAGAATCAACACCAGCGGCCCCAGACCAAGCAAAGCGTTCAGGTCCAGGCGCGCCGCGAGCAGGATGAACAGTCCGGAAATCAGCAATACACTGAGGTTTTCCTTGAAGTGCAGGATGTGCCGCACGTCCACGCCTTTCATGTTGGCCAGCCACATGCCCATCAGCGTCACCGCCAGCAGGCCGGACTCATGCATCACCTGGTTGGCACCGATGAAGATCGCCAGCACCGCTGCCAGCGAGGCCAGATTGTGCAGGTATTCCGGCAGCCACTGACGCCGGATCACCGTCCCCAGCAGCCAACCCCCGACGACACCAAACACGGTGCCGCAGAGAATCACCCCGCCGAAGGTGAAGAGGCTTTGCTTGAGGCCATGGCCTTCAGCGCTGGCGATGATGAAGCTGTACACCACGACCGCGAGCAGAGCGCCGATCGGATCGATGACGATGCCTTCCCAGCGCAGGATGTTGGCGATCGAGGCCTTCGGCCGCACCACCCGCAGCATCGGCACGATCACGGTCGGACCGGTGACCAGCGTCAGGCTGCCAAACAGAATCGCCAGCATCCAGTCGAAGCCCAGCAGGAAATGCGTGGCTACCGCGATGACGATCCAGGTCGAAATCGCACCGAGGGTCACCAGTCGATGAACGACGCTGCCGATCTCTTTCCATTCCGACAGGTGCAGGGTCAGGCTGCCTTCGAACAGAATCAGCGCCACTGCCAGCGACACCAGTGGCATCAGCAGCGGGCCGAACATTTCCTGCGGGTCGAGCCAACCCAGCAGCGGGCCGGCCAGAATGCCGGTCAGCAGCAGAAACAGAATGGCCGGCAGCTTCAGGCGCCATGCCAGCCACTGACAACCCAGCGCCGCCGCGCCGATCCCGCCAAATGCCAAGAGAATTTGCTGCTCGTTCATTGATGCTCCCTGTTCCTTGATCTGGCTGGCTATGAAAGACTAGCGGCCATTCCCGTCGTTCACTGTCTATTTGCGCGCAGTGTTAAAAACTGCCTGCCCCGAGCACCCATGCCTGCTATCGACCATCCGCTGATTGATCAATTCCTCGACGCTTTATGGCTGGAGAAAGGCCTGTCCGACAACACCCGCGACGCCTATCGCAGTGACCTCGCGCTGTTCAACGGCTGGTTGCAGGAGAAAAATCTCGAACTGATCAATGCCGGTCGCGAGTTGATCCTCGATCATCTGGCGTGGCGGCTGGAGCAAAACTACAAGCCGCGCTCCACCGCGAGATTTCTCTCCGGGGTGCGTGGCTTTTATCGCTATCTGTTGCGGGAAAAACTGATCAGCGTCGACCCGACGTTGCGCGTCGACATGCCGCAACTGGGGCGGCCGTTGCCCAAGTCGCTGTCGGAAGCCGATGTCGAAGCACTGCTCAAGGCGCCGGATTTGAGCGAAGCCATCGGCCAGCGCGACCGCGCGATGCTGGAAGTGCTGTATGCCTGTGGCCTGCGCGTGACCGAACTGATCAGCCTGACGCTGGAGCAGGTCAACCTGCGCCAGGGCGTATTGCGGGTGATGGGCAAGGGCAGCAAGGAGCGTCTGGTGCCGATGGGCGAGGAGGCGATTGTGTGGGTCGAGCGCTATATGCGTGATGGTCGTGGCGAGTTGCTCGGTGGCCGCCCCAGCGATGTGCTGTTCCCCAGTCAGCGCGGCGAGCAGATGACCCGGCAGACGTTCTGGCATCGGATCAAGCATCAGGCCAAGGTCGCCGGGATCAGCAAGTCGCTGTCGCCGCACACCTTGCGCCACGCGTTCGCCACGCATCTGCTCAATCACGGCGCGGACTTGCGCGTGGTGCAGATGCTGCTCGGGCACAGCGACCTTTCCACTACCCAAATCTATACCCACGTCGCCCGCGCCCGCTTGCAGGACTTGCACGCCAAACACCACCCTCGCGGCTGACACATCCCATAATGTTGAAACACTGACCTGTGGCGAGGGGATTTATCCCCGTTCGGCTGCGCAGCAGTCGCAAACCCGGCTGGCTCGATTTTGACTGAAAGATCGCGGTGGATGGTTCAGGGCTGCTTCGCAACCCGGCGGGGATAAATCCCCTCGCCACAATAATGTGTGTCAGCCACATGTGGTTGTGGGTCAGTTGTACAAGCATGAAGATGTGTCAGTTGCACATGAGAGTGTGGCGACAGGCGCATTCGGCCCTCGTGACCTTATGTGTTAGGCTTTGCCGGTTTGCACGATGGACGGTTATGACCCGGTGTTTCGCACGGGCGTTCTGACCGTTTCATTGGCCCGCCCTCAGGAGTACTCATGCGTCTGACCCAGATTTTCGCCGCCGCCGCCATTGCGTTGGTGAGCACCTTTGCCGTCGCTGACGACGCGGCTGACAAAGCCATTCGTCAAAGCCTGGAAAAACTCGAACTCGAGGTTCCGGTCGAGAGCATCAGTGCCAGCCCGTTGCCTGGCATGTACGAAGTCAAACTCAAAGGCAGCCGCGTGCTGTACGCCAGCGCCGATGGCCAGTACATCGTGCAGGGCAACCTGTATCAGCTCGCGAATGGCAAACCGGTCAACCTGACCGAGAAGACCGAACGCCTGGGCATTTCCAAACTGATCAATGCCATCCCGGTGGCCGAAACAGTTGTCTACCCGGCCGTGGGCGAGACCAAATCGCACATCACCGTGTTCACCGACACCACCTGCCCGTACTGCCACAAACTGCATGCCGAAGTGCCCGAGCTGAACAAGCGCGGCATCGAAGTGCGCTACGTGGCGTTCCCGCGCCAGGGCCTGAATTCGCCGGGTGACGAGCAGCTGCAAGCAGTGTGGTGCTCGAAAGACAAGAAAGCCGCCATGGACAAAATGGTCGATGGCAAGGAAATCAAGGCCGCCAAGTGCGATAACCCGGTTTCCAAGCAATTCGCCCTCGGTCAGTCGATCGGCGTGAACGGTACACCGGCCATCGTTTTGGCCGACGGCCAGGTCATTCCGGGCTACCAGCCGGCGCCACAAGTCGCCAAACTGGCGCTGGGCGCGAAGTAATTCGCATCGTCACGGGCAACCGTTGACGATCGTGGTCCGGCGGCAACAGCGCCGGGCCATCAACAGAGAGCCGCGAGCACGCGGTTGTTTTCCGGCCGACCCTGTGTCGGCCGTTTCATGGGGAGTTCACAGTGAATCCGGTCAAAGTAGGCATCTGTGGGTTAGGGACCGTCGGTGGCGGTACCTTCAACGTACTTCAGCGCAACGCCGAGGAAATTGCTCGTCGTGCCGGGCGTGGAATCGAAGTGGCACAAATTGCCACGCGCACGCCAAAGCCTCAGTTCCAGACGACCGGTATTGCGTTTACCAACGATGTCTTCGAAGTGGCCACGAACCCTGAGATCGACATCGTCATAGAGCTGATGGGCGGCTACACCGTTGCCCGCGAGCTGGTACTCAAAGCCATCGAGAATGGCAAGCATGTGGTCACCGCGAACAAGGCGCTGATAGCCGTTCACGGTAATGAGATTTTCGCCAAGGCACGCGAGAAAGGCGTGATCGTGGCATTCGAAGCGGCGGTGGCCGGTGGCATTCCGGTGATCAAGGCGATCCGCGAAGGCCTGTCCGCCAACCGCATCAACTGGGTTGCCGGGATCATCAACGGTACCGGCAACTTCATCCTCACCGAAATGCGCGAGAAGGGCCGTACGTTTGAAGACGTACTCGCCGAAGCGCAAGCGCTGGGTTACGCCGAAGCCGACCCGACCTTCGACGTCGAAGGCATCGATGCCGCGCACAAGCTGACCATTCTGGCGTCGATTGCCTTCGGCATTCCGCTGCAATTCGACAAGGCTTACACCGAAGGCATCACCAAACTGACCACCGCCGACGTCAACTACGCCGAAGCGCTGGGCTATCGCATCAAGCACCTCGGCGTGGCGCGCAGCACTGACGCCGGCATCGAGTTGCGCGTGCACCCGACGCTGATTCCGGCCGATCGCCTGATCGCCAACGTCAACGGCGTGATGAACGCAGTGATGGTCAACGGCGACGCCGCCGGTTCGACGCTGTTCTACGGTGCCGGCGCTGGCATGGAGCCGACCGCTTCGTCGGTGATCGCCGATCTGGTCGACGTGGTTCGCGCGATGACTTCCGACCCGGAAAACCGTGTGCCGCACCTGGCCTTCCAGCCGGACTCGCTGTCGGCCCATCCGATCCTGCCGATCGAAGCGTGCGAAAGCGCTTACTACCTGCGCATTCACGCCAAGGATCATCCGGGCGTTCTGGCGCAGGTGGCGAGCATCCTGTCGGAGCGCGGCATCAATATCGAATCGATCATGCAGAAGGAAGTCGAAGAGCATGACGGCCTGGTGCCGATGATCCTGCTGACCCACCGCGTGGTCGAGCAGCGCATCAACGATGCGATCACCGCGCTGGAAGCACTGGCTGGCGTCGACGGCCCGGTTGTACGGATCCGTGTCGAACATTTGAACTAAAAGCAGCGGCAAGCTTCGAGCTGCAAGCGGCAAGAGAGAAGCAGTCTGGCTTTTACTTGCGACTTGCGGCTTGCAGCTTGCAGCTCAAACCGAAGGTTTGAAAAAAATGCGATATATCAGTACTCGCGGCCAGGCCCCGGCCCTGAATTTCGAAGAGGTCCTGCTGGCCGGTCTGGCGACCGATGGCGGTCTGTACGTCCCGGAAAACCTGCCACGTTTCACTCAGGAAGAAATCGCTTCCTGGGCCGGCCTGCCGTATCACGAACTGGCCTTCCGGGTGATGCGCCCGTTTGTCACCGGCAGCATTCCGGATGCCGATTTCAAGAAGATTCTCGAAGAAACCTACGGCGTGTTCGCCCACAGCGCCGTGGCGCCACTGCGTCAGTTGAACGGTAATGAATGGGTGCTTGAGCTGTTCCACGGCCCGACCCTGGCGTTCAAGGACTTCGCCCTGCAACTGCTCGGTCGCCTGCTCGATTACGTGCTGGAAAAGCGCGGCGAGCGCGTGGTGATTGTCGGTGCCACCTCTGGTGATACCGGTTCTGCGGCCATCGAAGGCTGCAAGCACTGCGAAAACGTCGACATTTTCATCCTGCACCCTCATCAGCGCGTATCGGAAGTGCAGCGTCGGCAGATGACAACGATCTTCGGCGAGAACATCCACAACATCGCCATCGAAGGCAACTTCGATGACTGCCAGGAAATGGTCAAGAACAGCTTCGCCGACCAGAGCTTCCTCAAAGGCACGCGTCTGGTGGCGGTGAACTCGATCAACTGGGCGCGGATCATGGCCCAGATCGTTTACTACTTCCATGCGTCCCTGCAGTTGGGCGGTCCGGCGCGTTCGGTGTCGTTCTCGGTACCGACCGGCAACTTCGGCGACATCTTCGCCGGTTACCTGGCGCGCAACATGGGCCTGCCGATCAACCAGTTGATCGTCGCGACCAACCGCAACGACATCCTGCACCGCTTCATGAGCGGCAACCAGTACGTCAAGGAAACCCTGCACGCAACGCTATCGCCGTCGATGGACATCATGGTGTCGTCGAACTTCGAGCGCCTGCTGTTCGACCTGCACGGGCGTAACGGTGCGGCGATTGCCGGCCTGATGGACTCGTTCAAAAAGGACGGCAGTTTCAGCGTCGAGCAAGAGCGCTGGACCGAAGCACGCAAGCTGTTCGATTCGCTGGCGGTGGACGATGCGCAGACCTGCGAAACCATCGCCGACGTCTACGAGCAAACCGGTGAAGTCCTCGACCCGCACACTGCCATCGGTGTGAAAGCTGCGCGCGAATGCCGTCGCAGCCTGGATATCCCGATGGTCATTCTGGGGACTGCCCATCCGGTCAAGTTTCCTGAGGCAGTGGAGAAAGCGGGTGTAGGAAAAGCGCTCGAACTACCTGCACATCTTTCTGATTTGTTTGAGCGAAACGAGCGCTGCACGGTTCTGCCAAACGACCTGAAAGCCGTGCAAGCCTTTGTCAGCCAGCATGGCAACCGCGGCAAGCCGCTCTAAGCCAGTAAAAGCTGTCACATTTTGAAGCCCGTCTCCTGACGGGCTTTTTTGTTTCTGCTGCCACACTGCTCGGGTTTTCACCCACGAAGGACGGGTGAGTCGATCACGAAGGAAATGGCAATGCTGTTTTACAGAGGTTTGAAACCGGCACTGGGCTGGTTGTTTTTGTTGGCGGTGCTGGGGTGGACACACAGCGGCATGGCAGCGCAAATGGCACTCGATCAGGCCAATGCGTCAGCCAGTGTCCAGGCTATCGAGCTGGATGCGCACGAGCAGCAATGGATACGTGACAACCCCAGAGTGACGGTGGCATCGGTGCAATATCCGTTGTACCTGTTTCAGGACGAACATGGCCAGTGGAGCGGTCTGAACAACGATGTGCTCAAGCGCGTCAGCGCAATGACCGGCCTGCAATTCGAGCACCAGGAATCGTTCTCTACCGACCATATGCTCGATCGCCTGCAAAGCGGGGTCGCGGACATCAGTACGACCTTGGCCATGAGTGATGATCGCAAGGCGTTTCTCGATTTCAGTCATGCTTTTGGAGGGGCGGGCTGGGTTTTTGTCGGACATGCCAATACCCCGCGGGTGGAGTCTTTCGAGCAACTGGCCAAGCGCGTTCTGGTGCTGCCCGCCCGTCATGCTCTGGAGGATGCGATTCGCCGCGATTATCCGTCGATTGAAATACGCTCGGTGAAAACCTACGCCGAAGCGCGGGCGCTGGTCGAGAGCGGTGAAGCCTACGCAACCATCGAAAACGAAATCGGCGCGCAGCTCTATCCGTTGGGCATGCTCAAGGTCGGTGCACTGGTAGAGGGCAAGTGGGAAGCCGATCATCTGGCTGTACGAAAAGGCATGCCGCAACTACTGAGTATTCTCAACAAGGCGCTGGAAGCGTTCCCTGCGGCGGAGTTGCGGGCGATGCGTCTCAAGTGGCTGGCGGGCGTTTCGCCGCCGCCCGTGCCCTCCGTCTGGGAACGGCTGGTCGAGTGGGCATGTTGGGCGATGGGGGTAATCGGCGTTTTCGGAATGCTGTCGCTGGTGTGGAACAGGCGTCTGGCAGCCGTAATCAAGCTGCGCTGCGCAGCGGAAAAGGAGCTGGGTGATCAACTGGCCTTTCAGCACGCCCTGATCGATTCGATGCCGGATCCGGTGTTTGTCCGTGATCTGCACGGGCGCTTGATCATCTGCAATCGCAGTTACGAGGAAGCACTGTCGGTGCGCCTGGATCAGATGCAGGGGCGCCTGCTGATCGAAGTCGATGCGTTTCCGGAAACCACTGCGCGGATGCTGCACGATGAATTCATCGCCCAGTTGCAAACCCGCAAGTCGCGCTTCAGCAAACGACAGCTGCTGTTCAAGGGCGGGTCTCGCGAGGTTTATCAGTGGACCGTGCCGTTTTACAGCGGTGACGGTAAATTGCGCGGCCTGTTGGGTGGCTGGACCGATATCACTCAGCGCAGGACCGAGAGCGGGTGTCGCTGTCTGCAGTAAAGAAGGGAAATGTCCTGCAAGACGCGGCTACTTTTCTGATGGGAGGCTTAAGACGCCTGCCCTAGAGTGAACGACAACTGCGGTGAGAGTCCGCGATGATCGCTCCAGAGGTCGCCCATGCGCTCGCTTAAAGTCCTGATTCTTGAACCCAACCCGTTCCAGCTGATGGCATTGCATCAAATGCTCAATGCCATCGGCATCTACGATGTATTGACCGCGCCTTCGCTGGCGTCAGCCTTGAGTTCACTGGGGCATCGCGGCGCGGTCGATATCGCCATTTGCGATCCGCAGCTCAAAGGTGGCGATGGGCTGGCTTTGATTCATCACCTGGCGGCGCACCATGAGGCGCGTGCCCTGATTCTGCTGGGCTCGGTCGCGCAGAGTTTGATGAGTGATCTGGAGCCGCTGCTCCGCCAGCAACGCCTGCGCCTGCTGGGACGGCTGCAAACGCCGGTTTCGGCGGTGTTGATGAGAGGTCTGCTGGACAGTTATCTGATCACCCCGCAGGAGCTCATCGAGGCCTGAAACCGGCGAATATTTTTCTGTCATCTTCGCCGTGCATGCTCTGTCAGACTAGGACCCGCAAGGTCGGGACGCGACAGGCAGAACTTTCTTCTCGGGCCGGTGGTCATTTAATGTGAACACGCCCCAGGCACTGTGTTTTCGGACTATTGAGTGGAGATCGAGATGGAAAGTATCAGTCTATTGCTCGGTGAGGCTCTGAGCCCGTATCAGGTGACGCTGACCCCTCGCGGCAGCCATGGTGAATGTCTGGTGACGCTGAAGAACAGCAGCGGCGCCATTGTGGTGGAACGCGAATTCAATCAGGCCCAGTTGAGCGACAAGCGCTTGCTGACCGACGTGGTGGACGGCCTGCACCGTGACGTGATGATCGCCGAAGGGCGGTTGGAACCCTGCGTGATTGCGGCGTTGCGCAATGCAGCTCTGGACAAGCGTCCGGCCCTGTAAAGATGAAATATTTTTTGTGGGAACCTTCCTGCATCCCTGTCAGTCAGACCCCATAACAGCGAGATCAAGCATTGTGCTCCGGTGCTTGTCGCTTGCTGCTACGGGTCTCGAAGCAGACCCCGTTTAACCCCGAGTCGTCTCCCCACTTCTCGGGGTTTCTTTTGCCCGGCGTTTGCGCAGTGCGCGGCTTGTTGCTTGAAAAACCGAAGCGCCCGGCGCTGCTCAGATGGCCCCGTCTTCACGCAGCCGAGCGATTTGCGCCGCGTCGTAGCCCAGATCGCCAAGCACCTGCGCATTGTGTTCGCCCAACTGCGGCCCGACCCATTCGGATGAACCTGGGGTTTCGGAAAGTTTCGGAACGATGCCGGGCATCTTGAAGTCCTTGCCGTCCGGCAGCTTGGCATGCAGGAACATCTCTCGCGCCAGATATTGCGGATCGTTGAACATGTCCTCGGCGCTGAAGATCCGGCTGACCGGTACGTCGGCCTGATTGAGCAAGTCGAGAACAGCCTGCAGCGGTAAGGAATTGACCCAGCGATCAATCACGCCATACAACTCGTCCCGGCGACTGTCACGCCCGTCGTTACTGGCCAGCAGTGGGTCGTTGGCAAGATCTTCGCGGCCAATCACGAGCATGAAGCGTTTGAAGATCGCATCACCATTGGCACCGATCTGCACATGCTTGCCGTCGGCGCTGGTGTGGATCGAAGACGGCGTGATGCCCGGCATGATGTTGCCGCTGCGCTCGCGGATGAAACCGAACACGTCGAACTCCGGCACCATGCTTTCCATCATCGCGAAGATAGCTTCATACAGCGCAACGTCGACCACTTGGCCCAGTCCGCCATTGACCTCGCGATGACGCAGCGCCATCAGCGCACCGATCACGCCCCACAGCGCGGCAATCGAATCACCGATGGAAATCCCGGTACGCACCGGTGGCCGATCTTCGAAACCGGTGATGTACCGCAGGCCGCCCATGGATTCGCCGACCGCGCCGAAACCCGGCTGGTCCTTCATCGGCCCGGTCTGACCGAAACCGGACAGGCGCACCATCACCAGTTTCGGGTTCAGGGCGTGCAGGGTTTCCCAGCTCAGACCAAGTTTTTCCAAGACGCCGGGGCGGAAATTCTCGATGAGGATGTCGGCTTCGCCCAGCAGTTGTTTCAGGATCGCCAAACCGTCCGGGTGTTTCAGATTGAGGGTCAGCGACTTCTTGTTGCGCGCCTGGACGAACCACCACAACGAGGTGCCTTCGTACAATTTGCGCCACTTGCGCAGGGGATCGCCGCCGTCCGGCGACTCGATCTTGATCACCTCGGCGCCGAATTCGCCGCAAATGCGCGAGGCAAACGGCCCGGCGATCAGCGTACCCAATTCAATGACTTTCAGACCCGAGAGCGGTTTGCTGGTGAACGGCATGCGAAATCCTGTAGGACAAGGCTGAACGGATACAGGGTTTTAACATAGCCGGCTGTCAGACGCCGCAGCTCGATCGCCATCAATTCGTTGATTGCCTGTGGCATCGGTTAGACTTGCCGACTTTCCTCGTATCAAGAAGCCCGTTCATGGCCCAGCCGTCCACTACCTACAAATTCGAACTGAACCTCACCGACCTCGACCGCAGCGTCTACGAAAGCGTCAAGCAGACCATCGCCCGTCATCCTTCGGAGACCGAAGAACGCATGACTGTGCGGCTGCTGGCCTACGCGCTCTGGTACAACGAGCAGCTGTCGTTCGGCCGTGGTCTGTCAGACGTGGATGAACCGGCCTTGTGGGAAAAGAGCCTGGACGACCGTGTCCTGCACTGGATCGAAGTCGGCCAGCCGGATGCCGATCGCCTGACCTGGTGCTCGCGCCGCACCGAACGCACCAGCCTGCTGGCCTACGGCAGCCTGCGTGTGTGGGAAACCAAGGTGATCCCGGCGATCAAGAACCTGAAAAACGTCAACATCGCCGCCGTCCCGCAGGAAGTGCTGGAGACCCTGGCCAAGGACATGCCGCGCGTCATCAAGTGGGACGTGATGATCAGCGAAGGCACGATCTTCGTCACCGACGATCGCGGTCAGCACGAAGTCCAGTTGCAATGGCTGCAAGGTGAGCGCGGCTGAGGTCGCGACATCACTGATATTTCCCACGAATCAAAGAGAAGCCTCCTTCGCCCCATGCGTATCGAACCTCGTCAACTGCCTGCCACGCTGCCTTTCCTCGGTGATCTGCCGCCACTGCTGACCCGCCTGTACGCGGCGCGGGGCGTGCAATCGGAAGCGGAGCTGGACAAAAGTCTGGCGCGCTTGATCCCGTTCCAGCAGCTCAAAGGCATTGATGCGGCTGTTGACCTGCTGGTGACGGCATTGGAGCAACGCCAGCGCATTTTGATCGTCGGCGACTTCGATGCGGACGGCGCCACCGCCAGCACCGTCGGTGTACTCGGCCTGCGCCTGCTGGGCGCTGCGCATGTCGATTATCTGGTGCCGAACCGTTTCGAATACGGCTATGGCCTGACGCCGGAAATCGTCGAAGTCGCGCTGACCCGTGAACCGCAACTATTGATCACCGTCGATAACGGCATCTCCAGCGTCGAAGGCGTCGCGGCGGCCAAGCGCGCCGGACTGAAGGTATTGATCACCGACCACCACTTGCCCGGCGATGAACTGCCGCAGGCCGATGCGCTGGTCAATCCGAACCAGCCGGGCTGCGAGTTTCCGAGCAAAGCGCTGGCCGGCGTCGGGGTGATTTTTTATGTGTTGATGGCCTTACGCGCACGCCTGCGCAGCCTTGGCTGGTACGAGAGCAAACCGCAACCGAACATCGGCGAACTGCTCGATCTCGTGGCGCTGGGCAGCGTCGCCGACGTGGTGCCGCTGGATGCCAACAACCGCATTCTTGTGCATCAAGGGCTGGAGCGAATTCGTGCCGGCCGGGCGCGGCCGGGGATCAAGGCGATTCTCGAAGTCGCCAAGCGAGAGGCTGCGCGGATCACTTCCACCGACCTGGGTTTTATTGTCGGCCCTCGCCTGAACGCCGCCGGGCGTCTGGACGACATGAGCCTGGGCATCGAATGCCTGCTCACTGCCGACGCCAATCTGGCGCGGGAAATGGCTGCGCAACTGGACGGCATGAACCAGGATCGCAAATCCATCGAGCAGGGCATGCAGCGAGAAGCGCTGGCGCAGCTCAAGGATCTGCCGGTCGAGTCGATGCCGTTCGGTCTGTGCCTGTTCGATCCGGAGTGGCATCAGGGCGTGATCGGCATCCTCGCCTCGCGGATGAAAGAGCGCTATTTCCGCCCGACCATTGCCTTCGCCGATGCCGGTGATGGTCTGCTCAAGGGCTCCGGTCGCTCGGTGCAGGGCTTCCATATTCGCGATGCGCTGAGCGTGGTCGCGGCGCAGCATCCGAACCTGATCGCCAAGTACGGTGGCCACGCGATGGCCGCTGGTCTGACCTTGCCGCAGGAGAATTTTCCGCTGTTCGCCGAGGCATTCGACGCTGAAGTACGTAGGCAACTTCGCGAAGAAGACCTCACTGGGCGAATGTTGTCGGACGGCACGCTGGCCGTCGAAGAGTTCCACCTCGAACTGGCCCGCGCCTTGCGCCACGCCGGGCCATGGGGTCAGCACTTTCCGGAGCCGCTGTTTCATGGCGTGTTCCAGTTGGTCGAGCAGCGCGTGGTTGGCGAACGGCATTTGAAAGTGGTGCTGAAAAGCGAATGCGGTTCGGTGAAGCTCGATGGCATCGCGTTTGGCATTGATCGCGATGTGTGGCCGAACCCGACGATTCAATGGGTTGAACTGGCTTACAAGCTCGACGTCAACGAGTTTCGTGGCAACGAGACTGTGCAGTTGATGATTGCTCATATCGAACCGCGCTGAAGATCAAAAGATCGCAGCCTTCGGCAGCTCCCACAGGGGATCGCATTCCTCTGTTGGAGCTGCCGAAGGCTGCGATCTTTTCCGGAACCCCCCAAGATCCCCGGTTGTCGACTAGGCTCTAAGCACTGCTTGATTGGCCTTGTGACGTCTTGTCGAATTCTTGCCCGCGGGGGCGGGTGCTACACCCTTTTTCTGTCACTCGTCGACTTTTCAAACAGAACCCTGGAGCCTGCCCACTGATTCGAGAGGTGCCCCATGAGTCTGCTGCTTGAACCCTTTACCCTGCGCCAACTGACCCTGCCCAACCGCATCGCCGTGTCGCCGATGTGCCAGTACTCCAGCGTCGACGGCCTGGCCAACGACTGGCATCTGGTGCACCTGGGCAGCCGCGCGGTGGGCGGTGCCGGCCTGGTTTTTACCGAAGCCACGGCGGTGACCGCCGACGGGCGCATCACCGCCCAAGACCTTGGACTGTGGAACGACGAACAGATCGAACCGCTGCAACGCATCACTCGCTTCATCACCGCTCAGGGCGCGGTCGCCGGTATTCAACTGGCCCACGCCGGGCGCAAGGCCAGCACTCACCGGCCGTGGATCGGCAAGCATGGCAGTGTCAAACCCGAGGACGGCGGCTGGACCCCGGTCGGGCCATCGCCGATTGCTTTCGACCCGCAGCACACCCAACCGAAGCAGCTGGATGAAGGGCAGATCGCCGAAGTGATCCAGGCCTTTGTCGACGCGGCCAAACGCGCGCTGACGGCGGGTTTCAGCGTGGTCGAGGTGCATGCCGCGCATGGCTATCTGCTGCATCAGTTTCTCTCGCCGCTCAGCAATCAACGCCGCGATCAGTACGGTGGTTCGTTCGAGAATCGTATCCGTCTGGTGCTGCAAGTCACTGAAGCGGTGAGGGCGGTATGGCCGGAGGAATTGCCGGTGTTTGTCCGCGTCTCGGCGACCGACTGGGTCGAAGACGGCTGGAATCCGGACGAAACCGTGGAACTGGCGCGTCGCCTTCACACGCTGGGCGCCGATCTCATTGACGTGTCTTCAGGAGGGACTGCTGCAAACGCGGAAATCCCGGTTGGACCCGGATATCAGACGCGCTTCGCCGAGCGGGTACGCAAAGAGTCAGGCATCGCGACCGGTACTGTCGGAATGATTACCGAGCCGGCCCAGGCCGAACACATTCTGCGTACCTGTCAGGCTGATATCATTTTCCTCGCGCGCGAACTGCTGCGCGATCCGTACTGGCCGCTGCACGCCGACGATGATCTGGGCGGACGCAAAGCAGTGTGGCCCGCGCAGTATCAGCGCGCGACCCATCGGGATCAGCCCATTCATGAGTCGGATTTGCGTGATTGATTGAAGGCTGGAAAGCAAAAGCCCCGAACCAGTGATGGCCGGGGCTTTTCTATTCGGCAGAAGTTTGCGTTATCCAGGCGGGCCTCTTCGCGAGCAGGCTCGCTCCCACATTAGGAATGCGGACCCCTGTGGGAGCGAGCCTGCTCGCGAATGACGCCAGAACAGCCGCCTTAGAACCTCAAGGGTATTTACGCTTGTCCGGCGCCGGCGGGAAGTACTGGTACAACCAGGTCTCGCTCAACGTGCGGTCATTGGTGCGAATGAACAGGCGCAGTTCCACCGGCTCGACACTGTCATTGGTCGGGTACCAGTCGAACAGAATCCGATAACCCTTGATGTCATCCAGCACCAGCACGCTGAAGTCCTGCACCTTGCCGTTTGAACAGGTAATCACCGGCTCGATCCCGGTGCCCTGTGGCAGGCGCTCGAGGCCGCCACCGGTGAAGTCCACGGCAAAGCGCCGCGCCCAGACTGGCGGGTAATGCTCACCCGGCGCCCAACCCTCGGTGAAGCCGCCCATGCCCGAACGCGTCGCGTGCACCCGTGCCAGTGGCGTGCCGACCGGTGGCAGGGCGCTCCAGTACAGCTTGTACCCGTAGTTCAGCGAATCACCGGCAGCCACGGGTTTCTTCGGCGTCCAGAAGGCGACGATGTTATCCAGCGTCTCGCCGGTCGTGGGAATTTCCAGCAGATCGATCGAGCCTTCGCCCCAGGCGGTTGTCGGTTCTACCCACAGGCTCGGGCGCTTGCTGTACCAGTCGACGGTGTCCTGATAGTTGGCGAATTCGTGGTCGGTCTGCACCAGGCCGAAACCCTTCGGGTCCTTGTCGGCAAATGCGTTGAATTGCAGCGTCGCCGGGTTGTTCAACGGACGGCAGATCCACTCGCCATTGCCGCGCCACATGGCCAGACGGTCGGAGTCGTGAATCTGCGGGTGAATGGTGTCGCACATCCGCCGTTCGTGGGTGCCGCAGCTGAACATGCTGGTCATCGGCGCCACGCCCAACTGTTCGATGGTGGTGCGTGCGTTGATGTGCGCGTCGATTTCCATGACCACGCGCTCGGCCTGGCAATCGATGTCGAAGCGATAGGCGCCGGTTGCGCTCGGCGAGTCGAGCAGGGCGTAGACCACAAAACGCGTGGCGTTCTTGTCAGGCGTCTCGAACCAGAACTTGGTGAAGTCGGGAAATTCTTCGCGCTTCTTCGCGTAGGTATCAATGGCCAGGCCGCGCGCGGAGAGGCCATATTGGCCAGTAGCATCGACCGCACGGAAATAGCTGGCGCCGAGAAACGACACCACATCATGCCGATCCAGCTCCGGCGCCTTGAACAGTTTGAAGCCGGCAAAACCCAGGTCGCCCTTGAGCTGCTGGGTGTCGACCGAAGTGTTCTCGTAATTGAACAGCGCCGGGCGGAAATGCACCTCGCGCGCCATGCGCGTCTTCGGATCAACGCTGTACATGCGCACCGGCTGACGGAAACCCATGCCGACGTGGAAAAACTGCACGTCCAGCTGACCTTTGTTTTCCTTCCACAAGGAATGCTCGCCGTCGTAGCGGATCGCGTTGAAATTCTGCGGAGTCATGGTCGCCAGGGTTGGCGGCAACACCTGTTTCGTATCCTGATAGGCATTGCCGGCGAGCTGCTTGGCCTGGCGCTTCAACGCCTCGAAATCGAAAGCCTGGGCCTCGCCATCGGCGGCGCCACC
Organism: Pseudomonas sp. 67(2021); assembly: GCF_017491835.1. Taxonomy (NCBI): domain Bacteria; kingdom Pseudomonadati; phylum Pseudomonadota; class Gammaproteobacteria; order Pseudomonadales; family Pseudomonadaceae; genus Pseudomonas; species Pseudomonas sp. 67(2021). The sequence continues at coordinate 42,136 of NZ_JAFGYL010000017.1, forward strand.
ATTGGCCGCCCAGGCGCGAGCGGCCAACAGACCCGACGCGGAAAGACCGGTATAGGCCGCAATGGCCATGGACGCTTTGAGCAAATTCCTGCGGTGCATAAATACAACCTGTCGTGTGCAATCCAGCGCCGTTCCTGGCACCTGTCGGATCGGAAATTACGGTTCGGTCATGCCTTCGGCCAAACGCAACGGACTATAAACAGATGCCCGCTAGCTTAATCGGTTCGATTGTCGGGCAAAAAGGCTTGTTTGCGTTGCGCCATCTGGCAATGAAACAAGACATGTCTGTAATTTTTCTGACAGGGCCCTCTGATTTAGAGGGCATATCTGCTTTTTTCGATTAATTACTCTAAAAACCACTTTTCAACGCCGATTTAATTCCTATTCTATGAGCAAGACCGGATACAAGCCTTCGTGCCGGCGGGGCACACGACGCTGCTCGAAGAGGCAGGGCGATGTGAGGTTCAGCAGTTTCTTGACTCAATAGAGAAGGACATCGTCCATGGCAAAAATACAGGGCATCACCGAAATGTTGGGCATCTTTCCTTGCTTGGGCGGCGGGCGCAGAAGACGCCGTCTCAATTCCGAAGAATTGAAGCTGGTGGAGCGTTATCGAGAGCTATCGGAAAGCGACCGGATCGCCATGCGCTATCTGGTGGATGCGATGCGGAGTGTTTCGCGGTTTTAAGGAGGAGGGGAGAAGGGGGCAGGTCGAAAGGCCTGCCCCTTTTCATCGGGTAACGCTCGGAACGGGCCGTTCTGAGTGGCGAGCAACATCTCGAAGCACACTCACGGGGCGGATTGGGGCACTTTCGAACTAGGCTGAGGGCCTTAGATCCGGATAACCCTTGTTTGGAGACGGAACATGAACACCCGTGGATTGCTCGATCAACTGCTCAAGTCCGGGCAGGAAATGCTGCAGAACAAGGCCGGCGGCGCTTCCAGCAAATCGGCTGCCAGCGGACTTGGCGGCTTGCTCGGTGGCTCGTCTGGCTCCAGCGGCCTCGGCGGCCTGCTCTCCGGCGCGGGTGGCGGCGCATTGGCCGCAGGCGCGATGGGCCTGCTGCTCGGCAATAAAAAGGTCCGCAAGGTCGGCGGCAAAGTCGCGATCTACGGCGGCCTCGCTGCGCTGGGCGTACTGGCTTACAAGGCGTACGGCAACTACAACGCCCAAAAAGGCAGCGCACCCCAACGCGAACCGCAAACCCTCGACCGCCTGCCACCCGCTCAAGTCGAGCAGCACAGCCAGGCAATCCTCAAAGCCCTGGTCGCCGCCGCCAAAGCCGACGGCCACATCGACGAGCGAGAGCGCGAACTGATCGAAGGCGAATTCACAAAACTCGACAACGACCAGGAACTGCAACACTGGCTCCACGCCGAACTCAACAAACCCCTCGACCCCACCGACGTCGCCCGCGCGGCGAGCACGCCGGAAATGGCGGCGGAGATGTACATCGCCAGTGTGATGCTGGTGGATGAGGAGAATTTTATGGAGAAGAGCTATCTGGATGAACTGGCACGGCAGTTGAAATTGGAGCCGGGGTTGAAGGTGGAGTTGGAGAGGCAGGTGCGGTTGGCGGGGGAGGGAAGTTCTGGGGGGAAATCGCAGCGTTGAGTTGCGATTTTTCCTGTGTCGTTGAACGGGGCTTCAAACGGAGGTTGAAGTTTGTAATTCCGTTCTGGACCAGGCTCGATTGAAATTACGAGGTGACCAACTTGTTGGGATTTTGTTCGGGTCGTAGCGAGGGAGCGTCAGGCGGGAGCCGTTGAGGTCGATGCTGCTGAGTTGCCCGCCAGGCTGGTGGCGGTAATCGAGTTTGCTGCCATCGGGCAAGCGGCAGTGCTTGAGCTGGCCGACGCTATCGTATTCGTAGCGCAGAGTGCCCCAGTCTTGGTGTTCCTCGATGAGTCGGTCTAGCAGGTCGTATTTATAGGCACACGGCTAATCACTGCCGTCGACGTTGACTAGTCGACGCGAGCGCGTCGATGCTTTAAGTTTTTTTACTTTATCCAACGTGTTATCTAACGCTTTCTCAAGATCGTCCAAAGTTTTGGCCGTTTCGGTATATATAGGTGAATTCCAGTTTTGGTTTGCGATTAATGAGATTCTGAAGGCGCCGTGTTCACTGAATTCGGGATACCATCCAATGTCTATTATTTGCTCGTGCGGGAATGACGCCTGTAATAGATCTTCCCTTAATTTATCTGTGGGGAGCGCAATTTTCGATCCGTCTAGGCTGGTTAATTCGTCAAAAGTTATCTTTCCGTCAAGATTTTTTATCTTTTCAGTATTCATAATTTATTTGTTCTTTTTCGTTGGATTGTAGGTAGGCGCGCGTGTGGCTCCTCCGGGTAGGGTATCCTGCGTCAGGCGGTCGAGGGCATCCCATTGCTAATTAGTGATCGCACCGGATTAGTCGTTACGGGCGATTTGCCCGAATATGTATTGGGGTTAAGTTTTGTTTTCGACATTGCTTGATAATTAAATGCTATCTGGTTACAGGTTTTCTGAGGTTGTTTTAGGGATCTCGCTGCGCGAAGTGGACGCAGTCATGTTCATCTAAGTATATTAATGTGCTTAAGTTTTCAGGGGTTATCCAGAATGGAAAGCCTGTTGATTCGAAAAGTAGCGTTCTTAGGTCTTCTGTGGTTTCAAGCCTCCAAGCGTGAATATGGTCGTCTTGAACTATGAGAATAGGCTTCTCAAAATTTTCCAGTGTGTCAACTGTCTTCCAGTATTCTGGGTCGTGTTTTTTTTTGGTGTTTTCCAGAAAATATGGATCCATATTTTTCGCTTTTGATGAGAAAAATAGCGACGTTAACTTGCTTGTGAGTGCTGATAAATCATGGGTGCTGAATTTTTTATTTTTTATTTTTTGCTGTGCCAATGTTGAATCGATTTCGTTTTCAAAGTAATTCATTGGGCAATATTCAGGCGTAGTTTGCTTTGATATGAAGATTTTTGCAAGTTGTAGGCGCAAGGATGCATTGTCTAATTTGCTTTGCTCTTGATCGGGGTGTGCTTGTCGTCAAGAGAATGCCGCGGTTAAGTAAAAATTGGTTGTTAATTTAATTCGTAGTTAAATTTTTCATCTAAGCCTAGAGAAATGTCTTGGTTTTTAGTTCGTTCGAATATCGCTATTATTTTCTCATATGTTTCGCCAAGATTTTGTTTAGAGTCTCTCGAATTTCGCCATACTATATTAATCGGGCGTTCCACATTCGTGCTTAGCAGGTCCCATAAGGCGTTTAGGTTGTTTCCGTAGTATTGCGAAACGGAAAAGGCAGAAGCTATACGCTTATGAAAGTCTTGTTCGTTTAAGATTGATAAGCCATCAAGTTCAATTATCATTTGTTATTGCTTCCATGTTCCAATTGGGCTGACGGTATCATAGTGATCGCTGGTGATATATAGCAGGCCGTCATTCGAATAGAGTAACCTGGTTCCCGGTTGGTTGCTCCGTGACATTGTGTTGCTGAGGCCGACGTCGGCTTCATACCAAGTTCGGCCAGAGGCGGATGGAAGGATATTTGTATCATTATAGAAAATATCTCCTCCTATCTGCCCACCGGGGACGCTGTTGTTGACTGCCTTACCTGGTTTCCATCCGCTCTGAGCAGCCTGAGCTTTAGTAACGTAATTAGGAGGAAGCTCTCCGGTAGATCGCAGGCTTTCGACTAAGGGGTTAGCGGCCTCAGTCGTTCTAAGGTCCCGTTTCATTGCAGCGTATTTAGCAGCGTTATGGGCAGAGTTGTCATATGGTTCGGGTTGTTCACAATCTTTACTTGCAAGCCCCAACGGATCCACCCAACCCGTAGGATTAGGCACGTACTGGTAGCTATTCAACCCGCCCGCAAGCTTGATCGGATCCGGCGTCAAGAACCGGCCAGTCCCTGGATTGTAGTAGCGGTGGCGGTTGTAATGTAACCCTGTCTCGGTGTCGAAATACTGCCCTTGAAAACGCAGCGGATTATCGATTTCGCTGACATCCAGCGCTGCGAGGTTGCCGTACGCGCGATACTTCGCCGACCACATGATTTCGCCGCTGTAGTCGGTCAGTTCCTGCGGCGTGCCGAGGTGGTCGAGTTGGTAGTAGAACGGGGCCGCTTTTAGCGGGCCTTCGCCGTCGAGCATTGCCAGCGGGCGGAAGGTGCCCGGTTCGTAGATGTAACTGCGGTAGCGGTTCTCGGCGCTTTCAGCGATGAGGCGTTCGCCTTGCCACAGAAACTCGGTGGTGTGACCGTCGACTGACTTTTCAATGCGGCGGCCAAAGGCGTCGTATTTGTAGCTTGCGGTGCTGCCACCCGGCAGGCTGACGCCTATCAGGCGGTGCTGGCAGTCGTAGCGGTATTCGGTGACGAGCTTCTGGCCGGTGCCGCGACGCTCGCGGATCAGGTTGCCGTAAGAGTCGTAGTCGTAGTGGCGGTCGCCTTGCATCAGCAGGCGATTACCTTTGACGTTGGCGAGATTCGCAACGGGCAGGTCATTTTGTCCGAGCAGGTTGCCCGCCGGGTCGTGGGCGAAACTCTCTGGCATGGCGCCGCGCACGCTGATCAGGCGATCCAGCGGGTCGTAGTGATAGCTGCGGTTGCCTTTGCGGCTGTCGTCGATTCCGGCGAGGTTGCCGTTGGCGTCGTAGTTGTAGCGACGCTGGAACAGGTGCTTGTCCCGTTGGCTAACGCTGTGCGCTTGCAGACGTCCCTGTTCGTCGTATTGGTATTGGCTAAGCAGCAGACCTTGTTGGCGCTGTTGCTCTCGACCGGCGTTGAACTGATGAGAGGTCAGGCGAGAACCGTTGAGGTCGATGCTGGTGAGTTGCCCGCCAGGCTGGTGGCGGTAATCGAGTTTGCTGCCATCGGGCAAGCGGCAGTGCTTGAGCTGACCGACGCTGTCGTATTCGTAGCGCAGGGTGCCCCAGCCTTGGTGTTCCTCGATGAGTCGGTCTTGGAGATCGTATTTGTAGGCGAGCGGCCAATGGCCGTCGTCAACGTTAACGAGGCGGCCAAGCACGTCGTAGCTGTAGTGAATCTCTTCGCCGTCGGGTAGCGTTTTTACAAGCAGACGACCTGCGGCGTCACGCTGATATTCGGTGACCAGTTCGCTGCCGTCATCGCCGAACTCGGCTTTCTTCAGCAGTTGGCCGTTGAGGTCGTACTCGTAGGCGGTCCGACGACCATCGAAGCCTGTTTCCTGTTGGATCAGGCCGTTGGCGTAGTAATCAAGGTGGTAGTGCTCGCCGCGCTCGTTTTCGATTTCAGTGAGCAGCAGGCGCGAGTTGTCGTAGCGATAGCGCAGTTGGCTGCCGTCGGGATTGATTCGGCGGCTGACGAGGTGAAAATTGTCGGCATATTCATAGCGGGTGATACGGCCAAGTTCGTCGCGTTCAGCAGTGACATTGCCGTAAGCGTTGTAGCTGAATGCACGAGTGGCGCCGCCGGGCAGCGTAACTTGGGCAAGGCGATTGGCAGCGTCCCATTGGTAATGCGTAATCGCGCCTGACTCTTCCTGGCGGGTGATCTGCCTACCCAGTGCGTCGTAGCGGTACTTGCGTTGACCGCCATCAGGCAGGCGCTCTTCCAATAGCTGGCCGAGATTGTTCCAGCCCAACTGATGGCGGCTGCCGTCCGAATGACGGATTTCCAGCAGACGACCCTGAGGGTCATAGCTGTAGTGGGTGGCATTGCCGTCCGGGTCGATCTGCGCAGTAATATCGCCCTGCCGGTTGCGTTGGTACTTCCAACTGGCTTTGCCGCGCCGAACGTCGCTGACGAAACCATTGATGTATTCGTAAGTGGTGGCTTCGTCTTCCGGCGGGATGACCGCGGTCATCAATCCGTTATCGTCATAGCGATATTCGGTAACGGCGCCCAGCGGATCCTTTTCGGCGATCAATTGGCCTTTGTCGTTGTAGGCCTTGAGATGCTCGGCACCATCCGGATCGATCTTACTGATCAATCGGGCCTGATCGTCGTGGGTATAGACCTCTTCGCTGCCATCGGCGTTGGTTACGGTGACGCTGCCTTTGTCGTCCCAGACGTACTGCGCTTCCATCTGCGAAAAGTTGGCCCAGTGACGAGTGCAGCGAGACAGTTTGCCTTCGTTTTCCCATTCCCAATAGAACGCCGCGCCGCCTGCCAATTGCCGCTCGAGAATGACATGCTGCTCGTTGTAGCGATAACGCTCGGCTTCGCCCGCCGCGTTTTTCGCCTCGATCAGGCGAAGTTGCGCGTCGTAGCTATAGGTGACCAACGTCTGCACGGTATTCCAGACGTCTTCCAGATTATCGGCGGGCAGAAACTGCTGATAATCGACGGCGATGATGTGCTTGCGGTCGTAGCGCAGAAGCAGGGCGCGACCGGCGCCGTTGTCGAGGCGCTTGATGCGACCGTGGATGTCGCGAGTGACGTGCAGGCGATTGCCGTAGCTGTCGCTGATGGCGATCAGGCTTGCACCTTTGCTGTCGTGACGGAAATGGTAGAACGATGGGCGCTTGCCTGCCTGAGCCAAAATCAATTCGGCTGGATCGTCACCCAGGAAAATGGCAGCACGTGAAAGGCTGTTGGTGATGGCCGGACGCTGCTCACTTGGAAGCGGAAACACCGTGGAGCGGTTTTCCTGGTCGGTCCAGATGACTTCGTCGCCGTTGATCTCGATGCGATGAGCGAGCGCGTGGCTCCATCCATAGCCGAGACCGCAGTCGATTTCTACGGCGCTGGTTCTATAGAGGCGGGTCCATTCAAATGGCAGCAGGCCTTCGAGTTGGCCGTCAGTTAGCGTCAGTAACTCTTCGCCAGTGACCATCGAAACAGGGCAGCCGCTAGTGCAAGTATTTGCAGCAGGTTCTGCGCTCTTTTCGGCAGGATTTGTCGCCTGGCTCGATACATCATCAGCGACTTTGCCATCGGCAAGCCTGGCGTTTCTCTTGCCATCAAAACGCAACTCGGAAATCCCGTTCCTGACCTTCGCCGTCACCCCTCGGGCCGCCACTGCGGTGTACTTGGCGACATACTCCATAAAGCCGTTGATGATCTTGAACACCGACTTCACGAAGCCGATCACAGCCTTGATGACAAGCTCTCCGTACTTCTTGAGTCGGGCCGCAAGGTAGATGACGCCGGTACCTTCTGCCGCGATGGTCAATACCACGCCGATCACGATGTCGATCGCAATGCCAACGACAATGGCCGTGGTCATCTTCGCTACATCGCCCGCCATCTTCATCGGCGGCAAGCCCGCCAGCCAGATCACCGCGCTGCGCACCAGCAAAAACAAGGCCGCTTCATCACTGGCCAGCAACATGGCTTTTTTCATGATGTCAGGCGAGCTTTTGGCGACTCTGATCAGCTCGTCTGCGCCAGCGCCGAGATCCTTCGCAAACTTTCCTGGGTCCTGGAGGATGTCGAGCACGAGACTGATGCCGTCCCACACGCCCTTGATCGCTTCCCAGCCACCTTCAAGAATGCCGTTGCCGATGGCCATGGCTGTGCCGGAGGTCGAAAGATTCGACCATTGCGGTTTGAAGCCGGCCCATTCCTTGCGCAGGAAACCTTCAAGGTCCGCAGTCACGCCGCTGTAAGAACTGAAGAGGGCGTCGATCTGCGCCGGGGTCACTTCGTTATGGACGCGAATCGTGTAGAACTTGCCGGGCACACCGCCGGTCCATGCGGCTTTGCCTTGGGCGTCGAGTTTGACCTTGCTGACAGCACCACCGTCCACGGCCACGATTTCGACTTCGATATCGCCGACGGGAATGTCGTAAACCGATTCGAATTTGCTCTCGATCAGCAACGGACCCTTGAGCGGACATTGAGCCACGTTCGAGGTGAAGTTACCGTCGGTCATGCTCACCGTTTTACTGGTGTTGCCCGCCTTGATGACACGCTCCATGCCCAACAAGGACGGCATGTCCGCGGCACGGCTACCCTTGTCGAGGGCCTGTGCATACCAGGTTTTGGTTTGTTCCTGATACAGCTTCAGACTGTCCTTGAAGGTGTTCAGTTGGTTGTCAACAAAGGCAACGCGATCCATCAGCCTTGCTCCAGAATCAGGTGGTTTATCAATGCTTCTTTAAGATTTTGCGGCGCATCCGGGCGGCGCACGAAGCGGGTGATTTTCAGCTTCAGATTGTTCTCGGGCCACGCGGTGTAGAGGTCCGGGCGGTCTTCTTCCAGCCATTGCATCAGGTTGCTGACCAGCGTCGCCGGATTGTCCTTGCTCAACCCTTCCAACAACCCCTTCGGCACCTCCCACCACGGCCAGTCCCGCACCTTCGGCACCACCCTCGACCCCACCTCCAGCGCCTGACCATTGATCAGATACCGCTCAAACACCGGCAGCACTTCACCAGCCTTCTCCCCAAGCCCCCGCAAAATCGGATGAATATGCCGCCCATCCCAAAACCGGAAAAACACCTCGGTGCCATCCGGCATTTTCACCTGCGTCAGGCTGCGCAGATGTTCGAACACTTCGTTCGGCTCTGAACGCGACACCGCCAGCCAGCCCCAGTCGAGGGCGTCGGTGTCGGCGATCCAGGGCAGGAAAACGGAGTTGGCTTTGAGTTCGGTGAGGTAGGGCATCACCGGTTGCCAGGTGGAGTAGGGCGTGCCGCCCCAGATCGGGATGAGTTGGGCGGTGGGTTCGGTGAGGTACAGGGTTTTCAGGGCGTCGGCGTCGCTGGCCGCGCTGACGATCAGGTACAGGCGCTCGCCGCTTTGCAGCGGCTGTTGCGCCAGCCAGTCCTTGGGGGTGATTCGTTCAGATGGCACAGGCACCTGCCTTGCATTTTTCGCATTCTTCACAGAACGGCGCGTTACGTTTCAGGGTGTTGATTTGCGCCGGGGTCAGGACCTGGCCAGCCTTGTCGGCATCCGCCTGTTTCAGCACACCGGGCATCAACGGCGCAGCACCGGTGCCGCTGCCCGGGCTCCCGCCGGAGTTCATGTTGATCACCGGCCCGCTCATGGTCACGCCGCCGGCGTCGATCTTGATGAAGCTGCCGCCGCCGATCAGCGTGAGTTCCGAACCAGCCTCCATCACCACTTTCATGCCACTGCTCAGGTGGATTTCTTGCCCGGCGTCGATGAACTGGCCGGTGCCGATCTTGATGTGCTGATTCACACCGACGGTGAGGTGGTCGTTGGCGCGGGCTTCGACTTTGCGGTCGGCGTAGACGGTGTGGTGTTCTTCGGCTTTGAACTCGGTGTAGCTGTTCTTTTCGACGGTGTCGTGGCGTTCGTTGCCGACGCGGATCTTCTGGTCGTGCTCGATGTTCTCGTCCCAGTCGCGCTGGGCGTGCAGGTAGATTTGTTCCTGGCCTTTTTTGTCTTCGATGCGCAGTTCGTTGTAGCCGCCACCGCCCATCGAACTCAGGGTCTTGAAAGTGCTGCGGGTCTTGTTCGCCGGCAGTGGATAAGGGACGGTGTTTTCCTTGTGATACAGGCAGCCGCTGATCAGCGGTTGATCGGGGTCGCCTTCAAGGAACGTGACGAGCACTTCCATGCCGATGCGCGGGATGGCGATGCCGCCGTACTGGGCGCCGGCCCAGGCGCTGGAGACGCGCAGCCAGCAGCTGGTCTTGTCGTCGGCCTGGCCTTCGCGGTCCCAGTGAAACTGGACTTTGACCCGGCCGTATTCGTCGCAGTGGATTTCTTCGCCTTTCGGGCCGGTGACTACTGCGCTCTGGCTGCCGAGGATTCGCGGTTTCGGGTGGCGCAGCGGCGGGCGGTTGGGTACGTCCCATGGCGTGGCCTGGAAGCGGTTGCGGTAGCCCTGGTGGAAATCGTCTTTCAGCGCGGTGGTGTCACTGGTCACCGACTCCTCGAGCACTTGCGGCTGCTTGCCTTCATGCAGGACTTCGGTGAGCAGCCACAGGTCGTTCCACTTGGCTTTCGGGTGTTCGGTCAGGGCGAGGAAATGGCCGCTGACCAGCAGTGGCTGATCACTCTTGCCTTCGGCGAGCTGGAAGTCGCTGCGATGACGTTCGAGGGCGCGTTTGGCCAAATGTTTGCCGCGCTCGCGGTCGATGAAGCGGCCCGGGTAATCGTAGTCTTCGAGGTCGGGCAGGGCGTCGCCACGGTTTTCGCTTTCCAGGGTCAGGCGCGGTTTTTCGAAGTCGTAGTCGCGGCGGGTGGTGCGGCTGGTGCGGGTTTCCAGGCGCAGGTCGAAACGCTTGATCACCGGGTTGCTGGCGACCATGCCGGAGTCTTGCTGATAGGGCACAGGTGCCAGTTTCGGGAACACCGTCTGGTCGTCGCCGAACACCAACTTGTGCGCGTTGGCGCTGTGCTGGAAGTGGAAGTGAATGCCTTCTTCCTCGCACAGGCGCTGGATGAAGTGCAGATCCGACTCGTCGTATTGCACGCAGTAGATGCGCTCGGGATAGATCGAGCCGGTCTTGAATTCGTAGGCGTTGCTTTGAATGCCGTGCTCTTCGAGCACCATGCCGATGATTTTCGGCACGCTGAGGTTCTGGAAGATGCGCTGGTTGATGCGGTGCGCCAGGTACGCCAGTTGCGGGCGCAGGGTCACCGAATAACGGGTCAAGCGCTTGCCGGAATCGCCTTGCGCGGCGCGGTAGATCTGGCCATGGATGCCGCTGCCATCAGGCGACAGCTGCAGAAAGGCCGGTTTGTGCAGCAGGGTTTCGAGGTCCAGCGACGGCTGCTCACTGACCAGTTCCACCTCAAAGACAAAAGGCTGGCTGATGGCTTCCCGGCCGGTGAGGGTAAACACCTGAAAGTCGGCGGAAAGCCCTTCGATGGTCAGGGCAAAGTGGGTTTCATTGGCCGGCGCGAACATCCCTTGTTCCTCGTGCTGTACAGCGGCGCTCGTCGACGACCGCAAAAAAAGCGGCTCAACGTACGCGAAATTCTGGAGGGGCGTAAACAACATCGACCAGCAGAGCTGGCCGATGCGTGTAACGATCAGCCGTAATTAAACGACTGGAGCACGCCAGTCATCGGAACCCGAAGTACCGGATACTTCGTGGGTCCAGGTGATTTTGCGGTAGGTGAACTGCACTTCTTCCAGGTGGGTGAAGTGCGCGTTACCTGGATCCTGGCAGTTGTGCATTTTGTTGTTGATGGCGACGATGATCGCGTCTTCCAGTTTGGTGGTGTAGTAGTGCTCTTGGGTGCCTTGGGCCGAAGTGCGGTACCACTGGATAACGATTTCGCTCATGCGCTCGCCGGAAGTCAGTGCTGCTTGCAGCAGTGGCGAAGCCTTGTCGTAGACCTTGGTGATAACAACTGGCTTGTGAACGCGCTGACCGGTTGGCTGACCGGATTGCGGGTCACGCGGGATGATCACGTCGTGGGTGAAAGCCTGAACCATGACCTGGTCTTCGTGGCCTTCCTGGTAGGTGTTGCCAACGGAGTCGGCGGTGAAAGCGCCGGCAGTGATCAGGCCTTGTTTTTCGCCGGTAACCGACATGTACGCTGGTGTTGCCATGGGGTGCTCTCCTTGCGGATAAAGTTAGGGTGCCCGGAGGCGAAATCGCCCGGTGGGTGGCTGAGAGTTATCAAGGAGCGTGCCAGGTTTTGCGTGGTGCCCGGGTGGCGGAGGCGTCACGGTAGTCGATGATCACTCGGGGCGATTTTCAGCGGGAAAGTCGGGAGAAAGTGCGCAAGAAGTTGCGCAGTACTGCGCAACTTCTTGCGCACTTGGCTGCAGGGCTTGCGCCGCTTGGGCTACAGGGGATTTAGGCCCTGAAATATTACGACCAACTGCGCAACTTCTTGCGCAGTTGGGCATTTGCCGGGACCGAGGTGACTGCTTCGCGAGCAGGCTCGCTCCCCCAGGGACAGTGCTGCCAGCGAAAGCGTCTTATAAATGAAACACCGCGCTCGGCTATACTCCCCGCATTTCGATCAGGCACGAGGATTCACTGTGAAGAACTGGACGTTGCGCCAACGCATTTTGGCGAGCTTTGCGGTGATTATCGCCATCATGCTGTTGATGGTGGTGCTGTCCTACTCGCGGTTGTTGAAGATCGAGGCCAGTGAAAACAGCGTGCGCGACGATGCCATCCCCGGCGTCTATTACAGCTCGATGATTCGCGGCGCTTGGGTCGACAGTTATTTGCAGACCCAGGAGCTGCTCGGCCTCAAGGATGGCCAAGGCGTTTCCAGTGAAGACGCTGCCGACTACAAGGCGTTCGAGGCGCGTCTGCAAGAGCAGATGGCCAACTATCGCAAGACCATGGCCACCGATGAAGACCGTTCCGAATTCGCCCTGTTCGAGAAGTACCACGATACCTACATGCAGATTCAGGATGCCGTGCTGGACCTGCACAAGCGCAATCTGGAAGCCGATGCCATCAAGCTGTTCAACGAGAAGCTGACCCCGGCGTGGTACACCGGGCGCATGAAGCTCAACGACATCATTGGCGAGAACAAAGTTGTTGCCGATACCGCCATGGCCAACATCGACGACGCGGTGGCAACGGCCAAAGTCAGCATGGTCATTTCCCTGCTGGTCGCGGTGCTGGCCGCCGGCCTATGTGGTCTGCTGCTGATGCGCGCGATCATGGCGCCGATGAACCGCATCGTGACCATCCTCGACATCATGCGCACCGGTGATCTGAGTTCGCGCCTGAACCTTGATCGCAAGGACGAGTTCGGCGCAGTCGAAACCGGCTTCAACGACATGATGACCGAGCTGACGTCGCTGGTATCCCAAGCCCAGCGCTCCTCGGTGCAGGTGACCACCTCGGTGACCGAAATCGCTGCCACGTCCAAGCAGCAACAAGCCACCGCCACCGAAACCGCAGCGACCACCACCGAAATCGGCGCAACCTCTCGCGAAATCGCCGCGACCTCGCGGGATCTGGTGCGCACCATGACCGAAGTGTCCACCGCTGCCGATCAGGCCTCGGTACTCGCCGGCTCCGGCCAGCAAGGCCTGGCGCGCATGGAAGACACCATGCACTCGGTCATGGGCGCGGCGGATCTGGTCAACGCCAAACTGGCGATCCTCAACGAGAAGGCCGGCAACATCAATCAGGTGGTGGTGACCATCGTCAAGGTGGCCGACCAGACCAACCTGCTGTCGCTCAACGCGGCGATCGAAGCCGAGAAGGCCGGCGAGTACGGTCGCGGGTTTGCCGTAGTCGCCACCGAAGTCCGGCGTCTGGCCGATCAGACCGCCGTGGCCACCTACGACATCGAACAGATGGTTCGCGAGATCCAGTCGGCGGTGTCGGCCGGGGTGATGGGCATGGACAAGTTTTCCGAAGAAGTACGCCGCGGCATGTCGGAAGTGCAGCAGGTCGGCGAGCAGCTGTCGCAGATCATCCATCAGGTGCAGGCACTGGCGCCGCGCGTGCTGATGGTCAACGAAGGCATGCAGGCCCAGGCCACTGGCGCCGAGCAGATCAACCATGCGCTGGTGCAGCTGGGCGATGCCAGCAGCCAGACCGTCGAGTCGCTGCGTCAGGCCAGTTTCGCTATCGACGAACTGAGCCAGGTGGCCGTCGGCCTGCGCAGCGGCGTTTCGCGATTCAAGGTCTGATGAGCGAAATCATCGCCAAGCGTGGCGCCGCGCCAGTGGCGAAGCAGGCGCTGTTTCTGCTGTTTCGCATCGGCAGCGAGCGCTATGCTTTGCGCGCCACCGAAGTGGCCGAAGTGCTGCCGCGCCTGCCGTTGAAGCCGATTGCCCGGGCGCCGCACTGGGTGGCCGGGGTGTTCGCCTATCGCGGGGCGGTGGTGCCGGTGATCGATCTCAGCGCGCTGACTTTCGGCCGACCCGCCGAGGCGCGCACCAGCACGCGGCTGGTGCTGGTCAATTATCAGCCGGATCAAGCGCAAGCAGCGCAATGGCTCGGGCTGATTCTTGAGCAGGCCACCGACACGCTGCGCTGTCATCCGCAAGATTTCCAGCCCTACGGCCTCGATAACCGCGAGGCGCCGTACCTCGGCCCGGTGCGCGAAGATGCGCAGGGATTGCTGCAATGGGTGCGGGTCAATGACTTGCTCGATGACGCCGTGCGCAGCTTGCTGTTCCCCGATCCGCCGCGTGATCCGGCGCAGCTTGAGGCGCAGCCATGAGCAGTGAGCAGCGCTTTTTCGATTTCCTCAAGGAACGCATCGGCCTCGATGTCGCGTCGGTGGGCGCGGCGATCATCGAGCGTGCCGTGCGCCAGCGCACCACGTTGTCCCAAGCCGCCCACGCCGACGAATACTGGCAGCTGTTGCAAGGCTCGCGGGATGAACAGCAGGCGCTGATCGAAGCGGTGATCGTTCCGGAAACATGGTTTTTCCGTTACCCGGAATCCTTCGCCACCTTGGGCAAACTGGCCCGTCAGCGTCTCGCCGAGCTGAACAACATGCGCGCGTTGCGCATCCTCAGCCTGCCGTGCTCGACCGGCGAAGAACCCTATTCGATCGCCATGGCCCTGCTTGATGCCGGGCTCAAGCCGCATCAGTTCAAGGTCGACGGCATGGACATCAGCCCGTTGTCGGTGGACAAGGCGCGCCGTGCTGTTTACGGCAAGAATTCGTTTCGCGGGCAGGATCTGCAATTTCGCGATCGGCATTTCATGCCTGAGCAGGACGGCCACCGGGTCAACGAATACGTTCGCGAACAGGTGCGCTGGCAAGTCGGCAATGTCCTCGATCCGACACTGTTGGCGAGCGAGCCAGCCTTCGATTTCGTGTTCTGCCGCAACCTGCTGATCTACTTCGACCAGTCGACGCAAAAGCAGGTGTTCGAAGTGCTCAAGCGCCTGACCCATGTTGACGGCGTGCTGTTTATCGGCCCGGCGGAGGGCAGTCTGCTCGGGCGTTTGGGCATGCGCTCGATCGGCATCCCGCAGTCGTTCGCTTTCAGCCGTCATAGCGAGCCGCACCCCGAACCGCTGCCGACGCCCAAACCGGTCGCCGTGCCGGCCAGCCAACCAATGCGCAGCGCGCCGTCGCCAGCGCCAGTGCGCAATCGGCCGTTCGCTGCCGTGACGCCTTTGCCGGTGACGAAAAAAACTGCCAACCCCGACGCCGCGACGCTGCTGGCGCAAATCGCTGCACTGGCCAACGAAGGCAAAAGCGCCGAGGCCCGTGCCGCGTGCGAACACTATCTGCGCAGCCATGAGCCGGTGGCGCAGGTGTTCTACTGGCTCGGGCTGCTCAGCGATGTCGCCTGCCTGAGCCTCGAGGCCCAGGGTTTTTATCGCAAGGCCTTGTACCTCGAACCGCAACATCCCGAAGCGCTGATGCACCTGGCCGCGTTGCTGCAGGCTCAGGGCGACACGGCGGGTGCCCGACGATTGCAGGAGCGCGCCGCCCGCAGCGGGCGCACCGCCGACAGTGAGCGTAAACGATGAGCGCGTCCGACACCTTGAACGTCACCCACGAAGACGCCCGCGCCATCGACGATTGCTGGAACCGCATCGGCATTCATGGCGACAAGTCCTGCCCGTTGCTGGAAGAGCATATTCACTGCCGCAACTGCTCGGTGTATTCCGCCGCCGCCACACGCCTGCTCGACCGCTATTCGTTGCAGCAGGACCAGCGCGAAGCAGTGGTCAGCAAAGTCGAAATCGACGTCAAGACCCGCTCGCTGCTGATGTTTCGCCTCGGCGAGGAATGGCTCGGACTGGCCACGCGCACGCTTGTCGAAGTTGCGCCGTTGCAGGCGATACATTCGCTGCCGCACCAGCGCTCGCGGGCCTTGCTCGGCGTGGCCAATGTCCGTGGCGCGCTGGTCGCGTGCCTGTCGCTGGTGGAACTGCTCGACCTCGGCGCCAGCGTTGCGCCGGCCAGCGGCGGGCGAGTCATGCCGCGCATGCTGATCATCGCTGCCCATGGCGGGCCGGTGGTGGTGCCGGTGGACGAGGTCGACGGCATTCATGCCATCGACGAACGCATCCTCGATGCTGCTTCACAGTCCGGTGCGCAGGCCAGTGCCAAGTACACCCGTGGCGTTCTGCAATATCGCGGTCGCAGCCTGCGCTGGCTGGACGAAGAACAGCTGTTGTCCGCCGTGACCCGGAGCCTGACATGACCCCCGAGCAAATGCGCGACGCCTCTCTGCTCGAGCTGTTCAGCCTCGAAGCCGAAGCCCAGACCCATGTGCTCAGCGCCGGGCTGCTGGCGCTGGAGCGCAATCCGACCCAGGCCGATCAACTGGAGTCGTGCATGCGCGCGGCGCACTCGCTCAAAGGTGCGGCGCGGATCGTTGGTATCGACAGCGGCGTCAGCGTCGCCCACGTCATGGAAGATTGCCTGGTCAGCGCCCAGGAAGGCCGTTTGTTGCTGCGTCCCGAGCACATCGACGCGTTGTTGCAGGGCACCGACCTGCTGATGCGCATCGCCACGCCGGCCAATGCGCCGCAACCTGCTGACATTGAAGCCTACGTGACGCTGATGGGACGTTTGCTCGATCCGTCGGCGCCAGCCGCTGTGGTTGCCACGCCGCCGATGGCCGAGTTGTCGATCGAGCCAGCGCCAACAGCGACAGCGCCGATCATGGACGAGCCCGCCGAGCCGACTCCGCACAAAAACAAACGCACCACCGAGAGCGGCGAGCGCGTCTTGCGCGTTACCGCCGAGCGCCTGAACAGCCTGCTCGATCTGTCGAGCAAATCGCTGGTGGAAACCCAGCGTCTCAAGCCGCACCTGGCGACCATGCAGCGCCTCAAACGCATGCAGAACAACGGCCTGCGCGCACTGGAAAATCTCAATGTGCACCTGAAGGAGCATGCGCTGAGCCTGGAAGCGCTCGAGTCGCTGGAAGATGCGCGACGTTTGCTCGCCGAGTCGCAGCAACTGCTCAGCGAGAAAAACGCCGAACTCGACGAATTCGCCTGGCAGGCCAGTCAGCGCGCGCAAGTGCTCTATGACACCGCGCTGGCCTGTCGCATGCGCCCGTTCGCCGACGTGTTGAGCGGGCAGGCGCGCATGGTTCGCGACCTCGGTCGCAGCCTCGGCAAGCAGGTGCGCCTGGAGATCGAAGGCGAGAAAACCCAGGTCGATCGCGATGTGCTGGAAAAGCTCGAAGCGCCGCTGACTCATTTGCTGCGCAACGCCGTCGATCACGGCATCGAATCCCCGGAACAACGCCTGCTCAAGGGCAAGCCGGAAGAGGGCCTTATTCGCCTGCGCGCTTCCCATCAGGCCGGTTTGCTGGTGCTGGAATTGAGCGATGACGGCGGTGGCGTCGATCTGGAGAAAGTCCGCCGCAGCATCGTCGAACGGCAGTTATCCCCAGCCGAAACCGCAGCGCAATTGAGCGAAGAAGAACTGCTGACCTTCCTGTTTCTGCCGGGATTCAGCCTGCGCGACAAGGTTACCGAAGTGTCCGGGCGTGGCGTCGGCCTGGACGCTGTTCAGCATATGGTCCGCCAATTGCGCGGGGCCGTGGTGCTGGAGCAGACGGCGGGCGAGGGCAGCCGTTTCCATCTGGAGGTGCCGTTGACGCTTTCGGTGGTGCGCAGTCTGGTGGTGGAAGTCGGTGAAGAGGCTTACGCGTTCCCGCTGGCGCACATCGAACGCATGTGCGATCTGGCGCCGGAAGACATTGTGCAGGTCGAGGGGCGTCAGCATTTCTGGCACGAAGGCCAGCATGTCGGGCTGGTCGCGGCCAGCCAGTTGCTCAATCGCCCGGCCAGTCAGAACGATGGCGCTACCCTGAAAGTCGTGGTGATACGCGAGCGCGAGGCGATTTACGGGGTGGCGGTCGAGCGTTTCGTGGGTGAGCGCACGCTGGTGGTGTTGCCGCTGGACGAGCGTCTGGGCAAGGTTCAGGACATCTCCGCCGGGGCCTTGCTCGATGATGGTTCGGTGGTGCTGATCGTCGATGTCGAAGACATGCTGCGTTCGGTGGACAAACTGCTCAATACCGGGCGCCTGGAGCGCATTGCCCGCCACGGCAATCAAGCTGCCGAAGCGGCGCGCAAGCGAGTCTTGGTGGTCGACGATTCGCTGACCGTGCGCGAGCTGCAACGCAAACTGCTGCTCAATCGTGGCTACGACGTCGCGGTGGCGGTGGACGGCATGGACGGCTGGAATGCGCTGCGTTCGGAGAACTTCGATCTGCTGATCACCGACATCGACATGCCGCGCATGGACGGCATCGAGCTGGTCACGCTGCTGCGCCGCGACAACCGTCTGCAATCGCTGCCGGTGATGGTCGTGTCGTACAAGGATCGCGAAGAAGACCGCCGCCGTGGACTGGATGCCGGCGCCGACTATTATCTAGCCAAAGCCAGTTTTCATGACGACGCCCTGCTCGATGCAGTGGTCGAGCTCATCGGAGGAGCGCGGACATGAGGATCGCAATCGTCAACGACATGCCCCTGGCGGTGGAGGCTCTGCGCCGAGCGTTGGCCTTCGAGCCGGCGCATCAGGTGATCTGGGTCGCCAGCAACGGCGCCGAGGCGGTGCAACGCTGCGCCGAATACACCCCGGATCTGATTCTGATGGACCTGATCATGCCGATCATGGACGGCGTCGAAGCCACGCGGCGGATCATGGCCGAGACGCCGTGCGCGATTGTCATCGTTACCGTAGATCGTCAACAGAACGTGCACCGCGTGTTCGAGGCCATGGGCCACGGCGCGCTGGACGTGGTCGACACGCCGGCCATTGGCGCCGGCAATGCCCAGGAAGCGGCGGCGCCGTTGTTGCGCAAGATCCTCAACATCGGCTGGCTGATCGGCGACAAGGCGCCACGTGCGCGCCCGGCGCCGAGTTCGCCGCGCAGTTCGCCGTCACGTCAGCGGCTGGTGGCGATCGGTTCGTCTGCCGGTGGGCCGGCGGCGCTGGAAGTGTTGCTCAAAGGCCTGCCGAAGGATTTTCCCGCCGCGATCGTGCTGGTGCAGCATGTCGATCAGGTGTTCGCCGCCGGCATGGCCGAATGGCTGGCCAGCGCCAGCGGCCTCGATGTGCGTCTGGCCCGTGAAGGCGAGCCGCCGCAAAGTGGCGCGGTGCTGCTGGCCGGGACCAATCACCATATTCGCCTGTTGAAAAACGGCACGCTGGCCTACACCGCCGAACCGGTCAACGAGATCTATCGCCCCTCGATCGACGTGTTTTTCGAGAGCGTCGCCAGTTACTGGAACGGTGACGCCGTCGGGGTTTTATTGACCGGGATGGGGCGCGATGGCGCGCAAGGGCTTAAGCTCATGCGCCAGCAGGGTTATTTGACCATCGCCCAGGATCAGCACAGCAGTGCGGTGTACGGCATGCCCAAGGCTGCCGCGGCGATCGATGCCGCGGTGGAAATCCGCCCGCTGGAAAAGATAGCGCCACGATTGCTGGAGATTTTCCCCAAATGAACAGGTTGATCGGCAATCCAGGCCCCCGCAGTACTCAGGTGACCGCTCATGAATGATTTACAGATCGACGACATTAAAACCGACGAGAACGCCGCCATGGTGTTGTTGGTGGATGATCAGGCGATGATCGGCGAAGCGGTGCGCCGTGGGCTGTCGAATCAGGAAAACATCGACTTCCACTTCTGCTCCGACCCGCAGCAGGCCATCGCCCAGGCGGTGCGGATCAAGCCGACGGTGATCCTGCAGGATCTGGTGATGCCCGGCCTCGATGGCCTGAGCCTGGTGCGCGAATACCGCAATCATCCGGCGACCAAGGACATCCCGATCATCGTCCTCTCGACCAAGGAAGACCCGCTGATCAAGAGCGCGGCGTTTTCCGCTGGCGCCAACGACTATCTGGTGAAGCTGCCGGACACCATCGAACTGGTCGCGCGCATTCGCTACCACTCGCGTTCCTACATGACATTGCTGCAACGCGACGCCGCGTACCGTGCGTTGCGGGTCAGCCAGCAGCAGTTGCTCGACACCAATCTGGTGCTGCAACGGCTGATGAACTCCGATGGCCTGACCGGGCTGTCCAACCGTCGTCACTTTGACGAGTACCTGGAACTGGAGTGGCGCCGTTCGCTGCGCGATCAGACGCAGCTTTCACT
This sequence comes from Pseudomonas sp. 67(2021), assembly GCF_017491835.1. Taxonomy (NCBI): domain Bacteria; kingdom Pseudomonadati; phylum Pseudomonadota; class Gammaproteobacteria; order Pseudomonadales; family Pseudomonadaceae; genus Pseudomonas; species Pseudomonas sp. 67(2021). The sequence continues at coordinate 62,060 of NZ_JAFGYL010000017.1, forward strand.
GCTGATGATCGACGTCGATTACTTCAAGTCTTACAACGACAGTTTTGGCCACGTTGAAGGCGATGAAGCGTTGCGCAAGGTCGCCGCAGCCATCCGTGACGCCAGCTCGCGACCGTCGGATCTGCCGGCGCGTTACGGCGGCGAGGAGTTTGTGCTGGTGCTGCCGAACACCTCGCCGGGCGGCGCGCGGCTGTTGGCCGAAAAACTGCGCCAGACTGTGGCGGCGTTGAAGATTCCGCACAACACACCGGACGAGGGCTCCAGTCTGACCATCAGCATTGGTCTGGCGACCATGGTGCCCCAGGCGGGGAGTGACTGCCGGCTGCTGATTTCGGCGGCGGATCGCGGGTTGTATCTGGCCAAGAACAATGGGCGCAATCAGGTCGGGATCGAGTAACGGCCGATGCCCTCACCCCAGCCCTCTCCCGGAGGGAGAGGGGGCCGACCGAGGTGTCTCGGGCCAGACATCGACCTGAGAGATCGCAGCGATTGTGGATCTTCAGGCTTGGCGATCACGGATTCGGCGAAGCCATTCTATTTCGGCGTATGTTTCAAATATCCCCCGATCGGTCCCCTCTCCCTCCGGGAGAGGGCTAGGGTGAGGGCAGCAATCTCGGCCCATTCACCGCCAGACGGGCTGCCGCGACAGCCTGTTTACGTTATACTCGCCGGCTTTCAAAAGTTCGCCAACGAGTGCTGCCCGTCATGGAAATCAACCCGATCCTGAACACCATCAAGGACCTGTCCGAGCGCTCCGAAACTATTCGGGGGTATCTTTGACTACGATCAAAAGCATGAGCGTCTGACCGAGGTCAACCGCGAGCTTGAAGATCCGAGTGTCTGGAACAAACCTGAATACGCCCAGGAGCTGGGCCGCGAGCGTGCCGCGCTGGCGCAGATCGTCGACACCCTCGACGAACTGAACGGCGGTCTGGCCGATTGCCGCGACCTGCTGGACATGGCCGTCGAAGAGAACGACGAAGGCGCAGTGGGCGATGTCGTCGCCGAGCTGGCTCGTCTCGAGGAAAATCTGGCCAAGCTGGAATTCCGCCGCATGTTCAGCCATGAAATGGACCCGAACAACGCCTACCTGGACATCCAGGCCGGTTCCGGCGGTACCGAAGCGCAGGACTGGGCCAACATCCTGTTGCGCATGTACCTGCGCTGGGCCGACAAACGCGGTTTCGACGCGACCATCATGGAACTGTCCGCCGGTGAAGTCGCCGGGATCAAGGGCGCGACCGTGCACATCAAGGGCGAATACGCCTTTGGCTGGCTGCGTACCGAGATCGGCGTGCACCGTCTGGTGCGCAAGAGCCCGTTCGACTCCGGCAACCGTCGTCACACCTCGTTTTCCGCGGTTTTCGTCTCGCCAGAGATCGATGACAAGGTGGAAATCGAAATCAACCCGGCAGACCTGCGGATCGACACCTATCGTTCCTCCGGTGCCGGTGGTCAGCACGTAAACACCACCGACTCGGCCGTACGTATCACCCACGTACCGACCAACACCGTGGTCAGCTGCCAGAACGAGCGCTCCCAGCACGCCAACAAGGACACCGCGATGAAAATGCTGCGGGCCAAGTTGTACGAGCAGGAAATGCAGAAGCGCAATGCGGCCTCGCAGGCGCTGGAAGACACCAAGTCGGACATCGGCTGGGGTCACCAGATCCGCTCTTACGTGCTCGATGCCTCGCGGATCAAGGATCTGCGTACCAACATCGAACGCAGCGATTGCGACAAGGTGCTCGACGGCGACATCGACGAGTATCTGGAAGCCAGCCTGAAATCCGGCCTGTAACACCCTCTGTGGGAGCGGGCTCGCCCGCGATCCCCAGCCGAAGGCTGGGGGCAACGAACCTGATGGAATACTTAAAGACATGAGCGACCTACAACTCGACCCGCAAGCCCTGCAACAGGAAGAAAACTCCCTGATCGCCCTGCGCAAGGAAAAGCTTGCTGCCGAGCGCGCCAAGGGCAATGCCTTCCCGAACGACTTCCGCCGCGACAACTACTGCGATGCCTTGCAGAAACAGTACGCGGACAAGACCAAGGAAGAGCTGGCAGAGGCTGCAATCCCGGTCAAGGTTGCCGGTCGCATCATGCTCAACCGTGGCTCGTTCATGGTGATCCAGGACATGACCGGACGCATTCAGGTCTACGTCAACCGCAAGACGCTGTCCGAAGATACCCTGGCCGAGGTGAAAACCTGGGACATGGGCGACATCATTGCCGCCGAAGGCACCCTGGCGCGTTCCGGCAAGGGCGACCTGTACGTTGAAATGACCAACGTGCGCCTGCTGACCAAGTCGCTGCGCCCGCTGCCGGACAAGCACCACGGCCTGACCGACACCGAACAGCGCTACCGCCAGCGTTACGTCGACCTGATCGTCAACGAAGACGTGCGCCAGACCTTCCGCGTGCGTTCGCAAGTGATCGCGCACATCCGCAGCTTCCTGATGAAGCGCGACTTCCTCGAAGTCGAAACGCCGATGCTGCAGACCATTCCCGGCGGCGCCGCAGCCAAGCCGTTCGAAACTCACCACAACGCGCTGGACATGGAAATGTTCCTGCGTATCGCACCAGAGCTGTATCTGAAGCGTCTGGTGGTTGGCGGTTTTGAAAAGGTCTTCGAGATCAACCGCAACTTCCGTAACGAAGGCGTTTCGACTCGTCACAACCCTGAGTTCACCATGTTGGAGTTCTATCAGGCGTACGCCGATTACGAAGACAACATGGACCTGACCGAAGAACTGTTCCGCGAGCTGGCGCAGCTGGTACTGGGCAGCACCGACGTGCCGTACGGCGACAAGGTGTTCCACTTCGGCGAGCCGTTCGTGCGTCTGTCAGTGTTCGACTCGATCCTCAAGTACAACCCTGAGCTGACTGCCGATGATCTGAACGACATCGACAAGGCTCGCGCCATCGCCAAGAAGGCCGGCGCCAAGGTGCTGGGCTTCGAGGGGCTGGGCAAATTGCAGGTGATGATTTTCGAAGAACTGGTCGAGCACAAGCTGGAGCAGCCGCACTTCATCACTCAGTACCCGTTCGAAGTGTCGCCGCTGGCCCGTCGTAACGACGAGAACCCGAACGTCACCGACCGCTTCGAGCTGTTCATTGGTGGTCGTGAAATCGCCAACGCCTACTCCGAGTTGAACGACGCCGAAGACCAGGCCGAGCGCTTCATGGCGCAGGTGGCCGACAAGGACGCCGGCGACGACGAAGCCATGCACTACGACGCCGACTTCGTCCGTGCGCTGGAGTACGGCATGCCGCCAACCGCCGGCGAAGGTATCGGCATCGATCGTCTGGTGATGTTGCTCACCAACTCGCCGTCGATCCGCGATGTGATCCTGTTCCCGCACATGCGACCGCAAGCGTAAACGTTTCAGTTAAAAAGCCGCCTAAAACAGGCGGCTTTTTATTGCCTGTCTGGTACAAATGTATCAATTGGTTAATTTGGCATTAGTAGAGGAAGTGCTGTCGTGATGGGTGCATTAGCTCAAGAAGGTGCAGCGGGTATCGCCACTGCGGTCGCTGAAAGTGTTCAGTACCAGGGCCGCAAGGCCAGCCGACAGGGCAGTGAGCAGCGTCGCCAGGACATTCTCGACGCCGCGATGCGCATTGTCGTGCGCGACGGCGTGCGTGCCGTGCGCCATCGTGCGGTCGCGGCGGAGGCCGGCGTGCCGCTGTCGGCGACCACGTATTACTTCAAGGACATCGATGACCTGCTCACCGATACCTTCGCCCAATACGTTGAACGCAGCGCGGCGTACATGGCCAAGTTGTGGATCAATAACGAGGGTCTGTTGCGCGAAATGGTGGTCAGCGCCGACGGCAGCCCGGAGTCGCGCTCGCAACTGGCCGATGACATCGCGCGGCTGATGGCCGATTACGTGCACCGGCAATTGATCAATCGGCGCGAGCATCTGATGGCCGAGCAGGCGTTCCGCCAGGAAGCGCTGCTCAACCCGCGTCTGGCCATTCTGGTGCGCTCGCACCAGCAGATTCTGCTGCAGGGCACCTGCCAGTTGTTCCAGGTACTGGGCTCGCGTGAACCGCAGCAGGATGCCAAGGTGTTGACGGCGATTATCGGGCGGATGGAATATCAGGGCCTGCTCAACGACGCCGAGCCTCTGGCCGAAGAGGACATGCTCGGGATTCTGACGCGGTATATGCACCTGGTGCTGGCGTCGGTCTAGCGTTTCACGCTACACCTCGTGGGAGCGAGCCGTTGATGATCGCTCCCTCGCTCCGCGTGGGAATGCATCCTGTGACGCTCTGCGTCACGCAGCAAAAAGGGACGCGGAGCGTCCCGGGCGACATTCCCACGCAGAGCGTGGGAACGATCAAAAGACTGAGTTTCAGCACGTCACGTTTTCTACAGGAGTTTCGGGTGGACGATTACCAGCAGACGATACGCATGTTGTCCGATCGCATTGTGCTGGCGCAGACGCCGATCCGCGTGCTCGATGCGGTCAAGTGGGACGACAACGTGCGCAAGGGCTTCCTCAAGGCCAAAGGCAAGGAAATGCCGGCGGTGGATCGCGACTACTACCTCAACCGCCCGCTGTCGTTCGATTCGAGCCAGGTCAAACTGGAATTCCAGAACATCGAGCGTGACATCACCCGCCAGCTCGGCCAGTTCAACCCGGTCGGGCAGATCATGCGGCGCATGTGCAAGGAATACCGCATGGTGGTGCGCATGCTCGAAGCGCGCGGCACCGAGGACTTCGGCCTGATCTCGCAGGAGCTGTACGGCGCGGCGTCCGATGCCTTCCACGCCGGTGACCCGACCCTCGCCGACCTCGGCCTGATGATGTCCGACTACCTGAACAACATCGACGGGCGCGGCGATCTGAAGGACGAGCCGAAAATCCTCACCGCCAAAGACGCGGTGCATCTGCTGCAAACCCGACTGAACAAGGTATTCGGTGAGGCCGAAGAAACCATTCGCGTGTTCGAATCCGACGGCATCGTCGCGGATGCCGCCGCAGGCGCTGACTACATCAAGATCCGCACCGACGCGCTGTTCAACGACCGCGACGTCCGTGCATTGGAAGTCCACGAAGGCCTGGTGCACGTCGGCACCACACTCAATGGCTTGAATCAGCCGATCTGCACCTTCCTGTCGAAAGGCCCGCCTTCGTCGACGGTGACCCAGGAAGGCCTGGCGATCCTGATGGAAATCATCACCTTCGCCTCTTACCCGAGTCGCCTGCGCAAACTGACTAACCGCACCCGTGCGATTCATATGGTCGAGGAGGGCGCGGACTTTTTGCAGATCTACGAATTTTTCCGCGAGCAGGGTTTCGAGATGGCCGAAAGCTACGGCAATGCCAGCCGGGTGTTCCGTGGCTCGACGCCGACCGGTCTGCCATTCACCAAAGACTTGTCCTACCTCAAGGGCTTCATCATGGTTTACAACTACATTCAGTTGGCCGTGCGCAAGGGCAAGCTCGAGCAGATTCCGCTGTTGTTCTGTGGCAAGACCACACTGGAAGACATGCGGACCTTGCGCCAACTGGTGGACGAAGGACTGGTGGTGCCGCCGAAATATCTGCCGGACCAGTTCCGGGACTTGAATGCGTTGTCGGCGTGGATGTGTTTCTCCAACTTCCTCAACCATTTGAGCCTGGACCGGATTGAGGCGGATTACTCCAATATCCTCTAGACCCACCACCGAACCCCTTGTGGGAGCGAGCCTGCTCGCGAATGCGATTTCACCTTCAACATTGATGTCGGCTGATACACCGCTTTCGCGAGCAGGCTCGCTCCCACAGGTTTGATTTGTGTTCAGTTCTCTTCTTTGCGAGGTTTCACCGGATGAGAATCCTCGGCATCCTTTGCCTGCTCTTGACCCTCGGTGGTTGCAGTTCGCTGCTGTTCTACCCGGAACCGGGCCAGATCTTCACCCCGGACAAGGCCAAACTCGAATACCGCACCGTCACCCTGATCACCGCCGATGGCTTGAAGCTCAACGCCTGGTGGCTGCCGGCCAAACCTGGCGTCGAGGTCAAAGGCACGGTCCTGCATCTGCACGGCAACGGCGGCAATCTGCCGATGCATCTGGGCGGCAGCTGGTGGTTGCCGAAGAACGGCTATCAGGTCTTGTTGGTCGACTATCGCGGCTACGGTTTGTCCGAGGGCAAGCCGAGCCTGCCGGCGATCTACCAGGACATCGACGCCGCGTTCGCCTGGCTCGACAACGCGCCCGAGGTCAAAGGCAAACCGCTGGTGCTGCTCGGGCAGAGTCTGGGCGGCGCGATGTCGGTGCATTGGCTGGCGCAGCACCCGGAGCGGCAAAAACAACTCAAGGCCCTGGTACTGGATGGCGTGCCGGCCAGTTATCGCAGTGTCGGCCAATTCGCCCTCAGCACTTCGTGGCTGACCTGGCCATTGCAAGTGCCGCTGTCGTGGTTGGTGCCGGACGGCGACAGCGCAATCAACTCGATGGCGCAGCTGACCGGCGTGCCGAAGCTGATCTTCCACAGCATCGACGATCCGCTGGTGCCGATGGCCAATGGCATTCGCCTGTATCAGGCAGCGCCGCCGCCGCGCGTGTTGCAGCTGACCCGTGGTGGTCATGTGCAGACCTTCGGCGACCCGGTGTGGCGTCAGGTCATGCTGCGCTATCTCGACGACCCCGAACACTTCGACGGCCTGCGCCGCCTCGGCGAAATCCCCAATTATCCGAAAGCCCCGAATTCTGAAGATGAGAGTCCGCAATGAGTGAAGAACGTAACGCCATCCCACTGATCATCACCGGTATCTGCAGCATCCTCGGCACCGTCGGGGCGCTGTGGTACTACGGCTACCTGCACTTTGCCAAGCCGGAGGATGCGTTGCTGCTCAGCGAATTCACCATGCTCAAGACCGTGCCGGGCGAGGACTACAAAGTCTCGCTGACACCTGCGCCGCAAGTGGCGCAGTGCATTGATGGCGTGCTGGTGCTGTTCGATACCGAACAGAAAGGCCTGACCGGGGTGCTGGTTAATGCGCAGAAGAAAGCTGTGCGTTGCATGGGTGAGGAAACTCCGCAGAAGCTTGAGCAGTAACCCCATCAAATGTGGGAGCGAGCCTGCTCGCGAATACGGTTTCACCTTCAACATTGATGTGAATGACACTCCGCTTTCGCGAGCAGGCTCGCTCCCACACGGAATCTCTGGTCGTGCATGAAAAAGCCCCGCCTGATCAAGTCAGGCGGGGCTTTTGCGTTACCGGGTGAAGCTTAGTTCGAGCTCACCGAAGAACGCGGTGCTACTGGCTGGTTGTCGTTGGAGATGGTCACTTCCACACGACGGTTCATCGCACGACCCGAAACGCTGCCGTTATCCGCTACCGGATATTCCTTGCCATAACCCTGGGCAACGATGCGCGAAGGATCGACGCCCATCTTGATCAGAGCCATCTGCACGGAAGTCGCGCGGCGCTCGGACAGCGACTGGTTGTAGCTCGCGGTGCCGGTGCTGTCGGTGTAACCCTCGACGATCACTTTGCGATCCGGGTTTTCCTGAAGGAATTGCGCCAGTTTGTTGATGTTCACCAGGCCGCTGGATTTCAGATCAGCCTTGTTGGTGGCGAACAGCACGTCACCGAAAGTCACCAGCGTACCGCGATCAGTCTGCTTGGCGTTGAGGCTGTCCTGCAGCTGTTTGATCTGCTGGTCACGGGCATCCAGACGGGCCTGGGCACGTTGGGCTGCGGCGTTTTTCAGGTTGTTTTCAGCGGTGCGCAGAGCGATTGTCTGCTTGGCCACTTCGACGCGCTGGTTGGTCAGGTAAGCCAGTTGGTCGACCTTGGCGGCGTCTTCCTTGTCCAGATAAGCCTTGTCGGCCTTGTCCAGGTAATCGCTGGCGTCTTTGGTTTCCAGTGCCGCGACTTTGCTCGCCTGTGGGTTGGCCTGCAGGCCGGCGTAGTTGGTGCGCGCCTGTTCCAGGTTCGGGTTAGGCGGGGTGGAGCAGGCAGCCAGTGCAACGCTTGCGGCCAGAAGAGCGGGAATCATCAGTTGCTTACGCATAATTTGTCGTCCTTTCTATCGGTAAGAGTTTCAGCTTTGCGGTCGGGATGCGCGCTTACTGCACAGTGCGCTGGCTTTCCTGACGCAGTTCCTGAACACCTTTCTGGGAATCCTTCACAGCCTGTTCGGCCTTGGCGGCCTGAGCCTTGCGTTCAGCGACGCGAGCGTCCCATTCAGCCTGTTCGGACAGGCGACGGGCCTCGTCATACTTCTTGTCGTGCATGGCGATTTCAGCTTGTTTCAGTTTGTCCTGAGCCTGCTTCATTTCCACCGCAGCGAATTCGGTACCGCCAGCGCTGACGGCGCTGTTGACGGCCGATTGAGTGACAGCGTACTGCTCGGTCGGAGGATTACCGGCGCAACCGGCCAGTACGAAGCTGGTGCCGATGGCCAGAGCGGCCAGTTTCAGACCGCGCAGGTGGGAAAACGAGGTTTGGGTTTTCATGGTCTTCAACTCCATTAGGCATCTCCTGAAAATACAACTGAATCCATCCTGGCAGAGGAGACGAAAGCATCGCTTGTAGACGCGAATTGAAACGCTCGTTCCAGGCGTGGTTACCTGTTCCGACCGGCGGCATTTTTGAAAAGTTCAGAAAAGATGGCCTATCGCCAAAAATTAAATTGACCGTTTGGACAAGGCTCTGGGACGGGAACTTTAGCGGTTTGGAGCGGTACGCGCGGGTGTAATTTGTCCGTTGATAAAACAATTTTCGAACTGGAATACAGCCTATGTGGGAGCGAGCCTGCTCGCGAATGAGATGTGTCAGTCAGCGCAAATGCTGAATGAAAATCCGCATTCGCGAGCAGGCTCGCTCCCACGGTTTTGATGTGTGTCGAATCAGTGCTTCTGCTTGTTCTCAGCCGAGGACAAATCATGCAGATGCCGTCGCGACAACGCCAGAAAACGCGGCGTCGGGCCGACATCCTCATACAACGGATCACCTTCCTCATCGGTCGCCACCACCGTTGAACCCTTCACGTACGGCAGGCTCGCCTCGAACTCCTCAAGCGCGGCGCCGATCAGTTCGCCGAGCAGTTCCTCGGGATGACGTTTGGGATACATCTCGGCAATTGCCGCCAGGCGCGCGGCGGCCTCGACGTCCAGATGAATCGTGTAGCCGGTGTCGGTCAGGCGACCTTTGGCGTTTTCTTCCCAATGCTGGGCGAGTTCACGAATTTTCATGATGACCTCATTTAGCGCCTGCTGATGGCAGGCCTGGGTGAGTGTCCGGCAGCGCCGGCGGCGGGCCGTCGTACGGCTTACTGTTGAGACTAGCTTTCGCCGGCAAGGTTTAAAGTCAATTCGTCGCCTGCTTGTAAGAAGCGGCGCAGAGCGGCACTCTCTGGCAAAGCATTCGTTTCTGCGCTGTCCCCGATTACCGCTGGAGAACTGCTGATGACCGATATTGATGCACGCTTGCGCGAAGATGTTCACCTGCTCGGAGAGCTGTTGGGCAACACCATTCGAGACCAGTACGGCGAGGCGTTCCTCGAAAAGATCGAGCAGATTCGCAAGGGCGCCAAGGCCGACCGGCGCGGCTCGATGGACGCTGAACTGAGCGCCAGCCTCAATCAATTGAGTGAAGACGAATTGCTTCCGGTCGCGCGGGCCTTCAACCAGTTTCTCAACCTGGCCAACATCGCCGAGCAATATCAGCTGATCCATCGCCGCGAGGAGTCGCAACCGGCGCCGTTCGAATCGCGGGTATTGCCGGAACTGCTCGCGCGCCTGCGCAGTGAAGGGCACAGCGCCGAATCTCTGGCCCGGCAGCTGGCGCGGCTGGAAATCGAACTGGTGCTGACCGCGCACCCGACCGAAGTGGCGCGACGCACGTTGATCCAGAAGTACGACGCGATCGCCGCGCAACTGGCGGCGCAGGACCATCGCGACCTGACCAGCGCCGAGCGCGAGCAGATCCAGAGCAAACTGCAACGGCTGATCGCCGAAGCCTGGCACACCGAAGAAATCCGCCGCACCCGCCCGACGCCGGTCGATGAAGCCAAATGGGGCTTTGCGGTGATCGAGCATTCGTTGTGGCAGGCGATCCCCAACCATATGCGCAAGGCCGATCAGGCGCTGTTCGCCGCCACGGGTCTGCGCTTGCCGCTGGAAGCCGCGCCGATCCGCTTCGCCTCATGGATGGGCGGCGACCGTGACGGCAATCCCAATGTCACCGCCGCCGTCACTCGTGAAGTCTTGCTGCTGGCGCGCTGGATGGCCGCTGACTTGTACCTGCGCGACGTCGATCATCTGGCTGCCGAACTGTCGATGCAGCAGGCCAGCAATGCGCTGAAGGCCAAGGCCGGCGACAGCGCCGAACCTTATCGCGCAGTGCTCAAACAATTGCGCGAACGCCTGCGCGCCACACGCAACTGGGCGCACGCTGCATTGACCGCGCCGACCCCGGCAACCGCCGATGTGCTGCACGACAATCGCGACCTGCTCGAGCCTTTGCAGTTGTGTTTCAACTCGCTGCACGAGTGCGGCATGGGCGTCATCGCCGACGGGCCGTTGCTCGATTGCCTGCGTCGGGCGGTGACGTTCGGCCTGTTTCTGGTGCGCCTCGATGTGCGTCAGGATTCGACCCGGCACAGCTCGGCAATGACCGAAATCACCGATTACCTCGGCCTCGGCCGCTACGAAGATTGGGATGAAGAACAGCGCATCAACTTCCTCACCGAGGAGCTGAGCAACCGTCGACCGTTGCTGCCCGCGCATTTCAAACCATCGGCGGACACCGCCGAAGTGCTCAACACCTGCAAGGAAATCGCCGCCGCGCCCGCTGCGTCGCTGGGCTCCTACGTGATCTCCATGGCCGGCGCCGCTTCCGACGTGCTCGCGGTGCAACTGCTGCTCAAGGAATCCGGCGTACTGCGGCCGATGCGCGTGGTGCCGCTGTTCGAAACCCTCGCCGACCTCGACAACGCCGGACCGGTGATGGAACGTCTGCTGCTATTGCCGGGCTATCGCGCGCGTTTGCATGGCCCGCAGGAAGTGATGATCGGCTATTCCGACTCGGCCAAGGACGCCGGCACCACTGCTGCGGCGTGGGCGCAATATCGCGCGCAGGAGCGCCTGGTGGAAATCTGCCGTGAGCAGCAAGTCGAACTGCTGCTGTTCCACGGTCGTGGCGGCACCGTTGGCCGTGGCGGCGGTCCGGCGCATGCGGCGATTCTGTCGCAACCACCGGGTTCGGTGGCCGGGCGTTTCCGGACTACCGAACAGGGCGAAATGATTCGTTTCAAATTCGGCCTGCCGGACATCGCCGAGCAAAACCTCAATCTGTATCTGGCCGCCGTGCTCGAAGCGACCTTGTTGCCACCACCGCCGCCGACTCCGGAATGGCGCCATCTGATGGACGAATTGGCGGCGGACGGTGTCAGCGCTTACCGCCAGGTGGTGCGGGAAAATCCGCAATTCGTTGAGTACTTCCGTCAGTCGACCCCAGAGCAGGAGCTGGGACGTTTGCCGCTCGGCAGTCGCCCGGCCAAACGCCGTGCCGGCGGTATCGAAAGCCTGCGGGCGATCCCGTGGATCTTCGGCTGGACCCAAACGCGACTGATGCTGCCGGCCTGGCTGGGTTGGGAGACTGCGCTGAGCAAAGCGCTGGAGCGCGGCGAAGGTGAGTTGCTGGGGCAGATGCGCGAACAGTGGCCGTTCTTCCGCACTCGTATCGACATGCTGGAAATGGTTCTGGCCAAGGCCGACGCGGATATCGCGCAGTCCTATGACGAACGTTTGGTCGAAGCCGATCTGCTGCCGTTGGGCGCGCAGTTACGCGACCTATTGTCGCAGGCGTGCACCGTCGTGCTCGGTCTGACCGGGCAGTCCCAACTGCTGGCGCACAGCCCGGACACCCTCGAATTCATCCGCTTGCGCAACACCTACCTCGACCCGCTGCATCTATTGCAGGCCGAGCTGTTGGCGCGTTCGCGGCAGCAGGATGTCGAGCAGGGCAGCCCGGTGGAACAGGCGCTGCTGGTGTCTGTAGCAGGGATTGCCGCCGGATTGCGCAATACCGGCTAAGGTTGCTGAGCACCTCTGGCGGCGTTCGCGACAAGGGTCGGATGCCGCTTCTCCTGGCGTAGGAAAGTGCCGCGAAGCGACAGTTATTGATGGGGTTGCGACTTGGGTTACCGCGTCGCGAGGTCACGGCGGGCGTCGGTTTCTCCGACTTTTGGCGTCTTGTGTGGGCGCAGCCTGCTGTGTATCTTGATCAGCCTTTGGCCGTTTGTGCGGCCACGACCCGTATTTTCAGGATCCGCCTGTTACGAGCGAATCCTTTGTTTTGTAAAGCTTTTATATAAAAAATTGAGGAGCACATCGATGCGCGTCATTCTGCTGGGAGCTCCCGGGGCCGGTAAAGGTACTCAGGCAAAGTTCATCACCGAGAAATTCGGCATTCCGCAAATCTCCACCGGCGACATGCTGCGCGCTGCGGTCAAGGCTGGCACTCCACTGGGCGTGCAAGCCAAGAGCATCATGGATGCCGGCGGCCTGGTGTCGGATGACCTGATCATCGCGCTGGTCAAGGACCGCATCGCTCAACCTGATTGCGCCAAAGGTTTCCTGTTCGACGGCTTCCCGCGCACCATTCCGCAGGCTGAAGCGCTGGTCACTGCCGGCGTCGAGCTGGACGCTGTGGTTGAAATCGCTGTTGAAGACGAAGAAATCGTCCAGCGCATCGCCGGTCGCCGTGTTCACGAAGCCAGCGGCCGCGTTTACCACATCGTCTACAACCCGCCGAAACTGGCTGGCAAGGACGACATCACCGGCGAAGAGCTGGTGCAGCGCAAGGACGACACCGAAGAAACCGTGCGTCATCGCCTGTCGGTCTACCATTCGCAGACCAAACCGCTGGTGGATTTCTATAAGAACCTTTCCGCCAGCAACGGCGGCAAGCCAAAGTACAGCCACATCGAAGGCGTGGGTTCGGTCGATGCAATCACCGCCAAGGTGTTGGCCGCGCTGAGCTGAAAAGTCTGATCGGCTGCATCATCCACGGCCCGCTTGCGGGCCGTAGTTGTTTATACTGACGCACTTTTTTCCCCACCCCTGTTTTGGAAACATCGATGAGCACCTTGCTGGCCCTGGACACCGCGACTGAAGCTTGCTCCGTTGCCTTGCTGCATGACGGCAAGGTCACGAGCCATTACGAGGTGATCCCGCGTCTGCATGCGCAGAAGCTGCTGCCGATGATCCAGCAATTGCTCGCCGATGCGGGCACCACGTTGCAAGCTGTCGACGCAATTGCCTTCGGCCGTGGCCCGGGCGCGTTCACCGGTGTGCGCATTGCCATCGGTGTGGTGCAGGGTTTGGCCTTTGCTCTGGATCGTCCGGTATTGCCGGTATCCAACCTTGCCGTGCTGGCGCAGCGTGCCTTTCGTGAGCAGGGTGTAAGCCAGGTCGCGGCTGCGATCGATGCGCGGATGGACGAAGTGTATTGGGGCTGCTATCGCGAGACGGCGGGGGAGATGCGTCTGGTTGGTGCCGAAGCGGTGTTGCCGCCGGAGGTGGCTGCGCTACCGGCCGGTGCCACAGGTGACTGGTTCGGTGCCGGTACCGGTTGGGGCTACGGCGAGCGCATTGCGGTCAATCTGAGCGGCTCCGACGCCGGCATGCTGCCCCACGCCGAAGACCTGTTGACCCTGGCGCGTTTCGCCTGGGAGCGCGGTGAGGCGATCCCGGCAGATGACGCCCAGCCGGTCTACCTGCGCGATAAAGTAGCCACCCCGAAAGCCCGATGATTCGACAGTTTCTCCTGTAGGAGCGAGCCTGCTCGCGAAGGCTTCTGGTCAGTCAATGCATGTGTTGAATGTGCTGGACCCTTCGCGAGCAGGCTCGCTCCCACAGGTTCGCTGGTCACATACAAATATCGCCAATCGTCAGTTTCTGCCCCCTCGCTTAAAACCTTTTGCGCTTTATGTGTTCTAGTTATCACTCGGCAGTTTGCTAAGTCGGTCAAGTGCCGCTAAATTGCCATCATCGATACCGAGCATGACATTATGCGTATAGACGGCGTTTCCACTCAGTCCTACCCCATCAAGCGCAAGCCGCGTAAAGGCAATGCGGCGCTGGATGAGTCCGTCGAGATTATCGATGGCGAGCTGGAATTTCCGAGCGAGGAGCAACTGGCTGCTCGCGCCGCGCAAGCCACCGCGCAACGCCTGAGCAACCTGCCTGCCCGTCAACAAGACATGATCTACCACCGCGCGATGAAGAAGAGCGTAGCCATGGCTCTGGCCAGCTACCTGAGCACCGCCGGTTTTGTCGATTGGGACGCAGACGTGCTGGGCCTCGATCTGTATATCTGATGGATCTGCCTTACTACCTCGGTTGCCCGTCCTGGAGCGAAAATGCCTGGCGCGAGTATCTGTATCCGGTAGACGCAAAAACCTCCGACTTTCTCGCTCTCTACTGCCAGGTGTTCAACGCCGTCGAAGGCAACACCACCTTCTACGCCAGTCCATCGCCGGCTACCGTCCAGCGCTGGGCCGAGATCATGCCGGCACACTTTCGCTTCACTGCCAAATTCCCCGGCGACATCAGCCACAGCGGCGACTTGCGTGAGCAACTGACCGCTGCCGAAACCTTCCTGCAATTACTCAAGCCGTTAGGCGAACGTGTTTCGCCGCTGTGGCTGCAACTGTCGAAAAGCTTCACGCCGCAGCGTCTGCCGGAGCTCGCGGCGTTTATCGATGCACTGGATTGCCCGCTTGCGGTCGAGGTGCGCAATGAACAGTTCTTCGCCAAGGGCGAGAGCGAGCGTCTGCTCAATCGTCTGTTGCTGGATCGCGGTGTCGAGCGCATCTGTCTCGACCCGCGCGCGCTGTTCAGCTGCTTGTCGACCGAGTCCTCGGTGATCCACGCGCAGTCAAAAAAACCGCGTGTACCGACGCGTCCGGCGGCGTTCACGCAGTTTCCACAGGTGCGTTTCATCGGCCATCCCGAGCTTGAGGCCAACGATGCGTTTCTTGTGCCGTGGGTGGCGAAAGTCGCTGAATGGATCGAAGAGGGCCGCACGCCCTACGTCTTTCTGCATACCGCCGACAACCTGTTGGCAGCGAAACTGGCGCAACGTTTTCACGCACAACTGATGCAACGTTTGCCTGGCTTGCCCGCGCTGCCTGAGCTATACAGAGAACCCGCCGCCGAGCAGCTTGGCTTGCTCTGAGGCGGGTTTTTTCTGCCCGGGAGCCCGTCGATGAACGTCCAAGTCAGTCAGCAGCAACTCCTCAAAGCCCAAGCCTTCAAGGCCCTGCATGATCGCCAGAGGATCTTCGTCATCCCCAATCCGTGGGATGCCGGCTCGGCGAAGATGCTCGCCAGTCTTGGTTATCAGGCCTTGGCCACCACCAGCGCCGGTTACGCGTTTTCCCAGGGCAAGGCTGATGGCGCACTGAGTCTCGACGAGACCTTGGCCAATGTCCGCGCGATTGTCGCGGCGACGGATCTGCCGGTGGCGGTGGATCTGGAAAACGGCTTTGCCGATGATCCGCTGGAGTCTGCGCAGAGTCTTCTCCGTGCCGCCGAGGCGGGCGCGGTGGGCGGGTCGATCGAGGACGCTACGGGACGTCCGGACGCGCCGATCTATTGCTTCGAACACGCCGTCGCACGGATTGAAGCCGCCGTCGCGGCGGTGCGCACCCTGCCGTTTCCCTTCATCCTCACGGCTCGCGCGGAAAATTACCTGCACGGTAATCCCGATCTCGACGACACCATTCGCCGTTTGCAGGCATTTGCCGCGGCGGGTGCCGACGTGCTCTATGCGCCGGGTTTGCGCAGCGCCGAAGAAGTGCTGGCAGTGGTGCGAGCCGTGGCGCCGAAGCCGATCAACGTTTTGATGTCTGGCGGTTTGAAACTGACCGTGCAACAGCTCGAGGAACTGGGCGTACGCCGCATCAGCACCGGCTCGGCACTGGCGCTGGCGGCGTTCGGCGAGCTCTTCCGCGCTGCTGAAGAAATCCAGCAATCCGGCACCTTTGGTTTCACGTCACAGTCGATGCCGTACGCCAAGGCCAATCAATTCTTCAAGGACTGAGCATGGGACGTTGGCTGTTCTGGGGGGTGTTGCTCGCGATGGGTGGCGCAGCGGTGAGTGTCTGGCGCGGCTGGCTGGAGGTGCCGCCGCAGTGGAACCCGTGGGCGCCATTGGACATAAAAGCCGCGCCCAACTGGCTGACCGGTTACAAACTCATGCGCCTGCGCAGTGATCCCGAGCTTTGCGCACAGGCGCTGAGCAGCTCGGATCTGCGCGTCAGCCCCCAGGCCGACAGCCCGGGCGCCAAGTGTCCGCTGATCGCTGCTCTGCGGGTGCAGGGCGGTGAAGTGGCGCTGAGCAGCAGTTTCATCGCCAGTTGCCCGCTGGCGGTGGCCTACGCAATGTTTGAACACCACACCCTGCAACCGGCGGCGCAATCGCTTTATGGACAGAAAGTGGCGCGGGTCGATCACCTCGGCAGCTTCGCCTGTCGCAATGTCTACAACCGTGAGAGCGGCGCTCTCAGCCGACATGCGAGTGCCGACGCGCTGGACATCGCTGGTTTCCGCCTGGCTGACGGACGCACGATCAGCGTGCTCAAGGATTGGCCCAAGCAGAATCAGGACGCAGAGTTTCTGCGCCAGCTGCGTGACGGCGCCTGCGAGTCATTCAGTGTGGTGTTGAGCCCGGATTACAACGCCGCTCATCGCAATCACTTTCATGTCGATGTCGGGCGCTGGAGCGTGTGTCGCTGAGGATCAGGCGGCGAGGCGCAGGTTCTGCAGAACGATCGGGCGCGCCCAGCCATTATCGAAGTCCAGGGCTTTCTGTTGCTCGACGATTTCTTCCGGCGGGAACGGCGGGTAAGGCTTCTGCAGCAAGTCCAGGTCGAACTCGGCGATCGGCAGGTACAACGGACGTTTCTGCGGAGCAGGGCCTGGCTCCGGCACTGGCTGGCCATTGTTGATCACAATCGGGCGTACCCAGCTGCTGTCGAAATCCTGTTGCTCTTGCTGGGCTTTGAGTTCTTCTGGCGGGAACGGTGGGAACGGCTTGTCCAGCAGCTCCATTTCGAACTCGGCGATCGGCAGGAACAGTGGCTCTGGCGGGCGAACCTGGGTTTCGACCACATCGCACTCACGCTGGCTGACGATGTGCGCGTGCAGCTCGCTGCCAACGGTTGGTTCTTCCGGGCTGTTCAGGTCAACCGGTGGAAACGTGCCACAGGCAGGCACCACTTCACTCGTCTGTTCGGCCAGGGCCTGGGCAAAGAAATCCTGCCACAGGTGACTGACGCCGCTCAGTGCTTGAGTGTTATGACGGCTGAAGTCGCCATGGGGCGAAACGTAGCCAATCGATGTGGGAAGAATGCCTGACATTTTTTTCGGTTGACGCTCAGCTCTGGCAAAATGCGCGTTGAATGGTTTATCGGCGGTTTTTGTCGATCCTTAACTTTTTTGAGCGTTTTTTCATGATCGAGTCACCCGCGGCCTGCCGCATCCATGTCCAGGCCCTCGCCCCAGCGTTTCAAACGCAAGCCGCACACTGGGCCGAACGTCTCGGCCTGCCGCTCGGCGAGGCCGACGGTGAGTTCGCCTTGCAGGTCGGCGAGCAGGGTTTGCAGTTGCAGCAGCTTGGCCCGGACGCCCCGGGGCCGGTGCGGGTCGACTTTGTCGAGGGCGGTGCGGCTCATCGTCGTTTGTATGGCGGCGGCAGCGGGCAGATGATCGCTAAAGCGGTCGGCATCGCCCAAGGCGTGCGCCCGCGCGTCCTCGATGCCACGGCGGGGCTGGGCAAGGACGCGTTTGTGTTGGCCAGTCTCGGTTGTGAAATGAGCCTGATCGAGCGCCAGCCGCTGATCGGCGCACTGCTTGAGGACGGCTTGGCCCGGGCGGCAGAAGATTTCGATGTAGCGCCGATCGTGGCGCGGATGAAATTGCTCAAGGGCAACTCCATCGAAGTGATGCGCAGTTGGGAAGGGGAGGCGCCGCAGGTGATCTACCTCGATCCGATGTTCCCGCATCGCGAGAAAACCGCGCTGGTGAAAAAGGAAATGCGCCTGTTCCGCCCGCTGGTTGGCGATGACCCGGATGCCCCGGCCTTGCTTGAAGCCGCGCTGGCGCTGGCCACGCACCGGGTGGTGGTCAAGCGCCCGCGCAAGGCACCGTGCATCGAAGGGCCGAAACCGAGCCATGCGCTGGATGGCAAATCGAGCCGGTATGACATTTATCCGAAGAAAGCGCTGAAGCCTTAGAAGCAGCTGCAAGCTGCAAGCTGCAAGCTGCAAGCCAGAGCCAAGTCACTGCTTTTGCTTTTTCTTGCAGCTTGTAGCTAGAAGCTCGCAGCTGCTCCTCCCCCATAGGCCCTGATAAACAACCCCACCACCTCGCGCACATGCCGTTCCGCTGCTTCTCCAGTCAGCGGCTCGCCGCAGCCGTACAACAAACGAAAATTTCCCGCCCCTTTGATCAGGCAGAAGAAGTGCTCGGCGGCGTTGCGTGGCTGGTCGATGCTCAGCGCGCCGGTTGCATGGATTTTCGCCAGGAGACCTTCCATGCCGTTGACCACGCGCTCTGGGCCGGCCTCGAAGAAGATCAGCGACAGCTTCGGGTCCTGACTGCCCAGCGCCATGATCAGACGATGCAGGTTTACCGATTCATCGCTGTTGATCAGGTGGTGGAAGCCTCGGGCAATGTTCAGCAATACATTTTCCACCGGGATGCCGTCCGGCAATTCGAAGAACAGCGGTGGCAATTGTTCCTCGCATTTGGCGACGACGGCGGCGGAGAACAGCGTCTCCTTGTCATTGAAATGGCTGTAGACCGTCAGCTTCGACACGCCGGCCTCGCTGGCCACCGCGTCCATGCTGGTGTTGGCGTAGCCATGGCAGAGAAACAGGGTTTTCGCCGCATCCAGGATCGCTTGGCGTTTGGCCAGATCCTTGGGGCGGCCCGGGCCGTTTGGAGCTGAAAGATTGTTCGACATTCTTCGCTTTTAATACTGGACTGGTGAGTTTGCTATTAATACCATACCCGCCAGTATAAATATTCCAAGCCTCATTCGCGAAAGGTCCGTCACCATGTTCCGCCATGCGTTGTCCTTTGCCGTGCCAGTCAGTCTGGCGTTCCTGTTATCGGCGTGCGGTCAGGAAGAGGTGACCAAAGTCACCGTACGCCCGGCCATGGTGGTACAGCCCGAGCCTTCGGCGCAGGCGATGGAGAGTTATCCGGGCGAGGTGCGAGCCCGCTATGAGCCTGATCTGGCGTTCCGCATTGGCGGCAAAGTCAGCCGACGACTGGTCGACGAAGGCCAGCGCGTCAAAGCCGATCAGCCGTTGGCCGAACTCGATCCGCAGGATGTGCGCCTGCAACTGGAAGCCACCCGCGCGCAGGTCGCCGCCGCCGAGGCCAATCTGAATCTGGTGCGCGCCGAGCGCGATCGCTATAGAACCCTGATGGATCGGCAGATGGTCAGCCGCTCGGCCTACGACAACGCCGAAAATCTATATCGCTCCGGCGAAGCCCGCCTTAAACAAATCAAAGCCGAATTCAACGTTTCGACCAACCAGGCCAGTTACGCGGTGCTGCGTGCGCCGCAGGATGGTGTGGTGGCCAAGCGTTCGGTGGAAGTCGGTCAGGTGGTCGCTGCCGGGCAAACCGTGTTCACCCTCGCCACCGATGGTGAGCGCGAAGTGTTGATCAGCCTCCCGGAGCAAAGCTTCGGCCGCTTCAAGGTCGGTCAACCGGTTACCGTGGAATTGTGGGCACAGCAGAATCAACGCTTCGCCGGGCAGATCCGCGAGTTGTCGCCGTCCGCCGATCCGCGTTCGCGCACTTTTGCTGCGCGTATCTCGTTCACCAGCGGCAAAGTCCCGGCTGAACTGGGGCAGAGCGCCCGGGTGTTCGTGCAAGCGGCTGACAGTGTCTCGCTGTCCATACCGCTTTCCGCGCTGACCGCT
The DNA here is from genome assembly GCF_017491835.1 of Pseudomonas sp. 67(2021). Taxonomy (NCBI): domain Bacteria; kingdom Pseudomonadati; phylum Pseudomonadota; class Gammaproteobacteria; order Pseudomonadales; family Pseudomonadaceae; genus Pseudomonas; species Pseudomonas sp. 67(2021). Next base: position 82,020 of record NZ_JAFGYL010000017.1, read on the forward strand.
GAAAACGGCGCGACCTACGTCTGGGTGGTCAACGGCAACAACACGTTGAAGAAAACTCCGGTACGGGTCGGTCCGTTCGGCGAGAAAAGCGTGGCGGTGCTCGAAGGCCTGAATGCCAGCGACTGGGTGGTGGCTGCCGGCGTTCACGTATTGCTCGACGGCCAGCAGGTGCGACCAGTGGATCGCTCCAATCGTGTGGTCAATCTGGCGAACAAGGAGTAAGTCCCGATGCGCTTCAACCTCTCCGAATGGGCGTTGCGTAATCGCCAGATCGTACTGTTTCTGATGCTTTTGCTCGCCGTTGTCGGCGCGTTGTCCTACACCAAACTCGGCCAGAGTGAAGACCCGCCGTTCACGTTCAAGGCGATGGTCATTCAGACCCGCTGGCCCGGTGCGACCGCGCAGGAAGTCTCGCGCCAGGTCACTGAACGTATCGAAAAGAAGCTGATGGAAACCGGCGAGTACGAACGCATCATGTCGTTCTCCCGCCCCGGTGAATCGCAGGTCACCTTCATCGCCCGCGACTCGATGCACTCCAAGCAGATCCCTGATCTCTGGTACCAGTTGCGCAAGAAGGTCGGCGACATTCGCCAGACTTTGCCGCCGGGAATTCAGGGGCCGTTCTTCAACGATGAGTTCGGCACCACCTTCGGCAATATCTATGCGTTGACCGGCGACGGTTTCGACTACGCCGTGCTCAAGGATTACGCCGACCGCATCCAGATTCAGCTGCAGCGGGTCAAGGACGTCGGCAAGGTCGAACTGCTTGGGTTGCAGGACGAGAAAATCTGGGTCGAGCTGTCCAACGTCAAACTCGCCACTCTTGGCTTGCCGCTGGCGGCGGTGCAGCAGGCGCTGGAGGAACAGAACGCGGTATCCACGGCGGGGTTCTTCGAAACCGGCAGCGAGCGCTTGCAGCTACGCGTCTCGGGGAATTTTCAGACAGTCGATGAGATAAAGAACTTTCCGATCCGCGTCGCCGATCGTACGTTCCGCATCTCCGATATCGCCGATGTGCGTCGCGGTTTCAGCGACCCACCGGCGCCGCGCATGCGTTTCATGGGCGACGACGCGATCGGTCTGGCCGTGGCGATGAAGGACGGCGGCGACATTCTGGTGCTGGGCAAGGCACTGGAGGGCGAGTTTTCGCGCATTCAGAAAAACCTTCCGGCCGGCATGCAGCTGCGCAAGGTGTCCGATCAGCCGGCAGCGGTAAAAACCGGCGTCGGCGAGTTCGTTCAGGTGTTGGTCGAAGCGCTGGCGATCGTCTTGCTGGTGAGCTTCTTTTCCCTCGGTGTGCGCACCGGCATGGTCGTCGCGCTGACCATTCCGCTGGTGCTGGCGATGACCTTCGCTTGCATGTATTACCTCGGCATCGGTCTGCACAAGATTTCCCTCGGTGCGCTGGTGCTGGCGCTGGGGCTTCTGGTGGACGACGCGATCATTGCCGTGGAAATGATGGCAATCAAAATGGAGCAGGGCTTCGATCGCATTCGCGCGGCGAGTTACGCCTGGACCAGCACCGCATTCCCGATGCTTACCGGCACGCTGATCACCGCCGCCGGCTTCCTGCCGATTGCCACTGCGCAGTCTGGCACCGGCGAATACACCCGCTCGATTTTCCAGGTAGTGACCATTGCCTTGCTCGCCTCATGGGTCGCGGCGGTGATGTTCGTGCCGTATCTGGGGGAAAAACTCCTGCCGGATCTGGCGAAAATTCACGCGGCAAAACACGGCACTGGCGATGGTCAACCGGATCCGTATGCCACGCCGTTCTATCAGCGCGTCCGGCGTCTGGTGGAGTGGTGCGTGGCCCATCGCAAGACGGTGATCGTGCTCACCGTGGGCCTGTTTATCGCCTCGGTGATGTTGTTCCGTTTCGTCCCGCAGCAGTTCTTCCCGGCTTCGAACCGGCTGGAGTTGATGGTCGACCTGAAACTGGCCGAAGGTGTTTCGCTGGCCAACACCACCAGTGAAGTCAAACGCCTCGAAGCGCTGCTCAAGGAGCACGCCGGCATCGACAATTATGTGGCCTATGTCGGCACCGGTTCGCCACGCTTTTATCTGCCGCTGGATCAGCAACTGCCGGCGGCGAGTTTTGCTCAGTTCGTGGTGTTGGCAAAAACCATCGAAGAGCGTGAAGCGCTGCGCAGCTGGTTGATCGAAACCCTCAACGAACAGTTCCCGGCCCTGCGTTCGCGGGTCACCCGTTTGGAAAACGGCCCGCCGGTTGGCTATCCGGTGCAGTTCCGCGTCACGGGCGAGCACATCGAAGAAGTCCGTGCGTTGGCGCGCAAGGTGGCAGCAAAGGTTCGCGAGAATCCGCATGTGGTCAACGTGCATCTGGACTGGGAAGAACCGAGCAAAGTTGTTTATCTGAACATTGATCAGGATCGCGCCCGCGCCCTCGGTGTGAGCACCGCCAATCTGGCGAAATTCCTGCAGAGTTCGCTGGTCGGCTCGACCGTTAGCCAGTACCGCGAAGACAACGAGTTGATCGAGATTCTGCTGCGCGGCACCGTGCACGAGCGCACTGAGTTGTCGTTATTGCCGAGTCTCGCGGTGCCGACCGATAACGGCCGCAGTGTGGCGTTGTCGCAGATTGCCACGCTGGAATACGGCTTCGAGGAAGGCATCATCTGGCACCGCAATCGGCTGCCGAACGTGACCGTACGCGCGGACATTTATGGCAAGGAGCAACCGGCGACGCTGGTCAAGCAGATCATGCCGACGCTGGACCCGATTCGCGCCGAATTGCCTGATGGTTATCTTCTGGATGTCGGCGGCACGGTGGAGGACTCCGAGCGCGGGCAGAAGTCGGTGAATGCCGGGGTGCCGATGTTCATTGTCGTGGTGCTGACCTTGCTGATGGTGCAGTTGCGCAGTTTCTCGCGTACGGCGATGGTGTTTCTGACGGCGCCGTTGGGCTTGATCGGGGTGACGTTGTTTCTGATGGTGTTCCGCCAGCCGTTCGGGTTTGTGGCGATGCTCGGGACGATCGCGTTGTCCGGGATGATCATGCGCAATTCGGTGATTCTGGTCGATCAGATCGAGCAGGATATTGCATCGGGGCTCAGGCCCTGGCAGGCGATTATCGAGGCTACGGTGCGGCGCTTCAGGCCGATTGTGTTGACGGCGCTGGCGGCGGTACTGGCGATGATTCCGCTGTCGCGCAGTGTGTTTTTCGGGCCGATGGCGGTGGCGATCATGGGCGGGTTGATTGTTGCGACTGCGCTGACGCTGTTGTTTTTGCCGGCGTTGTATGCGGCCTGGTTCAGGGTTCGTCGGGAGGGTTGAGTTTCTTTGTCGTGGCGGCCTTCGGGCCGACCATGACTTGGGGTTTTGGGTGAGTATCCGTTGCTGTGGGTGTTGCTGATTACGGTTCCGCCCTTACGGCGGGTCACCTTTTTCAAACGCCGGAGTGCCGGCCCAGCAAAAAGGTAACCCAAAACGCTTGCTCCTACGTTCGGCCCTCGCAGGCTCGGGTTCCTTCGCTGCGGGATCGATCCGGGCGCAGCGGCTCCGGTTTGCTTCGCTGCACCTCCTTCCGCTGTGTCTGGCTGCGCCAGACGGTCGCTGCGCTCCCACGCCCGGATCAGTCCCTCCACTCAGCCTTCCGACGTCGCCGGTGGATCAAGATCAAGAGCAGGCGAGCTGACACTCGGCCTATTGAGTGGTGAAAAGCGTGGGTGTTCGGCTTTTGATTTGTGTTGTTGCTGCCCCTCACCCCAGCCCTCTCCCGAGGGAGAGGGAGCCGATTTTGGGCGTTCCAAAATCTGCATTCGACTCGGTATCGCAAGTCGGCGTATTTCGCCTGAACACCTCGGTCAGTCCCCTCTCCCTCCCGGAGAGGGCTAGGGTGAGGGGCTTTTGATCTGTTTCTTTTGCGGATACTGACTCGGTATCTCAAGCCGACGTGCTCTGGTAATCAGCCCGACTTCCCGCTATGACTGCGCATCGGCAGAGGATTTCCCTTGCTGAACTGCGGTGAATCGTGTCCTCGGTCCGGTCGATCCACAAAGCGGATGCGCAAAAAAAACCGCTGAACCGAGGAAGTTGAGCGGGCTTTTTTTGTGGTTCGGAAATTACAACGTACCAAACACCTTCTTCGCCAGACTCGTCGCCGCAGCGGCCGGGTTCTGACGAATTGTTTCTTCCTGCTTGCCGATCATCTCGAACAAACCATTGAGTGCCTGTTCGGTGACGTAGCTTTCAACGTTGGCGCTCTTGGCGTCGACGACACCGAAAGCCGCAGCTTGACCTGCAAAGGCGTTGTACTTCTGCGCGACGCCGACCTTGTCGGTGGCTTGCTTGACGATGGGCAGGAATTTCGCGCGGATCTGTTCGCGGCTGGATTTGTTCAGGTATTGGGTCGCCGAATCGTTGCCGCCGCTGAGGATGCCTTTGGCGTCGGCCACGCTCATTTTCTTTACTGCATCGACGAGGATTGGCTGGGCCTGGGTCACGGCGGATTCGGCGGCTTTGTTCATCGCGGTTTCCAGTTCTTCGACCTGGGCGCCCATGCCGAAGGCTTTCATCTTGCTCGCGGCTTTGCCGAGTTTGCCCGGCAGTTCGATTTTCACTTCGGGGTTGTTGCTGAAGCCACCCGGGGTGCCGAGTTGTTTCACGGCGATCTGTGCGCCTTGGGTCAGGGCGTCCTTGAGGCCGCCGGTGGCGTCTTGTTGCGACAGGTCGTTGAGCGACAAGGCCAAGGCGTTGGCGGAGATCAGCAGACCGGCGCAGGCGGCGGCGAAGCGAAGGGTAGGGCGGCGCATGGCGGCTTCCTTGTGGCGAAAAATGGATTAACGAACGGCGTCGACGCGGATTTTCAGCGGCTGCGGGTCGTTGCCGTCGAGTTGCACGGCGTGGTTTTCGGTGGTGATGAACATCAGCTCGCCGTTGACTTCAATGCGCGCGCTGACCGAGTAACGGTGGCCGGATTTGACCTGCGCCGGATCGTAGCTCAAATGGAATGGCAGCGGCACCTGGCCTTTGATCGGGCCTTTCTGTTCGGCGAGGACGATGGCCGTTGCATCGGCCAGCGACACATCTTGCAGGCTCACGCTCAGGGTCGCGCTAGGGGGCAGGGCGATGCGTTGCAGGTAGAAGACTTCGCCGTCGAGGCTGGCCTTGCCGGCAGGTGTGGTTGATTGGCAGGCGCTGAGCAGGGTGGCGGCGGCGAGGGTCAGCAGTTTTTTCATGGGTGGAACTCCTTTCAATGTGGGAGCGAGCCTGCTCGCGAAAGCGCTGGGTCAGTCAAACTAAATGTCGACTGACATTCCGTCTTCGCGAGCAGGCTCGCTCCCACAGGTCTGAGGCTTCAAGCCTCAGGCTGTGGCGTGATCTGATCCGCCGCATCTTCACTGCGATGCAGCGCGACCTGGCGGATCGACAGGCGAATCTCCGCCGGCAGCACGCGCTTGGCCGCGCCTTCGGCCAGCTCGCCAAGCAGTTCGTGATAGCTGAGCTTGCCGGCTTCGTCGCGGCGCAGGACATCGAGGTCGAGCAGGGTCTGGATGAAGTGGCGGAACAGACTCTTGTCGAAAAACTCTGGGGCGTTCAGACCGTGGAGGATCGACAGGCGTTGCGCCATCACTGTGCAGAGGTCTTCCAGCTCTTCGGCGCTGATGCTGTTCTGGCCGCTGTTGAGCAGCAAAGATACGGTCATGTAGAACCGCTGCAGGGTCTGCGCGATGCTTTTCGACAGCAGCGTCAGCAGCACGAAATGCCGCGAACTCGGTGCCGGACGCAGGTACAGGTCTTTCTCGAAACGCAGCAGGCCCTGCTCGACGAAGGCTTCCAGCCACTTGTCGATCACTGCATCTAGTTCGTCCAGACTCCAGCGGATGAACAGCTCCGATTGCAGGTACGGATACAGCGCGCGGGTGTAGCGCAGGATCTGCTCGCGGCTCATGCGCGAGGTGCTCTGGAAGAAACTCGCCAGCAACGACGGCAGAGCGAAAATGTGCAGGACGTTGTTGCGGTAGTAAGTCATCAGGACCGCGTTCTGCTCGTCCAGATAGAGAATCTTGCCCAGCGCATCGTTCTGCTCGGCGAGCAGATCCATGTCTTTCACATGCTCGATCAGCGCCCGGCCATCGCCCTCCGGCAAGGTCGTGTGCGGCGAATACGGAACTTTACGGAGCAGCGCCAGATACAGATCCAGCACCCGCGCCATGGCTCGATCATCCAGCGCCAGGCGCGTGGTCGACAGCAGGGCCAGCGCTACCAGATTCACCGGATTGATCGCCGCCGCTTCGTTGAGGTGCCGGGCGACTTTCTCGCCGAGGCGGTTGGTGGTTTCGTTGAGCCACGCCGGTTTGAACTGCGGGCCGAGCTCCTGCTGGCGCCAGTCCGGTTGCTCGGCGTCGAGAAACTCCGCCAGTTTGATCGGCTCGCCGAAGTTCACCGCGACCTGGCCAAAGCGCTGCTTGAGCGCACCGATCACTTTGAAAATATCGAAGATCGATTCTTTTTTCTTGCTCGCCCCGCGCAGTTCGCCGAGGTAGGTGCGGCCTTCGAGCACGCGCTCGTATCCGATGTACACCGGCACAAACACGATCGGCATCCGCGACGAACGCAGGAAACTGCGCAGGGTGATCGCGAGCATGCCGGTTTTCGGTTGCAGCATGCGCCCGGTGCGCGAGCGACCGCCCTCGACGAAATACTCGACCGGGAAACCTTTGGTGAACAGCGTGTGCAGGTATTCGTTGAACACCGAGGTGTACAACGGATTGCCCTTGAAGGTGCGGCGCATGAAGAACGCACCGCCGCGACGCAGCAGGCTGCCAATCACCGGCATGTTCAGGTTGATCCCGGCAGCAATGTGCGGCGGGGTCAGGCCGTTGCGGAACAGCAGATACGAGAGCAGCAAGTAATCAATGTGGCTGCGGTGGCACGGCACGTAGATCACTTCGTGACCTTGCGCGACGTTCTGCACGCCCTCGATGTGGTTGACCTTGATGCCGTCGTAGATCTTGTTCCAGAACCAGCTCAGCACCACTTCGAGAAAACGGATCGCGGTGTAGGTGTAGTCCGAGGCGATCTCGTTGCCGTAGCGCAGGGCCTGGGCCTTGGCTTTTTCCGGCGAGATTTTTTCGCGCTCGGCTTCGTCGAGGATCGCCTGTTTGACCAACGGCTGATTGAGCAGGCCTTTGACCAGATTGCGCCGGTGGGAAATGTCCGGGCCGATCACCGCAGCTTTGAGATTGCGGAAGTGCACGCGCAGGATGCGCTGGGCCATACGCACGGTGCGCTCGTGGCCCTTGTTGTGATCGATCAGTTCGCGCAGGTGAATCGGCGCGGAGAACTGCACGCGGGTTTTACGCCCGAGGACGATGATGCTCAGCAGCCGGCGCAGACGGCCGGTGACTGCCCAGCTGTCGGCGAACAACAGTTTCCACGGACTGTTTTCGCTGTCCGGCGACTGGCCCCAGAACACGCTGACCGGAATGATCTGCGCGTCTTCGGCAGCGTTCTGTGTCAGCGCGCTGACCAGACGGGTGAGGGTCGGCGGCGCGCCGCGTTTGTCCTGGCGGCCGAGCCAGTCCGGGTCCGGTGTCAGATAAAAAAACGCCGCAGGTTCGATCAGCGTACCGACCGACACCGCCAGCACCGGGCGTGGCAAACCGGCCTTGGTGCACTCTGTGTCAACCACCGCCAGATCGGTCAGCGAAGGGTTTTGCAGGACGTAGAACACCGGACGACTGCGGTCGAGGTTAAGAGTGAACGACGACTGATTGATGGTCTCGGAGCGAACCCAGAGATACAACAGGCGGCGCAGGGTGCCAAACACAAGACGGCGGAACGGGGAACGGGTCATACGGCTTCTGCGTGAGTGAATAAAACCGAGCAGGCGCTCGGGGCGGACAGTTTGCCGTATTAGGCGAAAATCGGCAAAAAAGCGCCGAAGTAATCTCCTGTTGAGAGTTTCCGCACCTGTCATATACTCGGCGCTCTGTTGCCGGTGCCCTGTCATGGACGTCGGACGCAGGCTGACGTTCCTCGAAGGCTTTCCTGCGAAAAGCCCGTTCAATAATAAAAAAGGAGTATGAACAGATGGCAACACGCGAAACCGGCAACGTGAAGTGGTTCAACGACGCCAAAGGCTATGGCTTTATCCAGCGCGACGACGGCGTGGACGTGTTCGTGCACTACCGGGCGATTCGCGGTGAAGGGCACCGCTCGCTGACCGAAGGTCAACAGGTTGAGTACGCGGTGATCACCGGCGAGAAGGGATTGCAGGCTGAGGATGTTGTAGGTCTGTAACAGCAGCTTCAAGTTTCAAGCTGCAAGCCACAAGCTATAAGCAGTTCCGCTTGAGGCTTGCAGCTCGTAACTTGCAGCTGCTTTTAAGCCGTTTTCCAGTTGATCTCTTCTTCTCCGTCTTCGCTGATGCGAATCCAGCGATCCGCCGTCTCTTCACCTTCTTCTTCGACCCACGTCCCCGGTGCACAACGCACTTCGACGTTCAGTGCCTCGAAAGCTGCGCGGGCGCAGGCGATGTCGTCGTCCCAGGGGGTCTGGTCGCTTTCCAGGAACAGGCTATTCCACTTGCCCACGGCTTTCGGCAGCCAGGTCACCGGCACGTTGCCGGCCTTGCACTTGTACGTCTGGCCCTTCTGTACCCAGTCGCTGCACGGGCCCAGCGCGGCGCCGAGCCAGGCGGCGATGGCCTTGTGGTCGACGTCGGCGTCTTTCAGGTAAATCTCGATGTCCGGTTGGCGCATGGATGTCCTCACTGCGGGTCTGAAAAATCCATTCGCGGATTTAGCCGGCCCCGGGCCTGTGCCCGAGACCAAATGTTATTGAAGAACGAAATAATCGTAGCGCATCGACACGGTGGTCTCGAACGGCTCGGCCTGTTCGATCACCGCCGCGCGACGCTCGGCACTGGCACGCCAGCCGTGAGGCGTCATCGCCAACAGGTTGGCGCGGTCCTCGGGCTTGTCCAGAGTCAGCTTGAATTCCAGGGTTTCGCTGTGCGCCAAGGCCATGCCTGCCGGCACCAGGGCCAGGTGCTTGTCGTCGGTGTACTCGCGCACTTCGTCGTACAGGCGTTCGCGCAATTCCATCAGATGGCCACGGGTCGGGCCGACTTTCATCAGCCCGCCGCCGACGCTGAGCAGACGCTTGGCTTCCTCCCAATCCAACGGACTGAAGACGCTGGCGAGAAATTGGCAACTGCCTGAGGCCAATGGCACACGGGCCATGCTGGCGATCAACCAGGTAATCGCCGGGTTGCGCTTGCAGGCGCGTTTGACGGCTTCGCGGGAAATGTCCAGCGCGTAGCCGTCAGCATTGGGCAAAGCCTCGGCGATTTGCGCGGTGTAGTAACCCTCGCCACAACCGATGTCGACCCAGCGCTCCGGCGCATAACTCGCCGCCAATTCAGCCAGACGCTTGGCCACTGGCGCGTAATGCCCGGCGTTGAGGAAATCACGCCGCGCCTCGACCATCGCTTGATTGTCGCCCGGGTCGCGGCTGTTCTTGTGCTGCACCGGCAACAGGTTCAGATAACCCTGACGCGCACGGTCAAACCGATGCCCGGCGGGGCAGACCACGCCGTTGTCGACCGCGTTGAGCGGCTCACTGCAGATCGGGCACGCGAGCATCAGGCGAGCAACTTGATCAGGGTCTGGTAATAGATTTCGGTCAGCACGTCGAGATCGGCTGCCAGCACGCGCTCGTTGACCTGGTGGATGGTCGCGTTGACCGGGCCCAGTTCAACCACTTGCGTGCCCATGGTCGCGATGAAACGGCCATCGGAGGTGCCGCCGCTGGTCGACGCCTTGGTCTCGCGACCGGTGATGTCCTTGATGCTCGACGACACCGCATCAAGCAGCGCGCCCGGTTCGGTGAGGAATGGCAGGCCGGACAGCGCCCAGTCGATGTGCCAGTCCAGACCATGCTTGTCGAGGATGTCGGCCACACGCTTCTGCAGGCCTTCGACGGTCGATTCGGTGGAGAAACGGAAGTTGAACACCGCCACCAGATCACCCGGGATCACGTTGGTCGCGCCGGTGCCGGAATTGAGGTTGGAAATCTGGAAACTGGTTGGCGGGAAGAAATCGTTGCCGTGGTCCCAGTGCTCGGCGGCCAGCTCTGCCAGCGCCGGAGCGGCGAGGTGGATCGGGTTCTTCGCCAGATGCGGGTAGGCCACGTGGCCCTGCACGCCTTTGACCGTGAGCTTGGCGCCGAGGGAGCCGCGACGGCCGTTCTTCACCACATCGCCGACCAAGGTGGTGCTCGACGGTTCGCCAACGATGCACCAGTCCAGACGCTCGTTGCGCGCGACCAGACGTTCGACGACAGCCTTGGTGCCGTGATGCGCCGGGCCTTCTTCGTCGCTGGTGATCAGGAAAGCGACCTTGCCTTTATGGTTCGGATAGTCGGCGACGAAACGTTCAGCGGCGACGGTCATCGATGCCAGGCTGCCTTTCATGTCTGCCGCGCCACGGCCGCAGAGCATGCCATGTTCGTCGATCACGGCATTGAACGGATCGATCTGCCATGCGGTAACCGGACCGGTCGGCACCACGTCGGTGTGACCGGCGAAGCACAGCACCGGGCCGTCGTTGTTGCCGTGAGTGGCCCAGAAGTTATCCACATCTTCGATGCGCATCGGCTCCAGGGTGAAACCGGCATCGCCCAGGCGCTGCATCATCTGCTTCTGGCAGTCGGCATCGATTGGGGTCACGGAAGGACGGCGGATCAGGTCGATGGCCAGTTGAAGGGTCGGCGATAGGTCGGCGTGGGCCGTCATGGAAAACTCCGGGATCATGGGGTATGAGCTTGGGCTTCTAATGTGGGAGCGAGCCTGCTCGCGAAAGCGGTCTACCAGGCACCTTAAAGGTTGAATGTTACAACGCCTTCGCGAGCAGGCTCGCTCCCACAAGGGACAGGGGTGGTCAGTCAGACCGGTTATCACGCCAAGGCCCGCAAAATGGCGGTTATCTTAAAGCAAAACGGCGACCATTGGCCGCCGTTTAGTGCTGCGTTGCGGATTTAGACGACCGGTGCCGGCTCAGCCTTGGCCACAGGTTTGGGCAGCGACGACAGGAACGCCATGATCAGCGCCGCCAGATACGGCAGCGACTGCACCAGCAGCATGGTTACCCAGAAGCGCATGTCATTGCTCGGAATGCCCTGCACGAGGAAGATCCCCAGCGCCGCGCCCCACAGCAACAGCATGATGAACAGCTCCTCGCGAGCCTCGCTGATCGCCACCCAGAAACCGTGGTTGTCAGCGTTTTTCGGCGTGCGGAAGAACGGAATGCTGCTGGTGAAGAAACCGTACAGCACCGCTTTGGCGATGGTGTGCGATAACGCCAGGCCGGCCAGCGCCGCGCAGAACGCATCTTTCAGATTCACGCCGACGGCGCGGCGGTAGAGGAAGATGATCTTGCCGACCTTGAACACGAACAGCGCCAGCGGCGGGATTGCGAAAATCAGCAGCGGCGGATCGACCCGTTGCGGCACGATGATCATCGCCGCCGACCACAGCAACGCGCCGACGGTGAAGAAGATGTTCATGCCATCGGCGACCCACGGCAGCCAGCCAGCGAGGAAGTGATAACGCTGACCGCGAGTCAGTTCGGTGTCCTTGCCGCGCAGCAGGCTGCGGGTGTGGCGCTTGATGATCTGGATCGCGCCATAGGCCCAGCGGAAACGCTGTTTCTTGAAGTCGATGAAGGTATCCGGCATCAGGCCCTTGCCGTAGCTGTCGTGGTAATACGCCGCCGACAGGCCTTTCTCGAATACGCGCAGGCCGAGTTCGGCGTCTTCACAGATGCACCAGTCAGCCCAGCCCAACTCTTCCAGCACGGAACGACGGGTCATGGTCATGGTGCCGTGCTGAATGATCGCGTCACGGTCGTTGCGGGTGACCATGCCGATGTGGAAGAAGCCCTTGTATTCGGCGTAGCACAGCTTCTTGAAGGTGCTTTCGTTCTGGTCGCGATAATCCTGCGGCGACTGCACCACGGCGATTTTCGGGTCGGCGAAGTGCGGCACCATGTGCTTGAGCCAGTTCGGGTGCACGCAGTAATCGGAGTCGATCACCGCAATGACTTCGGCGTCCTTGGCGGTATGCGGAATCAGGTAATTCAGCGCGCCGCCCTTGAAACCGGCCAGCGGCGAAACGTGGAAGAACTTGAAGCGCGGGCCGAGGGTTGCGCAGTAATCGCGCACCGGTTCCCACACCGCCGGGTCCTTGGTGTTGTTGTCGATGATCAGGACTTCGAAGTCTGGATAATCGAGCGCGGCCAGTGCGTCGAGGGTCTGTTTGACCATCTCTGGCGGCTCGTTGTAGCACGGCACATGGATCGACACTTTCGGTCGGTAATCGGAATCGCCCAGCACCGGCAGGAATTCCCGCCGGCGCTTGTGAATCCACACCGCTTCGGCCAGTTCATGGGCCTCTGTGAGCAGGACGATGAATACCCCGAGCGCACCGAGCGCCAAGAGGAATCCGACCGTGAGGCTGAACCACGTGCTGTATTGCTGGCTGTAGTCGTAACCGATGTACACCAGCACCGAACCGCAGAGGAACGCGATAAACGTCAGGAACGTGCGACCGCGCTGGCGCAGCGCCGAGCCGTCGATCATCAGCAGCGTCAGCGACAGCAGCGCAAGCACCACCGAGCCGATGGCCAGCACGCGCCATTGCGGAATCGCCACCACCGGGCCGTCGAAATTGAATTTCTGCTGGCGCGCGGCGTTGAACACGCCCCAGTAGGCGCCGACCGAACCTTCATCGCTGGCCTTCCACGGCTGATCGAACGCTTCGATCACGAAGTAGTTGAAGCCTTGGCGATTGAGCTTGTTGACCAGCGTGCGCAGATAAATTGCCTGATCTGCCGGCGAGGCATCGGCGCCACCGCGCATGCGACCGTTGCTCGGCCAGCCGACCTCGGAGAGCAGCAGCGGTTTTTTCGGAAACAGTTTCTTCAGATCGCGGGCACGGTCGAAGACGAACTGGCCGGCCTTGTCCACCGGAATGAATTCCCAGTAGGGCAAGACGTGGGCGGCGATCAGGTCAACGTGCTTGGCCAGTTGTGGGTATTTCTCCCAGATATGCCATTGCTCGGAGGTGGTCACCGGTACTTTGACCGCAGCGCGCACCCGATCCAGCAGAACAATCAGGGCTTCCGGGGTGATCTCTTCGCGAAACAGCGCCTCGTTGCCGACCACCACGCGCACGACGCTTCTGGAGGTGTTGGCCAGCTCGATGGCTTTGGTGATTTCCCGTTCGTTGCGTTCCTGGTCCGGGCTTATCCAGATGCCGAGGGTGACACGCAGGCCGAATTCTTCAGCCAGTTTCGGGATGTCTCCAAGCGAGCCGTCGACCGAATAGATACGAATGTTGTCGGTCAGCTTGCTCATGATTTCCAGGTCACGGCGCATTTCGTCGTCAGACGGATACTGATCCTTCTGTGGGAATTGCCCCTGCTGGAATGGCGAATACGAGAAACCGGAGATTTGCTGCGGCCAGTTCGGCGCCGTGACCGGGCGATTGACCAGCGCCCAGAAACCGGTGAACAAGGCAGCGATGGCCAGCACCACCACCAGGTTGAGTCCAAATTTACGCGATGACATAGCTGTTTCGGGTTCCAAAGGCTGTGGAACGAAGGATCGGTCGGATAGACGCCCGAGGGGCGCGCATCCTACACCGGCGGTTAACCAGCCGTACAACTGACGGGAAAATGCCTGACGTTGGGCAGCCGTCTCTGACTTAAGTTCTTACACTTGTCGCTTGCAGCTTAAAACTTGTCGCTGCGTAGCCCTATAATGCGCGCCGGTTTTTGGGGTAATGGTCATGAGTACAGAAGATCCGCGGTTTGCAGGCATCGCCCGTTTGTATGGCATCGAGGGCCTGGAACGCTTGCGCGCCGCCCATGTGGCGATCGTCGGCGTTGGTGGCGTCGGTTCCTGGGCGGCGGAAGCCATGGCCCGTTGCGGGGTTGGCGAGATTTCGCTGTTCGACCTCGACGACGTCTGCGTCAGCAATGCCAACCGCCAGTTGCATGCGCTGGACAGCACCGTCGGCAAACCCAAGGTCGAGGTGATGGCCGAGCGTCTGCGCGGGATCAACCCCGATTGCACGGTGCACGCCGTGGCCGATTTCGTCACCCGCGACACAATGGCTGAATACATTACGCCGGACATCGACTGCGTGATCGACTGCATCGATGCGGTCAATGCCAAAGCGGCGCTGATCGCCTGGTGCAAACGCCGCAAGATTCAGATCATCACCACCGGCGGGGCGGGCGGGCAGATCGATCCGACGCTGATTCAGGTCTGCGATCTGAACCGCACCTTCAACGATCCGCTTGCCTCGAAAGTCCGTTCGACCTTACGCCGTGACTACGGCTTCTCCCGCACCGTGACCCGTCACTACAGCGTGCCGTGTGTGTTTTCCACCGAACAGCTGCGCTACCCGAAACCGGACGGCAGCATTTGTCTGCAGAAGAGTTTTGTCGGCGACGGCGTGAAGCTCGACTGCGCCGGCGGGTTTGGCGCGGTGATGATGGTCACGGCGACGTTTGGCATGGTCGCGGCGACCAAGGCTGTGGACAAGATTGTCGCTGGTGTACGGCGCCCGGCAGACCGGGTCAAACCTCAGATTTGATGCTGCGGCTTTGATCGTTCCCACGCTCCGCGTGGTAATGCAGCCCGGGACGCTCCGCGTCCCATCCAGAGCCGAACGCGGAGCGTCCGTTGAGGCATTCCCACACAGAGCGTGGGAACGATCAGTCAGCGAGCCAACTCATTCATCCGCTGGAGCACCGCATTCAGGCCATTGCTGCGCGAAGGCGACAACTGCCGCGACAACCCCAGCTGATTGAACCACTCCGGCAAATCCACCTGCTGCAGCTCCACTGCCGACAAGCCGTTGACCCGCAACAGCAACAACGCCACCAACCCGCGAATCATCCGCGCATCGCTGCTTGCCTTGAACTGCCAGTGTCCGTCGCGCAAATCCCCGACCAGCCACACCTGACTCTCACAGCCATGCACCCGGTTGGCCTCGCACTTTTGCGCGTCATCCAGCGCCGGCAAGCGATCGCCGAACTGCATCAGCAACCGCGCCCGCTGTTCCCAGCCAGCCGCATTCTGAAAGATCTGCAGCGCCTCAGCCGCTTCAACCGGCAGGCTCATCGCAACATCTCCAGCGCCTGATCCAGCGCCTCGAAAAAGCGCTCCAGATCTTCCGAACCGTTATACAGCGCCAGCGACACGCGAATCGCGCCGGCCAGTTCGAAGCTTTTCATCAATGGCATGGCGCAGTGATGCCCCGCGCGCACGGCAATGCCTTGTTCGGTGAGCAGGTGCGCCAGATCAGCGTTGTGCACGCCTTCGACGACAAAACTGGCCAGCGCCAGTTGCGGCTTGCCGAGCAGGCGAATGCCATTGCGTGCGGCGAGGCCGCGCAGCAGATAGTCGTGCAGCGCCGCTTCATGGGCAGATACGGCGTCCTGATCCAAACCGGCCAAGTAGTCGAGGGTCGCTCCGAGGCCGATGACGCTGGCGATCGGCGGTGTGCCTGCCTCGAACCCCAACGGCGCCGGGCGGAAGCGCGAATCCTGATAGTTGGCGTCGAGCACCATCTCGCCGCCGAACTGCCAATGCTGCAATTGCTCCAGCGCAGCGTTGCGCCCGAACAGCACGCCGAGGCCATCCGGGCCGTAGAGCTTGTGGCTGGAAAATACATAGAAGTCGCAACCCAGCGCCTGTACATCGTGCCGACCGTGCACCACACCTTGCGCGCCATCGACCACGGTCAGCGCGTTGTGCGCCTTGGCCATGCCCAGCAAAGCGGTCAGTGGCTGCCAGGCGCCGAGGACATTGGACAACTGGCTGACCGCCAACAAACGCGTGCGCGGGCCGATCAGATGCACGGCAGCGCCGAGGTCGATCAGGCCGTCGGCATCCAGCGGCAGGATCACCAGTTTCAGCTGACGGCGTTGCGCCAGTTGCTGCCACGGCAGCAGGTTGGCGTGATGCTCCAGAGCGCTGATGACAATCTCATCGCCCGGCTGAAACAGAGGCTCCAGACCATAAGCCAGCAGATTCAGCGCGCTGGTGGCGCCGTGGGTAAAGATGATTTGCCCGCTGTCACCGGCATTCAGCCATTGGCCAACCTTGCGCCGACTGTCTTCGAACGCTTGCGTCGCGTGGGCACCGGGCAGGTGTTGCGCACGATGCACATTGGCCGCGCCGTTGGCGTAGTAATGCGTCAGCGCGTCGAGCAGGGCCTGGGGTTTTTGCGTGGTGGCGGCGCTGTCCAGATAGGTCTGGTCTTGCCGTTGCAGCGCGGCGATGGCCGGGAAATCGGCGCGCCAGGGGGAGGGGATCATCATGGGTTCAGCCCTGTGAAATTGGGCGGGGTGTACGCCAAGCCTTGCGGGAGCGAGCCTGCTCGCGAAAGCGTCCTTGAGGACGCCAGAAGCTTCGCGAGCAAGCTCGCTCCCACAGGCCTACAGCGCTTAGTTGTGAGCGTGCAGCGCTTCGTTCAGTTCGATCGCCGATTTGTGGGTCTTGCATTCCACAGCACCGGTTTCCGAGTTGCGACGGAACAGCAGATCAGTCTGACCAGCCAGCTCACGCGCCTTCACAACCTTGACCAGATTGTTGTGCTCGTCCAGCAGCGCAACCTTGGTGCCGGCGGTCACGTACAGGCCCGACTCCACAGTGTTGCGGTCGCCCAACGGAATACCGATACCGGCGTTGGCGCCGATCAGGCAGCCTTCGCCGACCTTGATCACGATGTTGCCACCGCCCGACAGGGTGCCCATGGTCGAGCAACCGCCGCCCAGGTCCGAACCCTTGCCGACGAAAACGCCAGCGGAAACGCGGCCTTCGATCATGCCCGGGCCTTCGGTGCCGGCGTTGAAGTTGATGAAACCTTCGTGCATGACAGTGGTGCCTTCGCCGACATAGGCGCCCAGACGCAGACGTGCAGCATCAGCGATACGCACGCCGGCCGGTACCACGTAGTCGGTCATTTTCGGGAACTTGTCCACCGAGAACACTTCCAGCAGCTCGCCGCGCAGGCGTGCTTCGAGTTGCATTTCCGCCAGTTCGCTCAGGTCGATCGCGCCCTGGCTGGTCCACGCCACGTTTGGCAGCAGCGGGAAGATACCGGCCAGGCTCACGCCGTGCGGCTTGACCAGACGGTGCGAGAGCAGATGCAGCTTGAGGTAGGCCTCAGGCGTGGAGGTCAGTTGCGCATCTTCGGCCAGCAGCGTGGCGACCAGCGGCTTGTGGCTTTCGGCCAGGCGGGTCAGCAGCTTGCCTTGCACGGCGTCGATGCCTTTCACGGCTTCAGCCAGTTGCGCAGCCTGGGCGGTGGTGAAGGTGATGGCCTGGTTGCCTTCGGTGTAACCGAGGATCGGCGCAACAGCCGCGACCAGTTCGGCCGAAGGGTTGAGCAGTGGCTGGGCGTAGAACACTTCCAGCCATGCGCCTTGACGGTTCTGGGTGCCGACACCAAAGGCGATGCTGAACAGGGAATTGGACATGTGAATACCTCTACAAAGAGTGACGGGCTGCTTACTTCAGAGCGGCCGCGTAGATATCTGGCTTGAAGCCAATCAGGGTTCGGTCACCGAGATCGAGCACCGGGCGCTTGATCATCGAGGGTTGTGCGAGCATCAGTTCGATAGCTTTCGCCTGGTCGAGATCGGCTTTGCGTTCGTCGTCGAGTTTGCGAAAGGTCGTGCCGGCGCGGTTCAGCACGGTTTGCCAGCCGTGCTCGTCGCACCATTGGCTCAGGTGCTCACGGTCAATGCCGGCGGTCTTGTAATCGTGAAAGTCATAGCTGACAGCGTGTTCATCGAGCCAGGTGCGCGCCTTTTTCATGGTGTCGCACGCCTTGATGCCGAAAAGGTGCAACGTTTTACTTGAAACGGCCAAGGAATCGCCCCCTTTACAGGTGCTGGAAAAAAATGGTGACGGATTATGCCATGACCGGACGGTTTCGTCGGCCACGGTTGTCGTAACGCTGTAAAACCTGTGGGAGCGAGCTTGCTCGCGAAGGGGGCCTGTCAGTCAATTTCTGTGCTGAATGACACACCGCATTCGCGAGCAAGCTCGCTCCCACATTTAGTCCGGCGTCTGGCCGTGCGACATAGGTGCAACGGTCAGCCACAGCCTAAGGCGCTAATATGGCAGTTCAACGCTGTCGATCGCCTGAGATTCTGGTTTTATGCAAACTGCTTACACCGTCCTGATCCTGCTGATGCTGGTCAGCGTCTCCCGACTGGTCGGGCGGGTCATCCCGCTGCCGTTGCCGCTGGTGCAAATTGCTGCCGGTGCCTTGCTCGCCTGGCCGACGCTTGGCCTGCACGTCGCCCTCGATCCCGAATTGTTCCTGTTTCTGTTCCTGCCGCCGCTGCTGTTTTCCGATGGCTGGCGCATGCCCAAACGCGCCTTCTGGCAATTGCGTGGACCGATCCTGACCCTGGCCGTCGGCCTTGTTCTGTTCACCGTAGTCGGTGCCGGTTATTTCATTCATTGGCTGTTGCCGACGATTCCGCTGCCGGTGGCCTTCGCCCTTGCAGCGGTTTTGTCACCGACGGACGCCGTGGCGGTTTCAGCGATTTCGCAGAACCGTCTCCCCACGCCGCTGATGCATATCCTCCAGGGCGAGGCCCTGATGAACGATGCCTCAGGCCTGGTGACCTTCAAGTTCGCCCTCGCTGCAGCGGTCACGGGCGTGTTTTCGTTGACCAATGCCAGTCTGACCTTCGTCGCGGTCGCGCTCGGTGGTCTGGCGGTCGGTGTGGCGTTGAGCTGGCTGGTCGGACGCCTGCGCGCGTGGATGATCGCCCGTGGCTGGGACGATCCGGCCACGCATGTGGTGTTCATGTTGCTGCTGCCGTTCGCCGCTTATGTACTGGCTGAACGTCTGGGCGCTTCGGGCATTCTTTCGGCGGTGGCGGCGGGGATGATGCAAAGCTGGCTCGACCTGCTGCCGCGCCAGACCAGCACGCGATTGCTTAATCGCAGCGTTTGGGCGCTGCTCGAATTTGCGTTCAATGGCTTGATCTTCCTGCTGCTTGGCCTGCAATTGCCAGACATCATCAAGGCGGTGGTCAGCCATGAGCCGACGCTGTGGCCGACGCTGTTCTATCGCTGCCTCGATGTGTTGGCGATCTTCGTCGCGCTGGTGCTGCTGCGCTTCATCTGGGTGCAAAGTATCTGGCGCTTGTCGGTGTTGCTGCGCCGACTGCGCGGCAAGGGCGAGCTGACCCAAGTGCCGACGGCGCGTTCATGCTGGTTGCTGACGGTGGGCGGTGTGCGCGGGGCAGTGACGCTGGCAGGCGTGATGTCGGTGCCGATGCTGATCGGCGCCGAGGCTTTTCCTGAGCGCGACTTGCTGATCTTCATTGCTGCCGGGGTGATTCTGCTGTCGCTGGTCTCGGCCTGTATCGCGCTGCCCTTGCTGCTGCGCGGCATCGACAAAAGTCCCGACGACAAGCGTCGTCAGGAAGTGCGCGACGCCTGGCGCAAGACGGCCGAAGCGGCGATTCACTCGCTGGAAAGCGAAGAAGTGGTCCCGCAGGATGCCGCTCAAGCGGCGCTGGCGGCGGAGCTCAAGGCGCGGATCATGTCCGAATATCGGTATCAACTTGATGTGTTCAATGATTCCGCCGAGGCTCAGGCGCTGGCATTCCAGATGGATCTGCTTGAGCGTCGCCTGCGTTTGAAAGCACTGCGTGCGCAGCGTCTTGAGCTTTACAGTCTGAGCCGTCATCACCAGATCGGTGATGACGTGTTGCGAGAAGTGCTCGGGGAACTGGATTTGAGCGAGGCCAATCTGGGCCAGGTCAAATAACCGCTTGAGCGCTTGCAGCAGGGGACTGCCGCAAGCGCTCCGCAATCACTTCTGGCGGGTGATGAAGTCACGAATCCGTTCGGCGGCTTCGACGCATTCAGCCAACGGCGCAACCAGCGCCATGCGCACGCGGCCCGCCCCCGGATTGACGCCATCGACATCGCGAGACAGGTACGAGCCCGGCACCACGGTCACATGCTCCTGCTCGAACAGATCACGGCAGAACGCCGCATCATCGCCCTGCACATTCGGCCACAGATAGAAGCTGCCATCCGGGCGCTGTACGTCCATGACCGGGCTGAGGATGTTCAGCACCGCATCGAACTTCTCGCGGTACAGCGCACGGTTGGCGCGCACATGCACTTCGTCATTCCACGCGGCAACGCTGGCCAGTTGAGTCTGTACCGGCATCGCGCAGCCATGGTAAGTGCGATAGAGCAGGAAGCCCTTGAGGATGTCGGCATCGCCGGCAACAAAGCCTGAGCGCAAGCCCGGAAGGTTGGAGCGCTTGGACAGGCTGTGAAAGACCACGCAGCGCTTGAAGTCATTGCGGCCCAGTTCGACGCAGGCGCTGAGCAGGCCTGGCGGCGGAGTCTGTTCGTCGAAGTACAGTTCGCTGTAGCACTCGTCGGCGGCAATCACGAAGTCGTACTGATCAGCCAGGGCGATCAGCTTCTTCAGGGTCTCAACCGGAATCAGCGCGCCGGTCGGGTTGCCCGGCGAGCACAGGAACAGAATCTGGCAGCGCTGCCAGATATCCGGTGCTACTGCGTCGAAGTCCGGGTTGAAGCCGTTTTCATCCAGGCATGGCAGGTAATGCGGCTTGGCCCCGGCGAGGAACGCCGCACCTTCGTAGATCTGATAGAACGGGTTCGGGCTGACCACCAGCGCATCGTCGCCCCGATTGACCACGGTCTGGGTGAAGGCGAACAGCGCTTCACGGGTGCCGTTGACCGGTAGCACATTGCGCGCCGGATCGATCCAGCCGTTCGGCACGCCAAAACGACGCTCGCACCATCCGGCGATGGCTTCGCGCAGGGTCGGGATGCCGAGGGTGGTCGGGTACACCGCCATCTGATCCAGACTGTTCGCCAGCGCTTCGGCGACAAAGCTCGGCGAACGGTGTTTCGGCTCGCCGATCGACAGGGCGATCGGGCGTTTGTCCGGGTTCGGCGTAACGCTGCCGAGCAGGGCGCGGAGCTTTTCGAACGGGTACGGCTGGAGCTGGTTCAAAGCGTTGTTCATGGGGGCCTCTTTTAAATGCTCAAGAGCTTTCTGTGGCGAGGGGATTTATCCCCGTTGGGCTGCGCAGCGGCCGCAAAACCATTCACTGCGGTTCAACTGAATGTCCGCATACACAGGTTTTACGACTGCTTCGCAGCCGAACGGGGATAAATCCCCTCGCCACAGGGGATTGTATGTACCGGAGGAAAGCATGGGCTGCATTCACAGGGATAAACGGGTGATTCAGATACTGATCCGCGAAAGTTTGATATCCGGTTCCTGATTGACGCTCAGCTGTTCGACGATCGCATCCTGCAAACGGCTGCACAGCAGCGGATCGGACAGCGGCTGGTTGTGCGCGTCGGTGATGAAGAACACGTCTTCCACGCGCTCGCCCAGGGTCGCAATCTTGGCGTTCTGCAGCGACAGGTCGAACTCGAGGAAAATCCCCCCGACCCGCGCCAGCAGGCCCGGCCGGTCGGGCGCGGTCAGCTCCAGCACGGTCACCGGACGCTGGGCGTCGTTGTGAATGGTGACCTGCGGCGCAAAGGCAAAATGCTTGAGCTGACGCGGCACCCTGCGCTGGATGATCGTTGGGTAGTCGTCCGGGTTGCGCAGTGCCTCGGTGAGGCCTTCGCGGATCTGCTTGATCCGCGCAGGATTGTCGCCGATCGATTCGCCTTCGTTGTCGAGCACGATGTAGGTGTCGAGAGTGAACTGGCTGCTCGAGGTGATGACCCGGGCGTCGTGAATGTTCAGGTTGAGCTGGTCCATCGCCGCCACGGTCACGGCGAAGAAGTCATGCTGGTCCGGTGCATAAATGAAGATCTGCGTGCCGCCTTCAAACTCGCGCTGGGTGGTTTCCTTGATCAGCACCAGCGGCCCGCCATCCACCGGTTGCTGCAGGATCGCATCGCTGTGCCAGGCGACATCGCCGGCGGTGTGGCGCAGGAAATAGTCATCGCCCAATTGCGCCCACAGCTGCTCGACGTCGTCCGGGTCGGTGCCGCCGCGCACCAGAATGTCCAGCGCCGCGCTTTGTGTCTGGCGAATCTGCTCTTCGCGATCCACCGGGTTTTCCAGGCCCCGGCGCAGGGCGCGCTTGGTCTCGGTATAGAGCTGGCGCAGCAGGCTGGCGCGCCATGAGTTCCACAGCGTCGGGTTGGTCGCGTTGATATCGGCCACGGTCAGCACGTAGAGGTAGTCTAGGCGGGTTTCGTCGCCGACCGCCTGGGCGAAATCGTGGATCACCTGCGGGTCGGACAGATCCTTGCGCTGCGCAGTGGTGGACATCACCAGGTGGTTCTGCACCAGCCAGACGATCAGGCGGCTGTCCCACACCGGCAACTGGTGACGCTGGCAGAACGCCTCGGCATCGACCGCGCCGATCTCCGAGTGATCGCCGTGCCGGCCCTTGCCGATGTCGTGGTACAGACCAGCCATGTAGATCAGTTCAGGTTTGGGCAGCTTGGCCATGAGCTTGGCGGCCAGCGGAAATTTCTCCGAGACCTGGGTGTACTGCAGTTTGCGCAGGTGCTTGATCAGATTCAGCGTGTGCGCATCGACCGTATAAATGTGGAACAGGTCGTGCTGCATCTGCCCGACGATAAAACCGAACTCCGGCAGGTAGCGCCCGAGAATGCCGTAACGGTTCATCCGCCGCAGATTGCGGTGGATGCCGATCTTGCACTTGAACAGCTCGATGAACAGGCTGGTGTTGCGGATATCGTTGCGGAAATTGTCATCGATCAGGTGCCGATGTTCGCGCAGCAGACGAATGGTGTCGGCGCGCACGCCTTTGATTTCCGGCTGCTGGGCCATCAGCACGAAAATTTCCAGCATGGCGAACGGCGTGCGGCGGAACACGTTGTCATTGCGCGCTTCGATGTAACCGTCATGCAACTGGAAGCGCGAATTGATCGGTTGCGGCGGTGCTTCGTCTTCCGGGGCGAGGATGACTTCCTCGAAGTGCTGGATGATCAGATCGCTCAGTTGGGCGATGCTCATCACGGTGCGGAAGTACTGCTGCATGAAGTTTTCGACCGCCTGTTTGGCGTCGTCTCCTTCAAAGCCGAGCAGGCCGGCAATGGTGCGCTGATGATCGAACAGCAAGCGGTCTTCGGAGCGGCCGGCGAGCATGTGCAGGGCGTAGCGCACTTTCCAGAGGAATTCCTGGGAGGAGGCGAGCAGGGCGTTTTCGCTTTCGACCAGAAAGCCTTCGCCAGCGAGGGCGCGCAGGTTCAGGGTGCCGTACTGACGGCGGGCGACCCAGAGGATCGTCTGAATATCGCGCAGGCCACCGGGCGAGCCTTTGACGTTTGGTTCGAGGTTGTACTCGGTGTCGTTGTATTTGTGGTGACGTGCTTTCTGTTCTGCACGCTTGGCCAGGAAGAACTCCTTGGCCGGCCACATGTGCGCGGTGCTGGTGACGTCGAGCATGCGCTGGCGCAGACGCTCGGGGCCGCAGATGGTGCGGCTTTCCATCAGGTTGGTGACCACAGTAAGGTCGGCGCGGGCCTCTTCTGCGCATTCGTCGACCGAGCGCACGCTCTGGCCGACCTCCAGACCGATGTCCCACAGCAGCGTCAGAAAACGCTCGATGGAATCGCGGAAAACTTCGTGGTCGGCACTGTCGAGCAGAATCAGCAGATCGATATCAGAGTAGGGGTGCAGTTCGCCGCGACCGTAGCCGCCCACCGCCACCAGAGCGATGTCGGCGTCTTCGCTCCAGTTGAACTGCTCCCAGGCCTTTTGCAGGATATTGTCGACAAACCAGGCGCGGTCCTCAATCAGCCGGCGGATGTCGCGGCCATTGCGAAAACGCGTGTCGAGGACCTCGCGGGCCTGGCGGATCGCCTTCTTGAACGCCGCGATAGGACTCGCTTTGAGGGCCAGTTCAGCCTGGAACTGGCCGCGGTCGAAGAGTTCGGGATCCACCTGCGGCATCGATTGGCTTTCCTTCTATAGGCTGGGAGCGTTCTGGGTGTCAGGCCGAGACACGCGGGATGGTGTCATCGCTGCGCAAGGTGAAGATCTCGTAGCCGGTGTCGGTGACCAGCAGGGTGTGTTCCCACTGGGCCGAGAGCTTGCGGTCTTTGGTGATCGCGGTCCAGCCGTCGCCCAGAACCTTGGTGTCGGCCTTGCCCTGGTTGATCATCGGCTCGATGGTGAAGGTCATACCGGCCTTCAGTTCCATGCCGGTGCCGGCGCGACCGTAGTGCAGAATCTGCGGTTCTTCGTGAAAGACCTTGCCGATGCCGTGACCGCAGAACTCGCGCACCACCGAGAAACCGTTCTTTTCCGCGTGCTTCTGGATGACTTCGCCGATGTCGCCGAGGCGGCAGCCAGGTTTGACGATCTCGATCGCCTTGTACATGCATTCCTGGGTGACCTGCGACAGACGCTCGGCCCAGACCGGCACTTCGCCGACGTGGAACATGCGGCTGGTATCACCGTGGTAGCCGTCTTTGATCACCGTGACGTCGATGTTCAGGGTGTCGCCGTTTTTCAGCGGCTTGTCGTTAGGGATGCCGTGGCAGACCACATGGTTGATCGAAGTGCAGATCGACTTCGGGTAGCCCTTGTAGTTGAGCGGGGCAGGGATGGCCTGCTGCACATTGACGATGTAGTCGTGGCAAATCTGGTTGAGCTGATCGGTGGTCACGCCCGGTTTGACATGTTCGGCAATCATTTCCAGCACATCGGCGGCCAGTTTGCCGGCGACACGCATGCCAGCGATGTCCTCGGGGGTTTTGAGGTTGACGGTCATACAGGCTCTCTCTGCGCTCGGCGGCGCTTACGGATACGAATTGGGTGGCAAGCGTACATTTTGCGACCCTGAAAAACGCGATTCTACCAGACGGGAGGCGCAAATCCGCGCCTGCATGTCCAGCTTCTATCTATACAATGGTGCCCATCGAGCCGATTCCAAGGGGGCTGCGCCCGTGTCCCTGGTGCGAATACAGATTCCGGGTTCCGTTTCTGCGCACCCTGTGGTATAAAATGCGCCGCTTTCCGGGGATGCCCCGAAAAGCTTAAATCCACACACGTGTCGACACGATGACCTGGGTGCCTTGGGCTTTATGCCTCTGGTTGGTCATTGGGATACGTGGAGGCCAAACCCGACTTATCAAGGAACTATCATGTCCCAAGTCAACATGCGCGATATGCTGAAGGCCGGTGTGCACTTCGGTCACCAAACCCGTTACTGGAATCCGAAAATGGGCAAGTACATTTTCGGCGCGCGTAACAAGATTCACATCATCAACCTTGAAAAAACCCTGCCAATGTTCAACGAAGCTCTGACTTTCGTAGAGCGTCTGGCCCAGGGCAAAAACAAGATTCTGTTCGTCGGCACCAAGCGTTCCGCTGGCAAGATCGTTGCTGAAGAAGCAGCACGTTGCGGCTCGCCGTACGTCGATCACCGCTGGTTGGGCGGCATGCTGACCAACTTCAAAACCATTCGTGCTTCCATCAAGCGTCTGCGTGACCTTGAAGTTCAAGCCGAAGACGGTACTTTCGCCAAGCTGACCAAGAAAGAAGCGCTGATGCGCTCCCGTGATCTTGAGAAGCTGGATCGTTCGCTGGGCGGCATCAAGGACATGGGCGGTCTGCCAGACGCACTGTTCGTGATCGACGTTGACCACGAGCGCATCGCGATCACCGAAGCCAACAAGCTGGGCATCCCGGTCATCGGCGTTGTCGATACCAACAGCAGCCCGGAAGGCGTTGACTACATCATCCCAGGCAACGATGACGCCATCCGCGCTATCCAGCTGTACATGGGTTCGATGGCTGACGCAGTTATCCGCGGCCGCAACAACGTTGCTGGCGGTACTGTAGAATTCGCAGCTGAAGAAACTCAGGCTGCAGCTGAGTAATCGACGCCCCTGGCGTTGACTCAGTAAGCAAAAAGGGGGCTTGGCCCCCTTTTTGCCACCTCGAAAACCATTTGTCGGCGCCCACGTCTTTATTTGTCATGTGCGGCAGCCAACATGGGTGGTTCGGGAAGAATTGAACGCCCGTTCGATCGGGTGGAATGGTTGAAAACCTATCCAAGAGGAATTTGAAAATGGCAGCAATTACTGCAGCGTTGGTCAAAGAACTGCGCGAGCGTACCGGCGAAGGCATGATGGATTGCAAGAAAGCCCTGGAAAAGGCTGACGGCGACATCGAAAAAGCCATTGATGACATGCGTGCTTCGGGCGCCATCAAGGCTGCGAAAAAAGCTGGCAACGTTGCCGCTGAAGGCGCAATCGCCATCAAATCGAATGACAAGGCAGCCGTGCTGCTGGAAGTCAACTCGCAGACCGACTTCCTGGCCCTGCAAGACGACTTCAAGAACTTCGTTGCTGCCAGCGTAGAAAAAGCTTTCGACGAAAAACTGACCGACGCAGCTCCGCTGATCGCCGCTCAGGAATCGGCTCGTGAAGCTCTGGTTGCCAAAGTCGGCGAGAACGTCAACATCCGTCGTCTGGTACGCGTGGAAGGTGACGTTGTCGGCACTTACCTGCACGGTAACAAGATCGGTGTTGCTGTTGTCCTGAAAGGCGGTGACGTCGAGCTGGCCAAAGACATCGCTATGCACGTTGCTGCAAGCAACCCTGAGTTCCTGCTGCCTTCGCAAGTCTCCGACGAAGCGATCGAGCGTGAGAAAGCTGTGTTCCTGCAGCTGAACGAAGAAAAGATCAAAGGCAAGCCAGAAAACATTGTTGAGAACATGGTCAAGGGCCGTATCAGCAAGTTCCTGGCAGAAGCGAGCCTGGTCGAGCAGGCGTTCGTCAAGAACCCTGAAGTCAAGGTCGGCGAGCTGGCCAAGAAAGCCGGTGCTGAAATCGTTTCCTTCACTTACTTCAAAGTAGGCGAAGGCATCGAGAAGCCGGTCGACAACTTCGCTGAAGAAGTTGCTGCCCAGCTGGCTGCCGCCAAGCAATAAGACGGTTTTCAACTGTCGCCCGAAAGAGGCTGCCCGCTAACGCGCGCAGCCTCTTTTCAGATGGGGTACCAATTTTTTATTTGGTTTCCACCCGGAACTGACTTACAAAGCCATGTTCCGATGGCGCTGCAGCAGCGCCAAGCTAGAGTGAACGCCAGCTGTAAACAGCTCGCAAAGAATTTTAAATACGCCGCAGGAGAGATTCGCAATGGCTCAGCAGGGCAGTGGTTATCAGGCTCGCTATAAACGCATTCTACTCAAGCTTAGCGGCGAGGCCCTGATGGGCTCGGAAGAGTTCGGGATCGATCCGAAGGTGCTGGATCGCATGGCGCTGGAA
Organism: Pseudomonas sp. 67(2021); assembly: GCF_017491835.1. Taxonomy (NCBI): domain Bacteria; kingdom Pseudomonadati; phylum Pseudomonadota; class Gammaproteobacteria; order Pseudomonadales; family Pseudomonadaceae; genus Pseudomonas; species Pseudomonas sp. 67(2021). Next base: position 109,359 of record NZ_JAFGYL010000017.1, read on the forward strand.
GTCGGTCAACTGGTCGGCATCGGCGTGCAGGTCGGTCTGGTGATCGGCGGTGGCAACCTGTTCCGTGGCGAAGCCCTGAGCAAGGCCGGTATGGATCGGGTCACGGGCGACCACATGGGCATGCTGGCCACTGTGATGAACGCCCTGGCCATGCGCGATGCGCTGGAACGTGCCAATATCTCGGCCATCGTCATGTCGGCCATTTCGATGGTCGGTGTGACCGATCACTACGATCGCCGCAAAGCCATGCGTCACCTGAACTCCAAGGACGTCGTGATCTTCGCGGCCGGTACCGGCAATCCGTTCTTCACCACGGATTCGGCAGCCTGCCTGCGTGCAATCGAAATCGACGCCGACGTTGTGCTCAAGGCCACCAAGGTTGATGGCGTGTACACCGCAGACCCGTTCAAAGACCCGCATGCCGAGAAGTTCGATCATCTGACTTATGATGAAGTACTGGATCGCAAGCTGGGTGTAATGGATCTGACTGCCATCTGCCTGTGCCGCGATCACAAGATGCCGCTGCGCGTATTCAACATGAACAAGCCCGGCGCCCTGCTGAACATTGTGCACGGCGGCGCTGAAGGGACTTTGATCGAGGAAGGCCAACAATGATCAACGAAATCAAGAAAGACGCCCAAGCGCGTATGCAGAAATCCCTGGAATCTCTGAACCACGCGTTCGGCCAGATTCGTACCGGCAAGGCTCACCCGAGCATCCTCGGCAGCGTCATGGTGCCTTACTACGGCACTGACACTCCGCTGAGCGGCGTTGCCAACGTCACCGTGAAAGATTCGCGCACCCTGCAGGTCGTGGCCTTCGAGCGCAACATGCTCGCTGCCGTCGACAAGGCAATCCAGAGCGCCGGTCTGAACCTCAACCCGACCAACCTGGGCGAGTTGCTGTTGATCCCGATGCCTGCCCTTACCGAGGAAACGCGCAAAGGCTTCACCAAGCAGGCACGCAGCGCAGCCGAAGACGCGCGCGTAGCCGTGCGCAACATCCGTCGCGATGCCTTGGGCGAGCTGAAAAAACTGGTCAAGGACAAGGAAATCAGCGAAGACGAAGAGCGTCGTGCCATCGCCGATATCGACAAACTGACCAAAGAATCCGAGGCCCAGATCACCAAGGCCACGGACGAGAAAGAAAAAGACCTGATGGCCGTATAAGGGTCGAGCTTTAAATGGACAAGACCAAGCAGACTGCGCCGTCCGCGGTGCCGCGCCATGTCGCGATCATCATGGATGGCAATAATCGCTGGGCGAAAAAACGCTTTATGCCGGGTGTCGCCGGGCATAAAGCGGGCGTGGATGCTGTGCGGGCAGTGATCGAGGTGTGCGCTGAGGCCAAGGTCGAAGTTTTGACCCTGTTCGCCTTCTCCAGTGAAAACTGGCAGCGCCCGGCCGATGAAGTCAGTGCCTTGATGGACCTGTTCTTCAAGGCCTTGCGTCGTGAGGCCAAGCGCCTCAACGACAACAACATCAGTCTGCGCATCATTGGCGATCGCTCGCGCTTCCACCCTGAGCTTCAGGCGGCGATGCGCGAGGCTGAGGCCATGACGGTCGGTGCCAACCGCTTTGTCTTGCAGATCGCAGCCAATTATGGCGGTCAGTGGGATATCGCCCAGGCTGCGCAACGTCTGGCGCGTGAAGTCCAGGCCGGGCATTTGCGACCAGAGGACATCACCCCGGATCTGCTGCAGGCCTGTCTGGCCACCGGCGATCTGCCGTTGCCTGACCTGTGCATTCGCACCGGTGGCGAGCATCGCATCAGCAACTTCCTGCTGTGGCAGCTGGCCTACGCCGAGTTGTACTTCTCCGACCTGTTCTGGCCGGACTTCAAACACGACGCCATGCGCACCGCGCTGGCCGATTTCGCTTCCCGCCAGCGTCGCTTCGGTAAAACGAGCGAACAGGTCGAAGCTGGAGCCCGGGTTTAATGCTTAAACAACGAATCATCACTGCACTGATCCTGCTGCCGATTGCCTTGTGCGGGTTTTTCCTGCTCAAAGGTGCCGGCTTCGCGCTGTTCATTGGCCTGGTGGTGAGCCTTGGTGCCTGGGAATGGGCGCGTCTGGCCGGCTTCACCGCACAGTCGTTCCGCGTCGGCTTTGCCGCTGTGGTCGCCTTGATGCTGTTTGTCATGTACGTGTTGCCGGGCCTTGCGCCTTGGGTGCTCGGTGCATCGGTGATCTGGTGGGCGATTGCGACTTATCTGGTGCTGACGTATCCACGCTCCAGCGCGCACTGGTCCACAGCGGCAACCAAGCTGCTGATCGGCCTGCTGATCCTGCTGCCTGCGTGGCAGGGTCTGGTGCAGATCAAGCAGTACCCACTGGGTAACTGGTTGATCATGGCCGTGATGGTGCTGGTCTGGGGCGCGGACATCGGCGCTTATTTCTCCGGGCGCAAGTTCGGCAAGCGCAAGCTGGCGCCGCAGGTCAGTCCGGGCAAGAGCTGGGAGGGTGTTTACGGTGGTCTGGCGCTGAGTCTGGTGATTACCGCGATCGTCGGGCTGGTGCGCGACTGGACCGTGGCCGAGCTGCTCAAAGGCCTGATCGGCGCGGCAGTGATCGTCTTCATTTCCGTGGTCGGTGACCTTACCGAAAGCATGTTCAAGCGACAGTCCGGCATCAAGGACAGCAGTAATCTGCTGCCCGGGCATGGTGGCGTGCTGGATCGCATCGACAGCCTGACCGCAGCCATTCCGGTGTTCGCCGTATTGCTCTGGATGGCCGCCCCGTGAGTCGTCCCCAGCAGATTACCGTGTTGGGTGCGACCGGTTCGATCGGTCTGAGCACCCTGGATGTGATTGCGCGTCATCCTGAGCGTTATCAGGTTTTTGCATTGAGTGGTTTCACACGCCTCAGTGAGTTGTTCGCCTTGTGCGTGCGCCATGTGCCGCAGTTTGCCGTGGTGCCTGAAGTGGCCGCAGCGCGCGGCTTGCAGGATGACTTGCGTGCAGCCGGTTTGCCGACTCGCGTCCTGGTGGGCGAGGAGGGCCTGTGTCAGGTTGCCTCCGCGCCCGAAGTCGATGCAGTAATGGCGGCCATCGTCGGTGCGGCCGGGCTGCGTCCGACACTGGCGGCGGTCGAGGCGGGCAAGAAGATTCTGCTGGCCAACAAGGAAGCGCTGGTGATGTCCGGCGCTCTGTTCATGCAGGCTGTGCGCAAAAGCGGCTCGGTGCTGCTGCCGATCGACAGTGAGCACAACGCGATTTTTCAGTGCATGCCAGCGGATTTCGCCCGCGGCTTGAGCTCGGTGGGGGTGCGGCGGATCTTGCTGACGGCCTCTGGCGGTCCTTTCCGGCAGACGCCGATGTCCGAGCTGGCGCATGTTTCGCCGGAACAGGCTTGCGCGCATCCGAACTGGTCCATGGGGCGCAAGATCTCCGTGGATTCGGCAAGCATGATGAACAAGGGTCTGGAACTGATCGAAGCCTGCTGGTTGTTCGATGCCAAACCGACTCAGGTCGAAGTGGTGATTCATCCGCAAAGCGTGATCCATTCTCTGGTCGACTATGTGGATGGCTCGGTGCTGGCGCAATTGGGCAACCCCGACATGCGCACGCCGATCGCCAACGCCCTGGCCTGGCCTGAGCGTATCGATTCCGGCGTACCGCCACTGGATCTGTTCGCCATTGCACGACTGGATTTTGAGGCGCCCGATGAAAGCCGCTTCCCCTGCCTGCGTTTGGCTCGTCAGGCGGCCGAAGCTGGCGACAGCGCGCCGGCGATGCTTAACGCGGCCAATGAAGTGGCAGTTGCAGCGTTTCTCGACGGACGGGTTCGCTACCTGGAAATCGCGAGTATCATCGAGGAAGTCTTGAATCTGGAGCCGGTGGTGGCGCTGAACGATCTGGATGCCGTATTTACGGCGGACGCGAAGGCGCGATTGCTGGCCGAGCAATGGTTGAGTCGGCACGGCCGATAGTTTTTTGTAACGCAACGGCGACACGCGACACTGAACAGGATTGCGGAGAAAGTAGATGAGCGCGCTCTATATGATTGCCGGCACCCTGATCGCCCTGGGTGTGCTGGTCACCTTCCACGAATTCGGCCACTTCTGGGTCGCGCGTCGCTGTGGCGTCAAGGTTCTGCGGTTTTCCGTGGGCTTTGGCATGCCGTTGCTGCGCTGGCATGACAAGCAAGGCACTGAATTCGTGGTCGCCGCGATTCCCTTGGGCGGCTATGTCAAGATGCTCGACGAGCGCGAAGGCGAAGTGCCGGTCGATCAACTCGATCAGTCGTTCAATCGCAAATCGGTACGTCAGCGTATCGCCATCGTCGCAGCCGGCCCGATTGCCAATTTCCTGCTGGCGCTGGTGTTCTTCTGGGTGCTGGCGATGCTCGGCAGCGAGCAGGTGCGTCCGGTCATTGGCGCGGTCGAGTCTGGCAGCATTGCCGCCAAGGCTGGTCTGAATGCCGGTCAGGAGATTGTTTCGATCGATGGCGAGCCAACGTCAGGTTGGGCTGCGGTCAATCTGCAACTGGTGCGCCGTCTCGGTGAGAGCGGCGCCATTCAATTGCTGGTGCGCGAGCAGGGTTCGACGGCAGAATCGCCGCGCACGCTGGCCCTGGATAACTGGCTAAAAGGCGCCGACGAGCCGGATCCGATCCGCTCGCTGGGCATTCGTCCTTGGCGTCCGGCCTTGCCGCCGGTGCTTGCCGAGCTGGACCCGAAAGGTCCGGCTCAGGCGGCGGGGCTGAAAACCGGCGATCGATTGCTGGCGCTTGATGGCCAGCCGCTCGATGACTGGCAGCAAGTGGTCGATACCGTTCGTACGCGTCCTGATACCAAAATCATGCTGCGCATCGAGCGCGACAATGCTCAAATCGACGTCCCTGTGACCCTGGCGGCGCGCGGTGAAAGCAAAGCGCCAAGCGGTTATCTGGGCGCTGGCGTCAAAGCCATCGACTGGCCGCCGGAAATGATCCGCGAGGTCAGTTATGGCCCGCTGGCCGCGATTGGCGAGGGTGCCCGTCGCACTTGGACCATGAGCATTCTGACGCTGGATTCACTGAAGAAAATGCTGTTCGGCGAGCTCTCGGTAAAAAACTTGAGTGGACCGATAACCATTGCTAAAGTGGCGGGCGCTTCTGCCCAGTCGGGCGTCGCTGATTTCCTGAATTTCCTTGCTTATCTGAGTATTAGCCTGGGCGTTCTGAATTTGCTGCCCATTCCTGTACTGGATGGGGGGCATTTGTTGTTTTATCTGATCGAGTGGGTGCGTGGTCGCCCCTTGTCGGATCGGGTGCAAGGTTGGGGGATACAGATCGGTATCAGTTTGGTGGTCGGGGTGATGTTGCTTGCTCTGGTCAACGATCTGGGTCGACTGTAACGCTTCGCTGAATTGCGAATCTGCCGCATTTTGCGGCAGTTTGTTTATTGCCAGTTGGAATAAGAAAGGACTTCATGAAACGTCTGCTGCTAACTGCGGTTCTCACCGTATTGATGATCGCCGAAGTTCACGCCGAGTCCTTCACTATCTCTGATATTCGCGTCAATGGCCTCCAGCGGGTCTCCGCGGGTAGCGTCTTTGGTGCCTTGCCGTTGAACGTCGGCGAGCAGGCGGATGATCGTCGCCTGGTGGAATCCACTCGTGCGTTGTTCAAAACCGGTTTCTTTCAAGATATCCAGCTGGGCCGCGAAGGCAACGTTCTGGTCATCACCGTCGTCGAGCGTCCTTCGGTCGCCAGTATTGAAATCGAAGGCAACAAGGCGATTTCCACTGAAGACCTGATGAAGGGCCTCAAGCAATCCGGTCTGGCCGAAGGCGAAATCTTCCAGCGCGCCACCCTCGAGGGTGTGCGTAACGAACTGCAGCGTCAGTACGTTGCCCAGGGTCGTTACTCCGCTACCGTCGACACCGAAGTGGTTTCGCAGCCGCGTAACCGCGTGGGTCTGAAGGTGAAGATCAACGAAGGTACCGTTGCCGCCATCCAGCACATCAACGTGGTAGGCAATACGGTTTTCCCTGAGGAAGACCTGACTGACCTGTTCGAACTGAAAACCACCAACTGGCTGTCGTTCTTCAAGAACGATGACAAATATGCCCGTGAAAAACTCTCCGGTGACCTGGAGCGTCTGCGTTCCTACTACCTGGACCGCGGCTATATCAACATGGACATCGCTTCGACCCAGGTATCGATTACCCCGGACAAGAAGCACGTCTACATCACCGTCAACGTCACCGAAGGCGAGAAGTACACCGTTCGTGACGTCAAGCTCAGTGGCGACCTGAAAGTCCCTGAAGAGCAGATCAAATCGCTGTTGCTGGTGCAGAAGGGCCAGGTGTTCTCGCGCAAGCTGATGACCACCACCTCCGAGCTGATCACCCGTCGTCTGGGTAACGAGGGTTACACCTTCGCCAACGTCAACGGCGTGCCTCAGCCCCATGACGACGACCACACTGTGGACATCCTCTTCGCTGTCGATCCGGGCAAGCGTGCCTACGTCAACCGCATCAACTTCCGTGGCAACACCAAGTCCGAAGACGAAGTGCTGCGTCGTGAAATGCGTCAGATGGAAGGCGGCTGGGCTTCGACCTACCTGATCGACCAGTCCAAGACCCGTCTGGAGCGTCTGGGCTTCTTCAAGGAAGTCAACGTTGAAACCCCGGCCGTGCCAGGTGTCGACGACCAGGTTGATGTGAACTACGCCGTTGAAGAACAGGCTTCCGGTTCGATCACCGCCAGCGTCGGTTTCGCCCAGAGCGCCGGTCTGATCCTCGGTGGCTCGATCACCCAGAACAACTTCCTCGGTACCGGTAACCGCGTCAGCATCGGTCTGACCCGCAGCGAATACCAGAGCCGTTACAACTTCGGTTACGTTGACCCGTACTGGACCGCCGATGGCGTGAGCCTTGGTTACAACGCGTTCTATCGCACCACCGACTACGATGAACTCGATGCCGATATTTCCAGCTATGCGGTAGACAGCCTCGGTGCCGGCGTGAACGTCGGTTACCCGATCAGCGAGACTTCGCGTCTGACCTTCGGTGCTTCCGTTCAACAGGACAAGATCAACACCGGTCGCTACACCGTTGACGAGATTTTCGATTTCGTTAACAAGGAAGGCGATAACTACCTGAACTTCAAGGCTTCGGCCGGTTGGTCGGAATCGACCCTGAACAAAGGCGTACTGCCGACCCGTGGCCGGTCCCAGAGCCTGACTCTGGAAACCACCATCCCCGGCAGCGACCTGTCGTTCTTCAAGCTCGACTATCGTGGCCAGTTATTCCAGCCGATCACCGAAAACTACACCATGCGCCTGCACACCGAACTCGGTTATGGCGACGGTTACGGTTCGACCGACGGCTTGCCGTTCTATGAAAACTACTATGCAGGTGGTTTCAACTCGGTACGTGGCTTCAAGGACAGCACCCTTGGCCCGCGCAGTACGCCGAGCCGTGGTACCAACCCGGGCACTATCGCCGACCCTGACCAGGATCCACTGCCGTTCGGTGGTAACGTCCTGATCCAGGGCGGTGTGGAAGTTCTTTTCCCGCTGCCATTCGTTAAAGATCAGCGTTCCCTGCGGACTTCGGTGTTCTGGGATGTGGGTAACGTATTTGACTCGCAGTGCAAGGACACTACGAACGCCAATGGCTCGTCGTCCAACACCAAGTGCAACGACATCAGCCTGAGCAACATGGCCAGTTCCGTCGGTGTCGGCGTGACCTGGGTCACCGCACTGGGTCCTTTGAGCTTTGCGCTGGCGATGCCGATCAAGAAACCGGATGACGCTGAAACTCAAGTGTTCCAATTCTCCCTCGGCCAGACGTTCTAAGCGTCTGACCCAAGATAACGACAATGGATTTTGTAGGAGTGCATCGTGCGTAAGTTGACTCAATTGGTTCTCCTGGCCTCCGTACTGGTGGCAGGCCCGGCGTTCGCCGACATGAAAATTGCCGTGCTGAACTATCAGATGGCACTGCTGGAATCCGACGCGGCGAAGAAGTACGCCGTGGATGCCGAGAAGAAGTTCGGTCCGCAACTGACCAAGCTGAAAACCCTGGAAAGCAGCGCCAAAGGCATTCAGGACCGTCTGATGGCCGGTGGCGACAAGATGCAGCAGGGCGAGCGTGAGCGTCTGGAGCTGGAATTCAAGCAAAAGGCCCGCGACTTCCAGTTCCAGTCCAAGGAGCTGAACGAAGCCAAAGCCGTTGCTGACCGTGAAATGCTCAAGCAGCTGAAGCCGAAGCTGGACAGCGCTGTGGAAGAAGTCATCAAGAAGGGTGGTTTTGACCTGGTGTTCGAGCGTGGCGCAGTCATCGATGTCAAACCTCAGTACGACATCACGCGCCAGGTTATCGAGCGCATGAATCAGCTGAAGTAACCCATGACCGTGACTATCAGGCTCGGCCAGTTGGCCGAGCACCTCGGCGCCACCCTGCGTGGCGACCCCGAGAGGCAAATTACTGGGCTAGCCACTTTGCAAGAGGCTGGCCCAGCTCAGTTGAGCTTTCTGGCAAATCCCCAATACCGCAAATACCTGGCCGGTTCTCGAGCAGCTGCACTGTTGCTCAAGGAAGCCGACGCCGAAGGTTTCGCAGGTAATGCCTTGGTGGTGCTGGACCCTTACCTGGCCTATGCACGCATCTCGCATCTGTTCGATCCAAAGCCAAAAGCGGCTGGCGGGGTTCATCCGACAGCGGTGATCGCGGCGGACGCAGTGGTTGATCCAAGTGCCAGCATCGGTCCGTTCGTGGTGATCGAAGCCGGCGCACGCATCGCTGCACAGGTGACGCTGGGCGCGCATTGCGTAGTCGGCGCGCGCAGCGAAATCGGTGAAGGCGGCTGGCTCGCTCCGCGCGTCACGCTGTATCACGATGTGCGCATCGGCAAGCGTGTGGTTATTCAGTCCGGCGCAGTGATCGGCGGTGAGGGCTTCGGCTTCGCCAACGAAAAAGGCGTCTGGCAGAAAATCGCCCAGATCGGTGGCGTGACCATCGGCGACGATGTCGAGATCGGCGTGAACACCGCCATCGACCGCGGCGCTCTGGCCGATACTGTGATCGGCAACGGTGTGAAGCTCGACAACCAGATTCAGATCGCGCACAACGTCCAGGTCGGTGATCACACCGCCATGGCCGCGTGCGTCGGCATTTCCGGCAGCACCAAAATCGGCAAGCACTGCATGCTCGCCGGCGGTGTTGGTCTGGTCGGCCACATTGATATTTGCGACAACGTTTTCCTGACCGGGATGACCATGGTGACTCACTCGATTACCGAGCCGGGCGCCTATTCTTCCGGCACAGCCATGCAACCGGCGGCCGAATGGCGCAAAAGCGCGGCCCGCATCCGTCAGCTCGATGACATCGCGCGACGGTTGAAACAGCTGGAAAAGCGCGTTGGGGAAGTGACCCCTGACGGTAATGCTTCATCTGATGGCTGATACCATTTCCATATCAAGTGTGCACAGCCTCTGGACTGCCTCCTTGATTTGCTAGAGGAGTGCGCGTCAGTCGCGCTCCCAATCTTTACATAGGCTTTCCCCTGAAATGATGGACATCAACGAGATTCGCGAATACCTGCCTCACCGTTACCCGTTCCTGCTGGTGGACCGGGTGGTGGAACTGGACACTGAAGGCAAGCGAATTCGCGCCTACAAGAATGTCAGCATCAATGAACCGTTCTTCAATGGTCACTTCCCTGCGCATCCAATCATGCCGGGCGTGCTGATCATCGAAGCGATGGCTCAGGCTGCCGGGATCCTCGGTTTCAAGATGCTCGACGTCAAACCGGCCGACGGCACCCTGTATTACTTCGTCGGTTCCGACAAGCTGCGCTTCCGCCAGCCAGTCAAGCCGGGCGATCAGTTGATCCTTGAAGCGACATTCATCAGCTGCAAGCGCAAGATCTGGAAGTTCGAATGCCAGGCTTCGGTGGACGGCAAGCCGGTCTGCTCGGCAGAAATCATCTGCGCGGAACAGAAAGTATGAGTTTGATTGACCCTCGCGCAATCATCGATCCGTCCGCCGTTCTGGCTGACGGCGTCGAGGTCGGCCCGTGGTCGATCATCGGCGCAGGTGTGGAAATCGGCGAGGGTACCGTGATCGGGCCGCACGTGATCCTCAAGGGGCCGACCCGCATTGGTAAGCACAATCGCATCTACCAGTTTTCTTCGGTAGGCGAAGACACCCCGGATCTGAAGTACAAAGGCGAGGAAACCCGCCTGGTGATCGGCGACCACAACGTCATTCGTGAAGGCGTGACCATTCACCGTGGCACCGTGCAGGACCGTTCGGAAACCACCCTGGGTGATCACAACCTGATCATGGCCTATGCCCACATCGGCCATGACAGCGTCATCGGCAACCACTGCATTCTGGTCAACAACACTGCGTTGGCCGGGCATGTACACGTTGACGACTGGGCGATCCTCTCCGGTTTCACCTTGGTGCATCAGTACTGCCACATCGGCGCCCACAGCTTTTCCGGCATGGGCACGGCGATCGGCAAGGATGTTCCGGCGTTCGTCACCGTGTTCGGCAACCCGGCCGAAGCGCGCAGCATGAACTTCGAAGGCATGCGCCGTCGCGGTTTCAGCGAAGACGCGATTCATGCGCTGCGCCGCGCGTACAAGACTGTCTATCGGCAGGGCCTGACGGTCGAACAGGCGTTGGCCGAACTGGCCGAGTCGTCTGCGCAGTTCCCTGAAGTCGCCGTGTTCCGTGATTCGATCCAGGCGTCGACTCGCGGCATCACCCGCTGATCATGGCCAGTCTGCGTATTGCGCTGGTGGCGGGTGAGGCTTCCGGTGACATTCTCGGCGCCGGCCTCATGCGCGCGCTCAAGGCACAGCACCCGGCAGTCGAGTTCATCGGCGTCGGCGGTCCGTTGATGCAGGCCGAAGGCCTGACCTCGTACTTTCCCATGGAGCGCTTGTCGGTCATGGGGCTGGTGGAGGTTCTCGGTCGGCTGCGTGAATTGCTCAAGCGCCGCAAAGAGCTGATTGCCACACTGATTGCCGCAAAGCCGGACGTGTTCATCGGTATCGATGCGCCGGATTTCAACCTCAATATCGAACTCAAGCTGCGTCAGGCCGGGATCAAGACCGTGCATTACGTCAGCCCGTCGGTTTGGGCATGGCGGCAGAAACGGGTGCTGAAGATCCGCGAAGGCTGCGATCTGATGCTGACCCTGTTGCCGTTCGAAGCGAAATTCTACGAAGAGAAAGGCGTGCCGGTGCGTTTCGTCGGTCACACCTTGGCCGATACCATTCCGCTGCAAGCCGACCGCGCCGCTGCACGCGCCGAGCTGGGTTTGCCCGACGGCCCGCTGGTGGCCTTGATGCCGGGCAGCCGTGGCGGTGAAGTCAGTCGCCTCGGCGCGCTGTTCCTCGACACTGCCGAACGTCTGCGCGCCATGCGTCCGGGCGTGCGCTTTGTCATGCCTTGTGCAAACCCGGAACGCCGGGTGCAACTCGAGGCCTTGCTTGCTGGTCGGGATTTGCCGGTGACATTGCTCGACGGTAAATCTCATCTGGCGCTCGCCGCGTGCAACGCCGTGCTGATCGCCTCCGGGACCGCTACCCTTGAAGCGCTGCTGTATAAGCGGCCGATGGTGGTGGCGTATCGGTTGGCGCCGCTGACGTTCTGGATTCTCAAACGCATGGTCAAGAGCCCGTACGTGTCGCTGCCCAACTTGCTCGCCCAGCGCTTGCTGGTGCCCGAGTTGTTGCAGGATGATGCGACTGTCGAGGCGTTGGCGCAGACGTTGTCGCCCTTGATCGATGGCGGCGATGAACAGACCCGCGGCTTCGACGAGATCCACCGCACGCTGCGGCGCGATGCTTCCAATCAGGCGGCGCAAGCCGTCCTTGACCTGATCGGCAAACCACAATGAGCAAGACAAGCATGCAAATGGGCCTGGATTTCACTCTGGTAGCCGAAGTCGAAGAACTGGTCGCCGGTGTTGATGAAGTCGGTCGTGGTCCGTTGTGCGGTGCGGTGGTAACGGCAGCGGTGATTCTCGATCCGAACCGGCCGATCCTCGGCCTCGACGATTCGAAAAAGCTCACCGAAGCCAAGCGCGAAAAGCTCTACGACGAGATCTGCGAGAAAGCCCTGAGCTGGTGTATTGCCCGCGCCGAAGTTGAAGAAATCGACGATCTGAATATCCTCCACGCGACCATGCTGGCCATGCAGCGCGCGGTTGCCGGTCTGCATATTCAGCCGAAGCTGGCGATGATCGACGGTAACCGCTGCCCGCATTTGCCGATGCGTGCCGAGGCGGTGATTCAGGGCGACGGCAAGGTGCCGGCGATCGCGGCGGCGTCGATTCTGGCCAAGGTCAGTCGTGATCGCGAAATGGCGGCGTTCGAATTGATCTACCCGGGCTACGGCATCGGCGGCCATAAAGGCTACCCGACGCCCGTTCATCTGGAAGCACTGGCGCGGCTCGGCCCGACGCCGATTCACCGCCGCTCGTTTGCCCCGGTACGCCTGGCTTACGAGGCGCGGGAAAGCCTGACGCAGGTTTAGGCGCAAGGCTGATGTTTTATTCGAGGCCCGGTACAATCCGGGCCTCGTTGTCTCTATGTAACTGGACAGGATCACTATGCCGGCTTCATTCGTTCATCTACGCCTGCACACTGAATACTCCCTGGTCGACGGGCTGGTGCGGATCAAGCCGCTGGTCAAAGCGCTGACCGCCATGAACATGCCGGCGGTCGCGGTCACCGACCAGAACAACATGTGTTCCCTGGTCAAGTTCTATAAAAACGCCATGGGCGCCGGCATCAAGCCGATCTGCGGCGCCGACCTGTGGCTGGCGAACAAGGACCCGGATGCACCGCTGAGCCGCCTCAGCCTGCTGGTGATGAACGCTCAGGGTTATCGCAATCTCACCGAACTGATCTCGCGTGGCTTCATCGAAGGCCAGCGCAACGGCATGGTCATCGTCGAGCGCGAATGGGTGGCCGAGGCCAACGAAGGTTTGATCATGCTGTCCGCCGCCAAAGAAGGCGAGATCGGCATGGCCATGATCGGCGGCAACCCGGCGGAAGCCGAGGCCTTGGCGCGCGAGTGGATGGCGGTGTTCCCGGATCGTTTCTATCTGGAAATCCAGCGCACCAACCGCCCCAACGATGAAGAGCAACTGCACGGCGCCGTGGCGCTGGCCGACAAGCTTGGCGCGCCGCTGGTGGCGACCAACGATGTGCGCTTCATCAAGCAGGAAGACTTCGCCGCCCACGAAACCCGTGTGTGCATCGGTGAAGGCCGCGCCCTCGATGACCCGCGTCGTTCGAAGAATTACAGCGATCAGCAATACCTGAAAAGCGCCGAGGAAATGCTCGAGCTGTTCAGCGATATTCCCGATGCGATCGAAAATACCGTCGAGATCGCCAAGCGCTGCAACATCGAAGTGAAGCTGGGCACGCACTTCCTGCCCAACTTCCCGATCCCCGATGGCATGACCATCGACGAGTATTTCCGCAAGGTCTCCTTCGAAGGGCTCGAAGAACGCCTGGCGGTGCTGCTGCCCAAGGACACCACCGAAGACTACGAAGCCAGGCGCCAGGTCTACGTCGACCGCTTGAATTTCGAGCTGGATATCATCATCCAGATGGGCTTCCCCGGTTACTTCTTGATCGTGATGGACTTTATCCAGTGGGCCAAGAACAACGGCGTACCGGTAGGTCCGGGCCGTGGGTCGGGTGCCGGATCGCTGGTGGCTTACGTACAGAAGATCACCGACCTCGACCCGCTGGAATATGACCTGCTGTTCGAACGTTTCCTCAACCCGGAACGGGTCTCGATGCCCGACTTCGACGTCGACTTCTGCATGGACGGCCGTGACCGCGTGATCGATTACGTGGCCGAGAAATACGGCCGCAACGCGGTGAGCCAGATCATCACCTTCGGTTCCATGGCCGCCAAGGCTGTGGTCCGTGACGTGGCGCGGGTGCAGGGCAAGTCCTATGGCCTGGCGGATCGTCTGTCGAAGATGATTCCGTTCGAAGTCGGCATGACCCTGGAAAAAGCCTACGAGCAGGAAGAGATCCTGCGCGACTTCATCAAGGTCGATGAAGAAGCGGCGGAAATCTGGGAGATGGCGCGCAAGCTCGAGGGCGTGGTGCGTAACGTCGGCAAACACGCCGGTGGTGTGGTGATCGCGCCGACCAAATTGACCGACTTCTCGCCGATCTATTGCGACGAGGCCGGCGACGGTCTGGTAACCCAGTTCGACAAGGACGACGTTGAGGCCGCCGGTCTGGTGAAGTTCGACTTCCTCGGCCTGCGGACCCTGACGATCATCGACTGGGCGCTGAAAACCATCAACCGCGATCGCGCCAAGGTCAACGAGCCGCCGCTGGATATCGCTTTTATTCCGCTGGACGACAAGCCGACCTACCAGTTGCTGCAAAAAGCCGAAACCACGGCGGTGTTCCAGCTTGAATCCCGAGGCATGAAAGAGCTGATCAAAAAGCTCAAGCCCGACTGCCTGGAAGACTTGATCGCACTGGTGGCACTGTTCCGTCCCGGTCCGCTGCAATCGGGCATGGTGGACGACTTCATCAACCGTAAGCACGGTCGCGCCGAACTGGCCTATCCGCACTCCGACTACCAGTACGACGGGCTCAAGCCGGTATTGGCGCCGACCTACGGCATCATCCTGTATCAGGAACAGGTGATGCAGATTGCTCAGGTCATGGCCGGTTACACCCTCGGCGGTGCGGACATGCTGCGTCGAGCGATGGGTAAGAAAAAGCCTGAAGAAATGGCCAAGCAGCGCGGCGGTTTCATTGAGGGTTGCGCGACCAACGGCATCGACGCGGATCTTGCCGGTAACATTTTCGACCTGGTGGAAAAGTTCGCCGGTTACGGTTTCAACAAATCCCACTCCGCCGCTTACGGCCTAGTGTCCTACCAGACCGCTTGGCTGAAAGCTCACTACCCGGCGCCGTTTATGGCTGCGGTACTCTCGGCGGATATGCACAACACCGACAAGGTCGTGACCTTGATCGAAGAAGTGCGGACGATGAAGCTGCGCCTCGACGCGCCGGACGTGAACACTTCGGAGTTCAAGTTCACGGTGAACGACGACGGCCGTATCGTTTACGGCCTCGGCGCGATCAAAGGTGTTGGTGAAGGTCCGGTGGAGGCGATCACCGAAGCGCGTCAGGCCGGTCCGTTCAAGGATCTGTTCGATTTCTGCGCGCGGGTCGACCTCAAGCGCATCAACAAACGTACTCTTGATGGCTTGATCCGCAGTGGTGCGCTGGATCGTCTCGGCCCGTATTTCCACGACGAACAAAAGGCCTATCAAGCCAACATCGACCGTAACCGCGCGGTACTGCTGGCGGCGATGGAAGAGGCGATCAAGGCGGCCGAGCAGACCGCGCGAACCCACGACAGTGGCCACGCCGACCTGTTTGGCGGCTTGTTCGTCGAAGAAGACGCCGACGTTTACGCGTCTCATCGCAAAGCCAAGGATCTGACCCTCAAGGAGCGGCTCAAGGGTGAAAAAGACACCCTGGGCCTGTACCTGACCGGTCACCCGATCGACGAATACGAAGGCGAGATCCGCCGTTTCGCCCGCCAGCGCATCATCGATCTGAAACCGGCACGCGACACACAGACCGTGGCAGGGATGATCATTGCCCTGCGGGTGATGAAGAACAAGAAGGGCGACAAGATGGGTTTCATCACCCTCGACGACCGCTCCGGGCGGATCGAAGCGTCGCTGTTTGCCGATGCGTTCCATTCGGCGCAATCGCTGTTGCAGACCGACGCGATGGTGGTGGTTGAAGGCGAGGTCAGCAATGACGACTTCTCCGGCGGCCTGCGCCTGCGGGTCAAGCGGGTGATGAGCATGGAGGATGCGCGGACCAATCTGGCCGAAAGCCTGCGCTTGAAGCTGCACACCCAGGATCTGAAAGGCGATCAGCTACGCTGGTTGGGCGAACTGCTCAAGCGTCATCGCGGCGCGTGCCCGGTGACCATGGAGTACACCAGCCCGGATGCGAAGACCTTGCTGCAGTTCGGCGAGACCTGGCGGATCGACCCGGCGGATACCTTGATTCAAGCCCTGCGTGACCAGTTCGGGCGAGACAACGTCTTCCTCCAATACCGTTGACCGGCAAGTGCCATCATTGCGCTTGCCCGCAACCTGAATTTTTAATCTCGACCTCAGCGCGCCTCTCCCTTAAGGTAGGGCGCGAATAGACAACCGGCCGGCCCAAGCTCACTTGGGACACGACCCAAGACGGACGCCTATGAACCCGAATTTTCTAGATTTCGAACAGCCGATCGCCGACCTGCAAGCCAAGATCGAAGAGTTGCGCTTGGTCGGTAATGACAATTCGCTGAATATCGGCGATGAGATCTCCCGCCTGCAGGACAAGAGCAAGACGCTGACCGAAGACATCTTCGGCAAGCTGACCAGCTGGCAGATCGCACGCCTGGCGCGTCACCCGAAACGCCCGTATACCCTCGATTACATCGAGCACATCTTCACCGAGTTCGACGAACTGCACGGCGACCGTCACTTCTCCGACGACGCTGCCATCGTTGGCGGCATCGCCCGTCTGGAAGACCAGCCGGTGATGATCATCGGCCACCAGAAGGGCCGTGAAGTGCGTGAGAAAGTTCGCCGCAACTTCGGCATGCCGCGTCCGGAAGGCTACCGCAAGGCCTGCCGTCTGATGGAGATGGCCGAGCGCTTCAAGATGCCGATCCTGACTTTCATCGACACCCCGGGTGCCTACCCTGGAATCGACGCTGAAGAGCGCAACCAGAGCGAAGCGATTGCCTGGAACCTGCGTGTGATGGCGCGGTTGAAGACCCCGATCATCGCCACCGTAATTGGTGAGGGTGGTTCCGGCGGCGCACTGGCCATCGGCGTTTGCGATCAACTGAACATGCTGCAATATTCGACCTACGCGGTGATCTCGCCGGAAGGTTGCGCGTCGATCCTGTGGAAAACCGCCGAGAAAGCGCCGGATGCCGCTGAAGCGATGGGCATCACCGCTGAGCGTCTGAAAGGCCTGGGTATCGTCGACAAGGTGATCAGCGAGCCACTGGGCGGCGCCCATCGTGACCCGGCTGCTGCCGCCGCTTCGATCCGCGCCGAGCTGAGCTCGCAACTGGCGATGCTCAAGCAGTTCGATAACGAAGCGCTGCTCAAGCGCCGTTACGATCGCCTGATGAGCTACGGTCTCTAATCGAGCGCCGATTTGGCTGACGATGCAAAACACTGTGGGAGCGAGCTTGCTCGCGAAGGCGTTATAACAGACGACGAAATTGTTGAATGTTAATCAGCTTTCGCGAGCAAGCTCGCTCCCACATTTGGTTTCCGGCGAGGGTAAAGACATGGGTGAACGCTCGATTGATTTGCCATCCCGTCTTCTGCTGAGCCTTGAGCCCTGGCGCAACGTCGCTCACTGGCGCATCGCCTTCTCCGGTGGCCTCGATTCCACCGTCCTCCTGCATCTGCTCGCCACCCTGGCGAACACCGAATCCCTCCCTGCGTTAAGCGCCATCCACATCCACCACGGCCTTCAGGCTGCGGCCGATGCGTGGCCGCAACACTGCCAAGACGTTTGCGATGCGCTGGGCGTGCCGTTGCAAGTGGAGCGGGTCACCGTGAAGGGCGGGGCGAGCCTGGAGCGGGCGGCGCGGGATGCGCGTTATGCCGCGTTCAGTTCGCTGACGCAGAGCAATGACGTGCTGTTGACTGGCCAGCACCGCGACGATCAAGCGGAAACCCTGCTGTTTCGGCTGTTGCGCGGTGCCGGTGTCCGCGGGCTCGGCGCGATGCCGCAGCAGCGTCCAGTGGGACAGGGCACGCTGGTTCGACCGTTGCTGGATGTCAGTCGTGCTGAGCTGGAAGGTTATGCACAGGCGCATCAGTTGCGCTGGATCGAAGACCCGTCGAATCAGGATCGCCAGTTTTCCCGTAACTACCTGCGCCAGCAAGTTATGCCGCTGCTGACCGAACGCTGGCCGCAAGCGCAGGCGAGCATGGCGCGAACGGCTGCGCATCTGCGTGAGGCGCAGGGCTTGCTCGATGAGCTGGCGCAGATTGATCTCGCACAAGCCGCAACGCCCCATGAATTCGCTTGGCTGGGTGTGCCATCGCTGGAGCTGACACCATTGACGGCGTTGTCTGACGCGCGCCAGCGAAATGCCCTCAGCCACTGGCTCGAACCGTTGACCCGGCTGCCGGATGCTGACCATTGGTCGGGTTGGACAACGCTGTGCAATGCCGGCGCCGACGCTTCACCGATCTGGCGTCTGGCCGACGGAGAGCTGCACCGCAGCGCCGGTCGCGTCTGGTGGCTGAGCGGCAATTGGTTGGGCACGCCAGTGATCGGCGCCGACTGGCAGACCCCGACTTCAGCGCTACGCTTGCCGGATAACGGACGCGTCATGCTCCACGGGCAAGCTCCATCCGGACCTTTGCGTATTGCCTATCGGCAGGGCGGTGAGGTCATGCAATTGGCTGAGCGCGGCAGCCGTGATCTCAAGCGTCTGCTCAACGAGCGCGCGGTGCCGGCCTTCGTGCGTGGCAGATTGCCGCTGCTGTTTCGTGGTGAAGAATTGCTCGCCGTGGCGAACCTGTCGGGTCTTGCTGGTCAGATGGACGAAGGCTGGACATTGCACTGGCAGCCAACAGACGAAGATCAAGGTTTGAGCTGAAAGGAGCATTCCGGTAGACTACGCTCCCTTCTTGATACAACTTCTGTGGATTCGCCTGAATTGCAGGAGTTGCCGATTACCAAGCAGTCTTTGCTGGGCGATTCCAAAAAATGTGTAGCGAGCAACGTACCGGTGTTTCATCTGCCGGTCTGTCACAACGCGGCGGTTTTTTCGAAAGGTGCACTGTGATTAATGCAGGTGATCGGGGGCTTCGGCCTTCCTTCGCTTTCCCCGGCGGCTCGTTCCGCTTTAACGCAGACTTCTAGGGTTTTTCATGACGCGCTACATATTCGTCACGGGCGGTGTTGTTTCTTCATTGGGGAAAGGCATTGCCTCGGCTTCATTGGCGGCTATCCTGGAGGCGCGGGGGCTTAAGGTCACCATGCTGAAGCTGGATCCGTACATCAACGTCGATCCAGGCACCATGAGTCCGTTCCAGCACGGTGAAGTGTTCGTCACCCACGACGGCGCCGAGACCGACCTGGATCTGGGGCACTACGAGCGGTTCATCCGCACGACCATGACCCAGAACAACAACTTCACCACCGGCCGTGTCTACGAGCACGTGCTGCGCAAAGAGCGCCGTGGCGACTACTTGGGTGCAACCATCCAGGTAATCCCGCACATCACCGACGAAATCAAGCGCCGCATCATCAAGGGTGCCGGTGACGCAGACGTGGCGATGGTCGAGATCGGTGGCACCGTCGGTGACATCGAGTCGCAACCGTTTCTCGAAGCCATCCGCCAGCTGCGTTTCGAAGTCGGCGCCAAGCGCGCGATGCTGATGCACCTGACGCTGGTGCCGTACATCGCCACCGCTGGCGAAACCAAGACCAAACCGACCCAGCACTCCGTCAAGGAACTGCGTTCGATCGGTCTGCAGCCAGACGTGCTGGTATGCCGCTCCGATCACCCGATCGACGTGTCCTCGCGTCGCAAGATCGCGCAATTCACCAACGTTGAAGAGCGTGCGGTAATCGCGCTGGAAGACGCCGATACCATCTACAAGATCCCGGGGATCCTGCACTCGCAGGGTCTGGACGATTTCGTCGTTGAGCGTTTCGGTCTGCAGTGCGGCAGCGCCGACCTGTCCGAGTGGGACGCAGTGGTCGATGCCAAGCTGAACCCGGAACACGAAGTGACCATCGCCATGGTCGGCAAGTACATGGAACTGCTCGACGCCTACAAGTCGCTGATCGAAGCGATGAGCCATGCCGGTATCAGCAACCGCACCAAGGTCAACCTGCGCTACATCGATTCCGAAGACATCGAGAACCAGGGCACTGCGCTGCTCGAAGGTGTCGACGCGATTCTGGTGCCGGGCGGCTTCGGTCTGCGTGGCGTGGAAGGCAAGATCACTGCCGTTCAGTACGCTCGCGAAAACAAGGTTCCGTACCTCGGCATCTGCCTGGGCATGCAAGTGGCGGTCATCGAGTTCGCCCGTAACGTGCTGGGCTGGAAAGACGCCAACTCCACCGAGTTCGATCGTGCCAGCGGCCATCCGGTTGTCGGTCTGATCACCGAGTGGGAAGACGCCACCGGCGCTGTCGAAGTGCGTACCGAAGCGTCCGATCTGGGCGGCACCATGCGTCTCGGCGCACAGGATTGCCTGCTTGAGCCGGGCTCCAAAGTCCATGATTGCTACGGCAAGGACGTGATTGTCGAGCGTCATCGTCACCGTTACGAGGTGAACAACAACCTGCTGCCGCAGATCATCGAAGCCGGCCTGAAAATCTCCGGTCGTTCCGCCGATGCTGCGCTGGTCGAAGTGGTTGAAGCGCCGGATCATCCATGGTTCGTTGCCTGCCAGTTCCACCCTGAATTCACCTCGACCCCACGCGACGGTCATCCGCTGTTCAGCGGTTTCGTCAAAGCCGCGTTGGCTCAACACCAGAAGAAGGCGTAACCCGATGGCACAGAAGATCATCCGCGTCGGCGACATCGAGATTGCCAACGACAAACCCATGGTCCTGTTCGGCGGCATGAACGTGCTGGAAAGCCGTGACATGGCCATGCAGGTTTGCGAAGAGTACGTGAAGGTCACCGAGAAACTCGGTATCCCTTACGTGTTCAAGGCCAGCTTCGACAAGGCCAACCGGTCTTCTGTGACTTCGTATCGTGGTCCTGGCCTGGAAGAGGGCATGCGCATCTTCCAGGACATCAAGCAAGCCTTCGGCGTGCCGATCATCACCGACGTCCACGAGCCGGATCAGGCTGCGGTGGTCGCTGAGGTCTGCGACATCATCCAGCTGCCGGCCTTCCTGTCGCGTCAGACCGATCTGGTCGTCGCGATGGCCAAGACCAATGCCGTGATCAACATCAAGAAAGCCCAGTTCCTCGCACCTCAGGAAATGAAACACATCCTGAACAAGTGCGTAGAAGCCGGTAACGATCAGTTGATCCTCTGCGAGCGCGGTTCGAGCTTCGGCTACAACAACCTCGTGGTCGACATGCTCGGCTTCGGCATCATGAAGCAGTTCGAATACCCGGTATTCTTCGACGTGACCCACGCGCTGCAAATGCCTGGCGGTCGTGCCGACTCCGCCGGCGGTCGCCGTGCCCAGGTTCTGGATCTGGCCAAGGCCGGCATGAGCCAGTCGCTGGCGGGTCTGTTCCTCGAAGCGCATCCGGATCCGGACAACGCCAAATGCGACGGCCCTTGCGCCTTGCGTCTGGACAAACTGGAGCCATTCCTGGCCCAGCTCAAAGCTCTGGACGAACTGGTGAAGAGTTTTCCGACGGTAGAAACCGCGTAACGCTCGATTCTCCGGTAAAGTACCGCACGATTTGTCGCTCATGCCCTCGGGCGTGAGCGTTGTCGTCTGCAAGTCTGCCCGCTGTACTTCGCTTGCCGACGATAAAGATTTCCTCTAGCTGCGTCGTTTTCGTCAACTTTGGAGTGTTTACAACAATGGCAAAAATCGTCGACATCAAAGGTCGTGAAGTTCTCGACTCCCGTGGCAATCCCACCGTGGAAGCGGACGTGCTTCTCGACAACGGCATCATCGGCAGCGCCTGCGCGCCGTCCGGTGCATCCACTGGCTCGCGTGAAGCGCTCGAGCTGCGTGATGGCGACAAGAGCCGTTACCTGGGCAAGGGCGTGCTCAAGGCGGTAGCCAACATCAACGGTCCGATCCGCGATCTGCTGCTGGGCACCGACCCGAGCGACCAGAAAGCCCTCGACCAAGCGATGATCAAGCTCGACGGTACCGAAAACAAAGCGACCCTGGGCGCCAACGCCATCCTCGCCGTGTCCCTGGCTGCGGCCAAGGCAGCTGCGCAGGATCAGGATCTGCCGCTGTACGCACACATCGCCAACCTCAACGGCACCCCGGGTGTGTACTCGATGCCGGTCCCGATGATGAACATCATCAACGGTGGCGAGCACGCCGATAACAACGTCGACATCCAGGAATTCATGGTCCAGCCAGTTGGCGCCAAGTCTTTCTCGGAAGGTCTGCGCATGGGCACCGAGATTTTCCATCACCTGAAAGCCGTGCTGAAGGCTCGTGGTCTGAGCACTGCCGTTGGCGACGAAGGCGGTTTCGCGCCGAACCTGGCGTCCAACGAAGACGCGTTGAAAGTGATCTCCGAAGCCGTGGCCAACGCCGGTTACAAGCTGGGCACCGACGTGACCCTGGCGCTGGACTGCGCCGCGAGCGAGTTCTACGAAGACGGCAAGTACAACCTGTCCGGTGAAGGCCAGGTGTTTACTGCTGAAGGTTTCGCCGACTACCTCAAAGGCCTGACCGAGCGTTACCCGATCATATCCATCGAAGACGGTCTGGACGAATCCGACTGGGCTGGCTGGAAAATCCTCACCGACAAGATCGGCGAGAAGACCCAGCTGGTGGGCGACGACCTGTTTGTGACCAACACCAAGATCCTCAAAGAGGGCATCGATAAAAAGATCGCCAACTCGATCCTGATCAAGTTCAACCAGATCGGCACCCTGACCGAAACCCTGGAAGCCATCCAGATGGCCAAGGCTGCCGGCTACACCGCCGTGATCTCGCACCGTTCCGGCGAAACCGAAGATTCGACCATTGCCGACCTGGCTGTGGGCACCTCGGCTGGCCAGATCAAGACCGGTTCGCTGTGCCGCTCCGACCGCGTTTCCAAGTACAACCAACTGCTGCGTATCGAAGAGCAGTTGAACGGCAAGGCCAAGTACAACGGCCGTGCCGAGTTCCGCGGTTAAGCGCAACCTGATCAAAGGACACCGGATTGTGTCGGAAAAGTCGTGACAGCGATGGATTTGCCACTAATCTGATGCCTTAAGCACAAGCCTGGATCTTTCCAGGCTTCGTGCTATCAGATGCTGCAACATTATGCGTGGCTGTCTTTTTTCACTGGATACCTGATATTCGATGCGCAGTCCTTACTGGTTGTTTCTTGTTTTGCTCTTGCTCCTGGCCGGTCTGCAGTACCGCCTGTGGGTGGGCAATGGCAGTCTGGCGCAGGTCGCCGAGCTGAAACAGCAGATCGCCGAGCAACATGCCGAGAACGAAGGCCTGCTGGAGCGCAACCGGGTGATGGACGCTGAAGTCAGCGAGCTGAAGAAAGGCATGGAGACCGTCGAAGAGCGGGCTCGTCACGAACTGGGCATGGTCAAGGACGGCGAAACCCTTTACCAGTTGGCCCAATGATCAATTCCCTGCCGGCCTTCTGGGCCGTGATTCCTGCCGCGGGCGTCGGTGCCCGAATGGCCGCGGACCGTCCCAAGCAATATCTGCAACTGGGCGGGCGCACAATTCTCGAACACAGCCTCGGCTGTTTCCTCGATCACCCGAGCCTCAAGGGCATGGTGGTCAGTCTTGCTGTAGACGATCCTTACTGGCCGAATCTGGCATGCGTCAACGATCCGCGCATTCAGCGGGTTGATGGCGGGGCGGAGCGTTCCGCTTCGGTGCTAAACGCCTTGCTGCATCTGCATGCGCAAGGTGCCGACGATGACGATTGGGTGCTGGTGCACGATGCGGCCCGGCCGAATCTGAGTCGCGATGATCTCGACAAGTTGCTTGCCGAACTCGCGGATGACCCGGTCGGTGGTCTGTTGGCGGTGCCCGCTCGCGACACGCTCAAACGCGTTGATGACAACGGTCGTGTGGTTGAAACGGTGGACCGCAGTGTGATCTGGCAGGCGTATACGCCGCAGATGTTTCGCCTCGGAGCGTTGCATCGGGCATTGGCCGATAGCCTGGTTGCTGATGCGGTGATCACCGATGAGGCTTCGGCGATGGAATGGGCCGGTCTGGCACCGCGTCTGATCGAAGGGCGGGCGGATAACCTCAAGGTGACCCGGCCGGAAGACCTGGAGTGGTTGCGCCAGCGATGGGCGAATCGCCGCTGAGGTTTGGGGTCGCCGTGGCATTGCCTTCGCGAGCAGGCTCGCTCCCACAGAGGGAATGCATTCAGCTGTCGAACCCGGTCAATTGTGGGAGCGAGCCTGCTCGCGAAAGCGGTCGCACAGGCAATCAATAACTCAAAGTTTGTACTCCGGCCTTTCAGCCAGTCCCACCTTCAAATAATCCACCAACTTGCGCACCTTCGGCGACAGATGCCGCTGCTGCGGATACAGCGCCCACACCGCCGTATTCGGCGGCTGATGCGCCTCGAGCAAGGAAATCAGCGCGCCGCTGTGCAGGTGCTCGAGCACGTAATAGTCCGGCAACTGACACAACCCGACACCCTGCAGGGCTGCATCCAATACCGCTTGCCCACTGTTGCAACGCCAGTTGCCTTGCACTCGCTGGGAAAATTCCCGCCCGTTCTGTTCCAGTTGCCAGATATCCGAACTGCCGATCAGGCAATTGTGTCGACTCAATTCCGACAAACTGTGTGGGCGCCCATACCGTTCCAGGTAGGAAGGCGACGCGCACAGGTACATTCTCCGTGGCGCCAGGCGTGTCGCGACCAAGCGCGAATCCTGTAACCGACCCAGGCGGATCGCCAGGTCCAGCCCTTCATGCACCAGATCCAGTTGGCGATTGCTCAGCTCTATATCGATGCGTAGCTGCGGGTACAGCCCCATGAAGCGAGTCACCAGCGGCACGATAAAGCGTTCGCCATAGGCCACCGCGCAGGTCATGCGCAGCATGCCTTTCGGTTCGCTGGTCAGATCGCCTACCGCGCGCAAGGCTTCTTCGCGACCGTCCTGCAGGCGCTGACAATGTTGCAGGAAAGTCTGCCCGGCTTCGGTCAACGTAACTCGCCGGGTGCTGCGGTAGAGCAGGCGCGTCTGCAAACGCTCTTCGAGCCGTACGATTTGTCGACTGATGTGCGAGGAAGAAACCCCAAGACGCTCGGCAGCGGCGGTGAATTGGTTGCATTCGGCGACGGCAACGAACTCATCGATGCCTTCCCAGCGGTTTTCCGACACTTGGATTATCCCTGTATGGCAATAATGTTTTGCTTTCGTCCGGATTATTCCTCAGGACGCGTTGAACTACACTGTCTGTCTGCTTTTTTATTTACTGGATTCATTGGAGAGTCAGCATGATCAAGTCGCGCGCCGCCGTTGCCTTCGAGGCCAAGAAGCCGCTGGAAATCGTAGAAGTCGATGTCGCCATGCCCGAGGCTGGTGAAGTGTTGCTGCGCGTTGTCGCTTCCGGGGTGTGCCACACCGATGCCTACACCTTGTCCGGCGCAGACCCGGAAGGCATCTTCCCGTCGATCCTCGGCCACGAAGGTGGCGCCATCGTTGAAGCGATCGGCGAGGGCGTGACCTCGGTTGCCGTCGGCGACCACGTCATTCCGCTGTACACCCCGGAATGCGGCCAGTGCAAATTCTGCAAGTCGGGCAAGACCAACCTCTGCCAGGCGATTCGCGCCACCCAAGGCAAGGGCCTGATGCCGGACGGCACTTCGCGCTTTTCCTACAAGGGCGAAACGATTTTCCACTACATGGGGACGTCGACGTTTTCGGAATACACCGTGCTCCCGGAAATCTCCGTGGCCAAGATCTCCAAAGACGCGCCGCTGGAAAAGGTCTGCCTGCTCGGTTGCGGCGTGACCACCGGTATCGGCGCCGTGCTCAATACCGCCAAGGTCAAACCGGGTGACACCGTGGCCATCTTCGGTCTCGGCGGTATCGGCTTGTCGGCCGTGATCGGCGCGGTGAAAGCCAAGGCTGCGCGGATCATCGCCATCGACATCAACCCGGCCAAGTTCGAAATCGCCAAACAACTCGGTGCTACCGATTGCGTGAATCCGAAAGACTTTGATCGTCCGATCCAGGAAGTGATCGTGGACATGACCGATGGTGGCGTCGACTTCTCCTTCGAGTGCATCGGCAATGTGCAACTGATGCGCGCCGCGCTTGAGTGCTGCCACAAAGGCTGGGGCGAGTCGGTCATCATCGGTGTCGCCGGTGCCGGTCAGGAAATCGCTACCCGTCCGTTCCAGTTGGTTACCGGTCGCGTCTGGCGCGGTTCGGCGTTCGGCGGCGTGCGTGGCCGTACTGAATTGCCGAGCTACGTCGACATGGCCCAGAGCGGCGAGATCCCGCTGGATACCTTCATCACCCACACCATGGGCCTGGAAGATATCAACAAGGCGTTCGACCTGATGCACGAAGGCAAGAGCATCCGCACCGTCATTCATTTCTAACAGCAGCCCCGAGCTGCAAGCTTCAAGCTGCAAGTAAAGGCGTTCGTGCTTTTTCTTGAAGCTTGCGGCTTGCAGCTTACAGCTAGGGAGAATCCCTTGAATCTGGAAAACATTTCCTGTCAGAAGAGTTTCGGTGGCTGGCACAAGCGTTATCGCCATCGCTCCGAAGTGCTTGATTGCGACATGGTCTTTGCCGTGTACCTGCCGCCGCAGGCGGAGCAGGGGGGCAAGCTGCCGGTGCTGTACTGGTTGTCCGGGCTGACCTGCTCCGATGAGAATTTCATGCAAAAGGCCGGCGCGATGCGCATGGCTGCCGAACTTGGTCTGATCATCGTCGCGCCGGATACCAGCCCACGTGGCGCGGATGTCCCGGACGATGCCGACAAAGCTTGGGATTTCGGTCTCGGCGCCGGGTTTTATCTGAACGCCACGCAGGAACCGTGGGCGCGGCACTATCAGATGCATGACTATGTCGTGCAGGAGTTGCCCGCTCTGGTCGAAGCGCATTTCCCCGCTTCCGACAAGCGCAGCATCAGCGGCCACTCGATGGGCGGCCACGGTGCTTTGGTCTGTGCCTTGCGCAATCCTGGGCGGTATAAATCGGTTTCGGCCTTTTCGCCGATCACCCATCCGATCGATTGCCCGTGGGGTCAGAAGGCCTTTTCCAACTATTTGGGCGAAGACCGTTCGAAGTGGAAAGAGTGGGACGCCTGTGTGCTGATCGCAGAGGCGACGGAGAAGTTGCCGTTGCTGGTCGATCAAGGTGATCGTGACGATTTCCTCGCCACCCAGCTGAAACCCGAAGCCCTGCAACACGCGGCAAAACAAGCGGGGCATCCGCTGGAGCTGCGCCTGCAACCGGGCTACGACCACAGCTATTTCTTCATCTCAAGCTTCATTGACGACCACTTGCAGCATCACGCACGCGCTCTGCGCGGTTAATGCAGGTAGAATCACGCCCTGACAAAAATCGGGGCGTTTTTTTATGCGTATTGGCCACGGCTACGATGTGCACCGTTTCGCTGAAGGCGATTTCATTACTCTGGGCGGCGTGCAGATTGCACACAGCTTCGGGCTGCTCGCTCATTCCGACGGTGACGTCCTGCTGCACGCCTTGAGCGACGCCTTGCTCGGCGCGGCGGCGCTGGGTGATATCGGCAAACATTTCCCGGATACCGACCCGCAATTCAAGGGCGCCGACAGCCGTGTGCTGTTGCGTCATGTGGTCAGTCTGATCCACGCCAAGGGCTGGAAAGTCGGCAACGTCGACAACACCATCGTTGCCCAGGCGCCAAAAATGGCGCCGCATATCGAATCGATGCGCGCGCTGATCGCGGCGGATCTTCAAGTTGAGTTGGATCAAGTGAACGTCAAAGCTACCACCACCGAAAAGCTTGGCTTTGTCGGTCGCGAAGAAGGCATCGCCGTGCACTCCGTTGCCTTGTTGCTGCGCGCATGAATGAACTGCAATTGCTCGGCCCACGGGCCTATGGCGAACCCCTCGGCACAGCGGTACTGAAAGCCATTGCCGAAGATTTCCAGGTCGATGAAGTGCTGGATATCCCGTTCAGCGGCGACGGCGAACACCTGTGGATCTGGGTGGAAAAGCGCGGCCTCAATACCGAAGAAGCGGCGCGGCGTATCGCCAAGGCAGCCGGCGTGCCGTTGCGTACCGTCAGCTATGCCGGGCTGAAGGACCGTCAGGCCCTGACCAGACAGTGGTTCAGCGTGCAGTTGCCGGGCAAGGCCGATCCGGATCTGTCCGCGGCGGAAAACGACACGCTGAAGATCCTCAAGACCACGCGCCACAAGCGCAAGCTGCAACGTGGTGCGCATTCGGCTAATGGCTTCACCCTGCGCCTGACTCAATTCAATGGCGACAAAGACGCGATTGAGCAGCGGCTGCAACTGATCGCCAAACAAGGCATTCCCAATTATTTCGGCGCTCAGCGCTTCGGCCATGGTGGCGGCAACGTTGTCGATGCCCAGGCGTGGGCGGCGCGCAAGGCTTTGCCGGAACAGCGCAATGTGCGTTCGCGGTTGCTGTCGACGGCGCGCAGCTTTCTGTTCAACCAGGTGCTGGCGGCGCGCGTCGCCGATGGCACCTGGAACACCGCGCTGGTTGGCGATCTGCTGGCCTTCACCGACAGCCGCAGTTTTTTCCCGGCCGGTGAAGCTGAATGCAGCGACCCGCGTCTGTCGATTCTCGACCTGCACCCGACCGGTCCGCAGTGGGGCGAAGGTGACTCGCCGGCTGCTGGTGCGGTCCATGAACTGGAGCAGGAGATCGCCGCCCGCGAAGCGGATCTGCGCGACTGGTTGATCCACGCCGGCATGAGCCATGAACGTCGCATCCTGCGGCTGCCCATTGGCGGGTTGACGTGGCATTATCCCCAACCTGACATTCTGCAACTGGAATTCGTCCTCCCGGCCGGATGCTTTGCCACCGTATTGGTGCGCGAGCTCGTTGATCTGGTGCCGGTGGGGCAGACGGACAGCCCATGCGTATTCTGATTTCTAACGACGATGGGGTAACCGCGCCCGGTCTCGCCGCGCTTTATGCTGCGCTGGCGGATTACACCGAATGCGTGGTTATCGCCCCGGAACAGGACAAAAGCGGCGCCAGCAGTTCGCTGACGCTCGACCGTCCGCTGCACCCGCAATACCTGGCCAACGGCTTTATCAGCCTCAACGGCACACCGACCGATTGCATTCACCTGGGCCTCAACGGCTTGCTTGAGCGCGAGGCGGACATGGTGGTTTCCGGCATCAACCTGGGCGCCAACCTCGGTGACGACGTGCTGTATTCCGGAACCGTGGCGGCAGCCCTTGAAGGACGATTTCTCGAGCGCCCATCGTTTGCCTTTTCACTGGTCTCGCGCCAAGTGGATAACCTGCCGACTGCGGCCTACTTTGCGCGCAAACTTGTCGAGGCCCACGCCGGGCTCGATCTGCCGCCGCGCACGGTACTCAACGTGAACATTCCCAATCTGCCTATCGATCACATCCGTGGCATTCAGTTGACCCGTCTCGGCCATCGCGCCCGCGCGGCGGCGCCGATGAAAGTGGTCGATCCGCGCGGCAAGGCCGGTTACTGGATCGCCGCTGCCGGCGACGCCGAAGACGGCGGCCCGGGCACCGATTTTCATGCCGTGATGCAGGGTTATGTGTCCATCACACCGTTGCAGCTCGATCGCACCTTCAATGATGCCTTCAGAAGTCTTGATGGCTGGCTGGGGGGGCTGAGCTGATGCGTGAACATGACGACCGCCTGCGCAGCGGCATTGGCATGACCTCCCAGCGTACGCGCGAGCGACTGATCCAGCGGCTG
Organism: Pseudomonas sp. 67(2021); assembly: GCF_017491835.1. NCBI lineage: Bacteria > Pseudomonadati > Pseudomonadota > Gammaproteobacteria > Pseudomonadales > Pseudomonadaceae > Pseudomonas > Pseudomonas sp. 67(2021). Next base: position 138,952 of record NZ_JAFGYL010000017.1, read on the forward strand.
TATGAAGAAGGCGTGTCGAACGCCAAAGTCCTGGAAGTGATCCGCCGCACTCCGCGTCATCTGTTTGTCGACGAGGCGCTGGCGCACCGCGCTTACGAAGACACCGCGCTGCCGATCGGCAACAACCAGACCATCTCCCAGCCTTATATGGTGGCGCGCATGAGCGAGCTGCTGCTGGAGGCCGGCCCGCTGGATAAAGTGTTGGAAATCGGCACCGGTTCCGGCTACCAGACAGCGGTGTTGTCGCAACTGGTCGAACGGGTGTTTTCGGTCGAACGCATCAAGGTGCTGCAGGACCGCGCCAAGGAGCGTCTGGTCGAGCTGAACCTGCGCAACGTGGTGTTTCGCTGGGGCGATGGCTGGGAAGGCTGGCCGGCGCTGGCGCCCTACAACGGCATCATCGTCACCGCCGTTGCCACCGATGTACCGCAAGCTTTGCTCGATCAACTGGCCCCCGGTGGGCGCATGGTGATTCCGGTCGGCTCCGGTGAAGTGCAACAATTGATGCTGATCGTGCGCGAAGAACATGGCTTTTCCCGACACGTTTTGGGCGCCGTGCGTTTCGTGCCTTTGCTCAACGGTCCACTGGCCTGAGCATTTGCAAGCAGGCGCTGAATTCCTTTCAACGGCGCCGGTCTTACACCGGCAGCCAGAGTTTAAACGCCGCGTACTTGCCCCTGGCAAACGTGTGCGTCCAGTGATTTCGCTTCATTAAAGGTAAAGCCGTTTCGGCCCGTTATACTTGCGACACTTCATGCCGCAGTGCGGCATTCAGAATTTTCAGCCACCACAAAGGGAGCGGCGGGTGAGTCTCACAGTCATTGCGCAGCGTATGGGTAACACGAGCTTTCAGCGCCTGGTGACTGGCCTTGTCTTGAGCACCTTGCTGGTCGGTTGCTCCAGCACCAAATCGAGCAACGTACGGGTTGTCGATCGCAATAATTCGGTCGCACAACGTCCGACCGTTACTACCGGGCAATATGTAGTCCGCCCCGGCGATACCTTGTTTTCGATCGCCTTTCGTTACGGCTGGGACTACAAAACCCTCGCCGCCCGGAACAATATTCCTACGCCGTATACGATCCATCCGGGTCAGACAATTCGCTTCGACGGGCGCAGCGGTTCAACGCCGACAGCGGTGGTGAGCAACTCCAGTTCTTCACCTTCTTCGTCGAGTAAAACCACGGTAATCCGGCGCCAGGCGAATGGCACCACAACCACTACAACCACCGGTTCCAAAGGGGTTGTACCGTCCGTCGCGAGCAAACCTGCACCCGCTCCACTGCCTCCGGCAGGCCCGGCCCCGACCGGCTGGGGATGGCCATCTAATGGCGTTCTGATTGGAAAATTCTCTTCAAACGGTAGTTTGAATAAAGGAATTGATATCGCCGGAGATTTGGGACAGCCTGTTTTAGCTGCGTCTGATGGGACGGTCGTATACGCCGGGAGTGGCTTAAGGGGCTACGGCGAATTGGTCATCATCAAACACAGCGAAACCTACGTCAGTGCTTACGGACATAACCGCAGGCTGTTGGTTCGGGAGGGGCAGCAGGTCAAGGTCGGACAGACAATTGCCGAAATGGGGTCAACGGGTACAGACCGGGTGAAACTGCATTTTGAGATTCGCCGCCAAGGTAAACCTGTGGATCCGCTGCAGTTCCTGCCAAGACGTTGATTTGTAGGCCAGCCTGTTCCGTCGCGTAGAGGGGACAGGCTCCAGCGTTGCCAAGGATAAAGGCGTCGCTTGAGCTTGGGGTCGAACTCACCAAAGGACTATAACAATGGCTCTCAGTAAAGAAGTGCCGGAGTTTGACATCGACGATGAGGTTCTCCTTATGGAGACCGGCATCGATTCGGATTCGATGTTGAATGATGAAGGGGCTGCTCCACCTTCCGTTCGTTCCAAATCCAGACACTCCGCCACACTCAAACAACATAAATACATCGACTACACTCGGGCACTTGATGCCACGCAGCTGTATCTCAACGAAATCGGCTTTTCCCCTCTGCTCTCCCCGGAAGAAGAAGTTCATTTTGCGCGCTTGTCGCAAAGTGGCGATCCGGCCGGGCGCAAGCGCATGATCGAAAGTAACCTGCGGCTGGTCGTCAAGATCGCCCGGCGTTACGTCAATCGGGGGCTGTCGCTGCTGGATTTGATCGAAGAGGGCAACCTCGGCCTGATCCGCGCGGTGGAAAAGTTCGATCCCGAGCGCGGCTTCCGCTTCTCGACCTACGCCACGTGGTGGATCCGTCAGACCATCGAACGCGCGATCATGAATCAGACCCGGACCATCCGGTTGCCGATTCACGTGGTCAAGGAGCTCAACGTGTACCTGCGGGCCGCACGGGAGCTGACGCAAAAACTCGACCACGAACCTTCACCCGAAGAAATCGCCAACCTGCTGGAGAAACCGGTGGGCGAGGTCAAGCGCATGCTGGGCCTGAACGAACGGGTTTCTTCGGTCGACGTCTCGCTGGGTCCGGATTCGGATAAAACCCTGCTGGACACCCTCACTGACGATCGTCCGACCGATCCGTGCGAACTGCTGCAGGACGATGACCTGTCGCAGAGCATCGATCAATGGCTGTCGGAGCTGACCGACAAGCAGCGTGAGGTGGTGATTCGCCGCTTCGGCCTGCGCGGTCACGAAAGCAGCACGCTGGAAGATGTCGGCCTGGAGATCGGTCTGACCCGCGAGCGGGTACGGCAGATCCAGGTGGAAGGCCTCAAGCGCCTTCGCGAGATCCTGGAGAAGAATGGCCTGTCGAGCGAGTCGCTGTTTCAATAAGCGCCTGATCGACCGCGCGCAAAAAAAGCTCCGGCTGATTCAATCAGTCGGGGCTTTTTGTTTATGCCTGTCTCGTGCATCGCGTTTGTCGGGCGAGGTGCCAGACGAGCGGTCAGCATTTTCTGAGTTTGTAGTCTCGCGCTGTAAGCCTTTGCTTACTGTGTCGTAAGTGTTCGTTATTTTTACACTTCGGCAGAAGGCGATTGCGATCAATGCTAAGCGGTAACGTGCTGATTTATTTGAATAATTTTCGATTGTTATGTCTTTATGTCAGCGCAGACCTGCGCCTGAACCTGATTGCTCCGCTGCGGAAACTCTCTAATATCAGGGCTGTGTCGACGGACAGACACGCCCTTCACGGAAGAGGGGAACGGACATCGCAGGAGGCGATTCATCAGGACGATGAAAAGGACTAAAGGGAATAGGGAAAAAATGTGGGCGGGTCATACCGCCCCTTTTTTCGTCTGAAGAAAAGTAAAACCTGCAAAAGCAAAAAGGCCCACAAGGGGCCTTTCAGTCGAGCGCGGGGTAGATCAGCGTTCGAGGCTTTCGATCTTGTTCGGCTTGCCATCCCAATCAGCAGAATCCGGAAGCGGATCCTTGCGCTCGGTGATGTTCGGCCAGATATCCGCCAGCTCGGCATTGAGCTCGATGAAGTTTTCCATGCCGCTTGGGATCTCGTCTTCCGAGAAGATCGCCACAGCCGGGCATTCTGGTTCACACAGCGCGCAGTCGATGCACTCGTCCGGGTGAATCACCAGGAAGTTCGGGCCTTCGTAAAAGCAGTCCACCGGACAGACTTCTACGCAGTCGGTGTACTTGCACTTGATGCAGTTGTCGGTGACGACGAAGGTCATTTCTAATTTTCTCCTCAGGCGGCGGCAGCGTAGCCCCTTCACGGTTGGGGTCGCCAGGTTCGGGAGCGATATCTGCTGACCAGGCTATGAGCCAGCAGCATCCCGAACCGCGCGAGATTCTAACAGCTTGAAGCGATTTGCGTTATATCCGCTTCTTCAGTGCTTATATCCGGTTCTTCAGTGCATAGAGCATTTCCAGCGCACGGCGTGGCGTCATGTCGTCCAGATCGACCTTGGCCAATTCATCGAGCACCGGATGTGGCAGCGAGGCGAACATATCGCTTTGCTGCGGTGTCGACGGCTTGCCCTTGGCCGCCGGTTTCGGCGCCTCGTGGGGCAAGGCGGTATCTTCCAGGCGACTCAGATGCTCACGCGCGCGCAGAATCACTTCGCTCGGCACGCCGGCCAGCTGCGCCACCGCCAAGCCATAGCTCTGGCTGGCAGGCCCGGGCAGAACGTGGTGCAGGAACACGATCCGTTCGTTGTGCTCGGTAGCGTTGAGGTGCACGTTAGCTACAAGAGGTTCGGCTTCGGGCAGCACGGTCAGTTCAAAATAGTGCGTGGCGAACAGGGTGTAGGCGCGCAGATGAGCCAAGCGCTCGGCCGCCGCCCACGCCAGCGACAGACCGTCAAAGGTGCTGGTACCGCGCCCGACTTCGTCCATCAGGACCAGACTGCGCTCGGTGGCGTTATGCAGGATGTTGGCGGTTTCGCTCATCTCGACCATGAAGGTCGAGCGACCGCCGGCCAGATCATCGCTCGAACCGATACGGGTGAAGATGCGGTCGACCAGCGACAACTCGCAACTGGCGGCCGGCACGAAACTGCCGATATGCGCGAGCAACACGATCAACGCGGTTTGCCGCATGTAAGTGGATTTACCACCCATGTTCGGGCCGGTGATGACCAGCATGCGCGTATTGTCGTCCAGGCTCAGGTCGTTGGCCACGAACGGCGTGGTCAGCACTTGCTCGACTACCGGGTGACGACCCTGGGTGATGCGCATGCACGGCTCGCTGACGAAGCGCGGGCAGTTCAGGTCAAGATTCAGCGCACGCTCGGCGAGGTTGCTCAGCACATCCAGCTCGGCCAAGGCGCCGGCGGTGTCCTGCAACGGCGGCAACTGGCTGATCAAGTCTTCGAGCAGCGCTTCATAAAGCATCTTTTCCCGAGCCAGCGCGCGACTCTTGGCCGACAGCGCCTTGTCTTCGAATTCTTTCAGCTCGGGCGTGATGAAACGCTCGGCGCCTTTGAGGGTCTGTCGGCGGATGTAGTCGGCCGGCGCCGATTCAGCCTGCTTGCTCGGCAATTCGATGAAGTAGCCGTGGATGCGGTTGTAGCCAACTTTCAGATTGGCCAGACCAGTACGAGCCTTCTCCCGAGCTTCGAGATCGATGAGGAACTGGCCGGCGTTTTCGCTCAGCGATTGCAGTTCATCGAGTTCGCTGTCGTAACCGGTTTTCAGCACTCCCCCGTCACGGATCACCGCAGGCGGATTGTCGATAATGGCTTTGGCCAGCAGCGTCGCCAGTTCTGGATAGGTGCTGGTGGTGACCGCCAGATGCTGCAGGTGCGGCGCTTCCAGATCGGCCATCGCCACTTGCAGTTCGGGCAGTGCGCCGAGAGCGTCACGCAGACGCGCAAGGTCACGTGGTCGCGCATTGCGCAGACCGATTCGCGCCAGGATCCGCTCGATGTCGCCGATTTCCTTGAGCTGCGGTTGCAGCTTTTCAAAACGATAGCCGTCGAGCAGGCAGCGAATCGACGTCTGGCGTGCCAGCAGCACTGTGAGGTCGCGCAACGGCCGGTTCAGCCAACGAGTCAGCAAACGGCTGCCCATGGCGGTCTGGCAACGATCGACTACCGATTGCAGGGTATTGTCGCGGCCACCGGCCAGATTGGTGTCGAGTTCCAGATTGCGCCGGCTGGCGCCGTCGAGCACTACGGTGTCATCGAGACGTTCGTGACGCAGGCTGCGCAAGTGGGGCAGGGCGGTGCGCTGGGTTTCCTTGGCGTAGGCCAGCAGGCAGCCGGCCGCGCCGATGGCCAGGGTCAGGTTTTCGCAGCCGAAGCCTTTCAGGTCTTGGGTGGAAAACTGCTGGCAGAGACTTTTCAACGCCGAGTCACGCTCGAAATCCCACGGCGCACGACGACGTACGCCACGGCGTTTTTCCGCCGGCAGGTCTTTTGGCCAGTCATCTGGAATCAACAGTTCCACCGGATTAACCCGCTCCAGCTCCGCCAGCAGATTTTCCCAGCCTTTGATCTCAAGCACGGTGAAGTTACCGCTGGTGATGTCCAGCACGGCCAGACCGAACAGGCGCTCATCGCCCAATACAGCTGCAATCAGGTTATCGCGGCGTTCATCCAGCAGCGCTTCGTCACTGACCGTCCCCGGTGTGATGATCCGCACCACTTGGCGCTCCACCGGGCCTTTGCTGGTGGCCGGGTCGCCGACCTGCTCGCAAATCACCACCGACTCGCCGAGCTTGACCAGTTTCGCCAGGTAACCTTCCGCCGCGTGGTAAGGAATCCCACACATCGGAATCGCCTGTCCCGCCGACTGCCCGCGCGCGGTCAGGGTGATGTCCAGCAACTTGGCGGCTTTCTTCGCATCTTCGTAGAAGATCTCGTAGAAATCGCCCATGCGATAGAACATCAGCTGATCCGGGTGCTGATTCTTCAGGCGCCAGTATTGCTGCATCATCGGAGTGTGGGAGGACAGGTCGGAGACGGCTTTATTCATCGGATTGTCGGGCAACTCGTTAAAAGATGTAGGGCAAAGCGCGGGCAGTGGCCGGGCTTTTCCGCGATGGGCGCAAGGTTACCATGGCCAGTCTGCCCGACGCAGGCACTGCGGTCGGGTGAGCGTTTACTGGCAGGGAAAAGTTGATCTATGCACGATTTATGCAAATCAGCATTTGTCATCGGGAAAAACTTCAAGCACTATGCGCGTTATGCAAAAACGCAACGTTTCCTCCGTCTTAAGAGCACTGCTCGACCAGCACGGGATCTCCCCCACGGAGCTCCACCGTCGCACCGGCGTGCCTCAATCAACGCTCTCGCGGATTCTCAGCGGGAAGATTGTCGATCCTTCGGATAAACACATCTCGAAGATCGCCGAGTATTTCAACGTCAGCACCGATCAGCTGCGCGGGCGTGCGGATGTCACGCCAACGACCGGCAGCACTCGCGCTGACGTGCATGCGGAACTCAAGGACATAAGCCTGTGGGACGACGACACGCCCGTCGATGACGACGAGGTGTCGGTGCCCTTTCTACGTGAGGTTGAATTGGCTGCTGGATCAGGAAGATTCGTCATCGAAGAGAGCGAGCGCTCCAGCCTGCGCTTCGGCAAGCGCAGCCTGCGCCACAATGGTGTGCAGTTCGACCAGGCCAAGTGTGTGACAGTACGCGGCAACAGCATGTTGCCGGTTCTGCGCGATGGCGCCACCGTCGGCGTCAACGCCGGCAAGTGCGGCATCGGCGACATCATTGATGGCGATCTGTATGCGATCAATCACAACGGCCAGCTGCGCGTGAAACAACTCTATCGCCTGCCCACCGGCATCCGTCTGCGCAGCTTCAATCGCGACGAGCATCCGGACGAGGATTATAGCTTCCAGGAAATCCAGGAAGAGCAGATCGTCATCCTCGGTCACGTCTTCTGGTGGGGCATGTACGCCCGTTAACCCATTTCGATTCAACTGAAACCTGCCCCTCGGCAGGTTTTTTTTCGCCTGCAGAAATCTCCCACCCCTTGGCCTGCATGGGTTTCATGCATACGCGCAAATTTAATGCATAAATAAATGCATTTACGCATTGACTGTATATGCATCCATGCATATTCTTGCCACCAAGCCGCTCGACAAAGCGGCTGGCAAGACAAGCTCTTTAGTTCCACAAGAACAGGCAGCGATGAACCGGCCTCAACGGTTCAGAGGGTTGGCAACTGACCCGGGTGTGCAGCGTAAAGCACCAGAAGCAGTTATCCGGCGGGCAGGGACCGCGGTCGGAAAAACAATCTGAATGGACTCGTACCGCGCCAGTAGCGCCGAAAAGTCAGCTTCCTTCTCGAACACAGGATTTGAAGGAAGGCGAAGGAGCGCATTACTGAAAAGCCCGGTGTACAAGCGCCGGGCTTTTTGGAATGCCTGCCTGATTTGCTCCGCTCCAGGCAATCGAGCGGACATTCGGAATTGCAGAACGTAATGGCGTATTTGCCATTAGTTACCAAAAGGAGCAGTAAATGAATCGTTATGCTTATGTTCGAGTTGACTATGCAAAACCTTTTAACAAGGTGATGCAGATTGTCGACGCTGAAGAAACCCCCACATATCTCCCTAATGGTTTCTGGGTCGATATCACTGGAAACATGGCTGTTCAGCTGGGTTGGAAAGCCACAACTGTAAATTATGTTGAATGGGTCTTCAGTGAACCAACCTATGAAGAGCGTGAAAAAGACATTTCTCACGATGTTCTGATGCTGCTGACTGCTGCTGGCCAGTGGCTGTTGGTACACCCGCTTCAATATAAAGACGACATCGGCGTTGCAACGTCGGAGGAGCAAGCACTTTTACTTGCTTACAAGCAGTACTGCGTTGATGTCAGCAATGTGAAGAAACAATCCAACTATCCGTACACGGTCAATTGGCCGGCAGCTCCTTTCTGAGTCAATTACTCGAATCGGGCCCTGCCTGGGACCGCATTACTGAAAAGCCCCGCCCGGCTGGGCTTTTTGGAATGCCTACCTCAAGAATAATCGTTTGAACCCAACACATATCACTCATCAATCACCCACGGAGGCGTGACATGACAAACGAGCAACAAGCGTTGGCGGACATGCCGATCTGGCTGGTCATCCTCCTTGCCGTCGTTGGCGGGGTGTCCGGCGAAATGTGGCGCGCCGACAAGGAGGGCGCCCGCGGCTGGTCACTTGTGCGGCGTCTGGCTCTGCGCTCCGGCGCCTGCATGATCTGCGGCGTGTCGGCAATCATGCTGCTGTATGCCGCCGGCATGTCGATCTGGGCCGCTGGTGCGTTTGGCTGCCTGACCGCCATGGCCGGCGCCGATGTCGCCATAGGCCTTTACGAACGCTGGGCGGCCAAGCGTATCGGCGTCTGCGAAGTCCCGCCGCGCGACCAGCCTTAACCTGAATATTTTTCCGTGCCGCCATGTTGGCGGCAGGGCTGCGCGTGGACGATTGAAAAGGAGGTCATGTATGCTCACACCGATCCAGCAGCCGTCGCAACTGTTCACAGCCATCGCGACGACACTGCGCAACACCGCCGGTCTCAACCTCAATATCGGCAGTCACGCTGACTTCACAGCAGCGGGTGAACAGGCCTGGGCACTGATCGACTTTGCCCGAAATGCGTCCGGCGTGCGCGCCGCTGATGGGCGTATCGCTCATGTCATGACGTTGTCACTGCAAGTTATCCCGGCGCTTTCTGCGACCGCTTTTGCTGCGTGCGATCTGATCGCAGTGCTGAAAAACCTGATCACCGACAACCGCTGGGGATTACCCGGCGATCAATGCGATCTGCCCCTGAATATCGATGGCTTGCCATCGTTGCTTATCAGTGCTGATCAACAATACAAAGCCTGGACCCTGACCTTCGAGCAGACACTCTACCTCGGCCCGACCTTGCTCGACGATACACTGGGCATGCCGAAATTCGCTCGCACCTGGGAAGTCAGCGACATCGACGATCCAGATCAGTACACCGCGCTGGAGGGCTGACCGATGTTCGATGCATTACTGCGTATGCAGCTTGGCCCGATCATTGAGCGTCTGGCGGAAATGGAAGCGGAAATCGAAGACTTGCACCGCCGCGCCGAGAGTTTCTGTCGCATTGGCATCTGTCAGTCAGTTGATGCGGCGAGCAATACCTGCCAGGTCAGCCATGGTGGATTGCTCACCCCAGTGATCAAGTTCTTCAATCCTAGCGCCGGGGCGCAAAGCGAATCGCGCATCCCAACGGTGGGCGAGCAGTGCCTGCTGTTCAACTATGGCAGCGGTGAAAGCGGTGCGCAGACTGTGGCGTTGTTCGGCTTGAACAGTGACCGTTTCCCCCCGGCCTCGACTGTGCCGACGCTGACCCGTCGGGTACATCAGGACGGCAGCGAAAGCAGTTACGACGACGCCAGCCACGCCTTGCACTGGCTCAACGGACCAACGCAATTCCACGGGTCTCGCGAGTCGCTCGAACTGAGCATCGGCCCGGCACGTCTGGCCATGACGCCACAACTGATCACCCTGCAACTGGGCGCCGTCGGCCTGAGTATTGACGCCTCGGGCGTGCACTTCAGCGGCCCCTTGGTCGATCACCAGGGCCGCGTCATCAGCCCCTGATTCAAGAGCCTCCCATGATCGGAATCGATAGAGACAGCGGGGCCACGGTCGACGACTGGCTGCAATTCGTGCAGCGCGCGACCCGAGCCCTGACCACACCGCTGGGCACCCGGCAGAAACGACCTTTGTACGGTTCGCTGATTCCCACTCTCCTCGGGCAGAACCTCGGTGACGACATTCTGCTTCTGGCACAGAGCCACGCCGCGCAAGCGTTCTACAACTCGCAAAACGGCATCGACGATTTTCAGCCGCAAGTGATTGTCGCCAGCCGTCACGGCGACGGCCTGCAGCTGCGCTTCGCCGGCACCTGGAAAAACCGCCAACAAACCTTTGAGGTGCTGACATGAGCATGCTGATACCTGGCCAGAATCAGCTGGCCGAACCCGCGCTGATCACGGTCGAAGCGTTCGAAGACTTGCTCGTCGAGTTCAAGACTTTCGTCATCGAATACGTGGGGGCTCGCTCGCCGGCCAGCGCCGTGAAACTCAAGGCGAGTCTGGAAAACGAAAGCGAATTGCTGACCCTCGCGCTGGAAGCGTTCTGCGTGCGTCTGCAAACCCATGAGCGCAAATACAACGCACGTATCAAGCAGATGCTGGCGTGGTGGGCGACCGGCAGCAATCTCGATGCGCGGCTGGCGGACATGGGCTTGGAGCGGCAATTGCTCGATCCCGGCGACCCGGCGGCATTCCCGCCGGTGCCGGCGATTTATGAAAGTGATGACGACGCTCGGCTGCGTTATTACCTGGCACCTCATGCACCGGCGGCGGGTTCGCGGATGCAGTATCGCCGCGAGGTGTTCACCCTCGGCGAGCGGCCCATGGTGCAGGTCGAGTCCACTGATTCCGGCGTAGTGAATGTCACTTACACCTTCAACCCGGACGGCCTCGCCGCGCAGGTCAAGGATGGCAATGGGCGGCGCACTGCGCCGGGCGAAGTGCAAGTCACCGTGCTTTCTCGAGACGGCGATGGCACGCCTTCCGAAGCATTGCTCGACGGCGTCCGTCAGCACTTTGCTCGTCCAGACGTGCGCCCGGAAACTGACCTCGTTACCGTCAAGGCTGCCGAGATCCAGCGCTACAAAATTCGCGTGGTCGCCAAGATCAATTCCGGCCCTGATTCGGGCCTGACCAAAGTCGCCGCGCAAGCACAATTGCAGGCTTATGCCGACAGCTGTCATCGCCTGGAAGGTCGGGTCGATCCGAGCTGGATCGACTACACGCTGCACAGCGCCGGCGCCGTACAACTGCAGATTCTCGAACCGCTGGCGCCGATCGTCACCACCGCTTTTCAGGCGCCTTATTGCACCGCGGTCGAAGTCGAGGTGCTGACGCTATGAGTGAAAAAACTCAGCGCCCGACCTTACTGCCAGCCAACAGCTCGGTACTTGAGCGCGGACTGGATCTGGGCTTAGGCGCCTTGCTTGATCGCATCGCACCGCCGTTCCCGGAATTGATGAACCCCAGCGAAACGCCAGTGGCTTTCCTGCCTTATCTGGCTGCCGATCGTGGCGTCGCCGAATGGAGCACTGATGCGCCGGTGGCGGAGAAGCGCCTCACCGTCGAACTGGCCTGGCCCACCGCGCGCCAGGCCGGCACTCGCAAGGCACTGGAAAACGCCGCCAAGGGTTTGCAATTAAGACCCGAGATCCGCGCCTGGTACGAACAGACACCGCCCGGCGTGCCGTACAGTTTTTCTGTGCGTGCCTTCAGCGAACAACCCTATAGCGAAGAAATCGATGCACGTCTCGACCGACGCCTGGCGGATGCCAAGAGCGAACGCGATGTGCTGACGGTCTCCGTTGGCTTGAGCGCTTTCGGCAATCACGTCATCGGCGCCGCGACGTTCTGCGGCGAACTGACCACGGTTTATCCGGTGTTCATCGAAGGGCTTGAAACCTCGGGAGAGGCGTTCATAGCGGCCGGTATGTACACCGTCGAAACATCCACTATTTATCCTCAGGGGGCCTGAATGGCTGACTATTACACCCTGCTCACCAACGCAGGGATTGCCTACGAAACGGCGTGCAAGGCCGCGGGCGTGCCGATCAAGTTGACGCATTTTTCTGTCGGCGACGGCGGCGAGGGCGGGGTCTACAACCCGGCCGCAACCGCCACCGCGCTCAAACGCGAAGTCTGGCGCGGACCGCTCAACGCGCTGTTCCAGGACGAGAAAAATCCGAGTTGGCTGCTTGCTGAAGTGACCATCCCGCCGGATGTTGGTGGTTGGTATGTTCGGGAAGCGGGGTTGTGGACTGACACTGGCGTGCTCTATGCCATCGTCAAATATCCGGAGTCGTTCAAGCCGATTCTCGCCAACTCGGGGTCGGGTAAAGAGTTCTACATTCGCTCGATTTTCGAGACCAGCAATGCGTCGCTGGTGACGTTGTTGATCGATGACACGGTGGTCAAGGCGACCCGTGCCTGGGTTATGAGTTACCTGGCCGAAGAACTCGGCAAGCTCGATGGCAAGCAATCGGTGCGCGTCGCTGCGACTGGCAACGTCGTACTGAAAGGCGCCCAGCAGATCGATGGTGCTGCCGTGGTTGCCGGCGATCGCGTGCTGCTGCCGAGCCAGACGCTGGCCAAGGACAACGGCTTGTGGATTGTTGCCAATGGCGACTGGGTGCGGGCCACCGATGCCAACACCAGCGCCAAGGTTACGCCGGGTCTGACGGTCATGGTGGAGGAGGGCGTAGCGAATGGAGATTCGCTGTGGCACCTGACCACCAATGCACCGATCACGCTTGGCACGACCGCGCTGATATTCAATATGCTCGCAGGGCGCACCGGGATTGCTGCGGGAACTTACAAGAGCCTGACTGTTGATGAATATGGTCGCGCGACGGCTGGGGCCAATCCGGAAACGCTGGCTGGGTTTGGCATCAAGGATTCGTACACCAAGGCTGAAGTTGAGGCGTTGATTGCCAAGGCTTCCGCGTTGCCAGTTGGATCGATTGTGGCGTTTCCGGTTGATGCGCCACCGCCGGGTTTTCTGGAGCTGGATAACAGCGTCAAGAGCAGCGCGACTTACCCGGACTTGAGCGCGTATTTGGGTGGCAAGTTCAACAAGGGCGATGAGGGGGTTGGTAATTTCCGGCTGCCGGAAGCGCGTGGGGAGTTTTTG
>NZ_JAFGYL010000018.1:0-143007 GCF_017491835.1 Pseudomonas sp. 67(2021)
GGATTGAAGAACGACCAGAGAATGCCCATGAACGAGCCGCGGTAGCGACCGATGACCTCGCGCTTGATCAAGGCAACGATAAGCGCGCGATTGTGCCAAACGCTGGTGAACATGACGCGAGGCGCCGCTGAAAATTTCTGCATTAACTCGCAACCTCAAAAAAACTCATCTTCCACCCATTTTCAAAACGCTCATTATCAAATTCCTTTGAAAACGATCGCTATTGCAAGTCCCAGATTTCCGAAAAGCGTCTGACGGTAAATACCTGAGCGCCATAAACCCTTGATACGTCCCGCCAGTCCCTGACTACGAGCGTCTTTGAACTGGCGTAAAATCTCGCGATTGCTTTCGGTCAGAAGATGCTCCACCGCGTCCAAATGCCTAATGTTCTGATCGATCCAGCGCCTCAAGCGCCCCTCGAACATCTTTCGGATACGCGTCAGTGCGGCCATGAGCCCAGCATTGGCGCCTATCGAGTTCGATTCGTGCTGACGATAAAAAAGATGCGGCACTTGGTCGAAATAGAACTGACCACCCGCACCTGTCACCAGCAAATAGGCCCACCAGTCATGCGCGACAATGCCCTGAGCCGGCCCAGCCCTCAATAGCTCAAGCGCCGCGCGATTGAACACCATCGTGTTGCCGGCGGCGACATTTTGTACCAGCGCATTGGCGAAGCTGAAGGAGTGACAATAGCCGGGCGTCATTCCCACTTCGATACCGGACTCATTGATCACCGTCGTCCGCGAGGCATATAGCGCCGGAACACCAACAGGCACCTGACGCAGCCACGTCAACGCTGCGCTCAGCTTATCGGCCGCCCAGACATCATCTTGGTCCGACCAGGCGCAAAAATCAGCGCTGACGCTCTCCAGACAGGTGACCGACATGAAGTTATCGGCGAACCCCGTTCGGGGGCCGGAAAGCAACGTAACCTTTTGCTCCCCCATACGCGCCCGAAACGACTCGAGAATATCCAGTGTCGAATCGGTAGACCCGTCATCGGAAACGAAAAGACGCCACTGCGCATGCGTCTGCTGTTCAATGGAGATCAATTGTTCGGAGAGAAAACGCTCACCATTATAGGAGCACATCAATATCGCGACAGACTCATCCCGCTTCGACACGTCGTCAGCATCGACACTTTGGCCGAAGTTAGCGGAATCCGCTGATAAGGGGCTTGACACTGTACGCTCCACTGCAGTTAAACGCCGGTTGCAAGCCCGAAGAATCATCTCCAGAGCTTCGCCAGTACCGGCTCCATTCGTTCCATTCATGAAGCGGGCGATTATAGAGAATTTCATCGCCGGTTGTTGGGCTTCAAACAGGCGAGGCGCAAACACAAAGCCCTTCGCTGCACCGCTCAGGACTTCCTTCCAACGACCGCCGTCAGACAGCAGACGAAAAAGAACAGCACCTTGTCGCGCCGTCGACGACGACACTGGCCACCACTGACGGATAACCGCAGCAAATCGCGCCGCCGCAGCTTCAACCAGCTCTTGACGAACGGATCGCTATCCGCTCCGACAAGCAGTGTAATAGTCCGTACCTGCTTGAACCACCAGCCCTCATGGATCGTGACATAGCGTTGAAACAGTGAGGCCAACCCGGTATTGGCACCTACCTGATTACTCTCGTGCTGCCGATAAAGCATGCTCGGCCGCGAATCGATGAACCATAGGAACCCATGACTGCGAGCAAACGCATAGCAATACCAGTCATGCAGACTGACTTGCTGCAGTTGCTCCCAATCCTGAATGACCTGCCGGCGAAGTGACGTAGCTAGAGCGGGGCATAACACATACGTACAGCCTGGCCCCGCAGCTTCAAAGAGAAAATCCCAGCCAACCTGTGGCTGACTCTTGTCGAGCAGGACCGTCATTCCATCCGGCCAAAAGGCCGTAACATTGCTTGAGTAGGCGTCGACATCGCGCGCGGCCATGACTTGTGTAGCGCGCAGCAGCTTGTCGGATTCCCAGATATCATCCTGATCCGCAAACGACACAGCGTCGTAATCATGCAAATCGACATCTCGAATCAAACGAAAAAAGTTGCGTGCCGCACCGCCAAAACGCCCGGCGGGAGGCAGGAGTACTACGCGACTGTCGACCGCTTCAAGCGCTTTGCACCAAGCCTCGGTGCCGTCATCAGACAAATCTACGCTGATATGAATGGTGACATCTACGCCCCGCTGGCCGAGGATCGAGGCTACTTGCTCCTCGATCCACTGCATACCATTATAGGCAGCCAGCAAAACCGCAATCCGGGGATGTTTTACTGGCATGCCGTTCCTGCTAACACCGATTGCTTTCGGATCGAAAACGCAACGCTTTCGATCAACGAGAAGGCGAGTCCAGCAATTTCTGCAGATACTGCCCGTAACCGGTTTTCTTCAGCGCGTTCGCCTGAGATGCCAGTTGTTCTTTGGTAATCCAGCCATTGCTGTAGGCAATTTCTTCGAGGCAAGCGACTTTCAAGCCCTGACGCTGCTCGATGGTGTGAACAAAATGACTGGCCTCAAGCAGGGAGTCATGCGTACCGGTGTCCAACCAGGCGAAGCCACGACCAAGCATTTCGACATTCAGCGACTTCTGATCGAGATAGGCGCTGTTCACATCAGTGATTTCCAGCTCGCCCCGCTCTGAAGGCTTGATATTCCTGGCGATCTCTACAACCTGGTTGTCATAGAAATACAGCCCCGTCACCGCATAGTTGGATTTCGGCTTCAATGGTTTTTCTTCGATACTCAGGGCACGGCCCGTCGCGTCGAACTCGACCACACCGAAACGCTCCGGATCGGATACATGGTAGCCAAACACGGTAGCACCATGCTCCTGCGAACTGGCAGAACGCAGGTTGTCGGAGAAGTGCTGTCCATAGAAGATATTGTCGCCAAGGATCAGACAGCAAGGGTCCTTGCCGATGAACTCTTCACCGATGATGAACGCTTGTGCGAGACCATCCGGACTAGGCTGCTCCGCGTAGCTCAATTTGATACCGTAGACGCTGCCGTCACCCAGCAGTTTTTTGAAGCAAGGCAGATCTTCCGGCGTAGAGATAATCAGGATTTCGCGCATGCCTGCAAGCATCAGAACCGACAACGGATAGAAAATCATCGGCTTGTCGTAGATCGGCAGCATTTGCTTGGATACGCCAAGGGTCAGCGGATGAAGCCGAGTACCCGAGCCGCCTGCGAGAATGATGCCTTTACGATTAATGGTGGTCATTTGTTGAGAACTTCCCTAAGCATTCGAGTTACACCACTTTGCCAACCCGGCAAGTGTAGAGAAAAATTGTCGCGCAGCTTTTGCGTATTCAGACGCGAATTCAAAGGTCGACGTGCCGCTGCCGGGTAAGACTTCGCCTCGATAGGCTCGATTTCCTGGACCATCAGCAACTCTCCACTGGATTTGGCAACATCCAGCACATGACAAGCATAGCCGTACCAGGACACTTCACCGGCAGCCGCGAGATGATACAGACCCGAAAGTCGCGGCTGCTTGAGCGCTTGGTGCAATGCCATCGCAGTCACATCCGCTATGAGATCGGCACCTGTAGGCGCGCCTACCTGATCATTGATAACACTAAGCTTTTGGCGCTCCTTCGCCAGACGGAGCATGGTCAAGGCGAAATTGCTTCCCCGAGCGCCGTAAACCCAACTGGTACGAAAGAGCAGATGTTTGCATCCCGAGGCCTGCACCGCCTGCTCTCCCGATAGCTTGCTTTCGCCGTAGCGATTCAACGGCTGCGCACGATCATCTTCCGACCAAGGCGCAGTCCCCTGACCGTCAAAAACATAGTCTGTCGAGTAATGAACCAGCCATGCACCGGACGCTTCAGCTTCTTCAGCCAGAACCCCGGTAGCCTGCGAATTCACCCGATGAGCCAACCCAGGCTCGGTCTCGGCACGATCAACAGAATTGTAGGCCGCTGCATTGACGATCACGTCAGGCTTGACCTTCCTGATTGTCTCGCGCAAAGCCGAGAGGTCGGCCAGATCGCCACAGAGGCCGTCAAACTCATGACGACCCAGTGCAATCAGTTCGCCAAGAGTCCCGAGAGAGCGTTGAAGCTCCCACCCAACCTGACCATCTTTACCTAACAGAAGGATTTTCATGCTCAGTTCGAGCGATCCGCATAGTTCTGATCAATCCACTGTTGGTAGCTACCGCTCTTCACGTGCTCAACCCACTCAGTATTATTCAGATACCATTCCACAGTCTTGCGAATACCGGTTTCAAAAGTCTCTTCCGGCGTCCAGCCCAGTTCACGCTGGATCTTGCTTGCGTCGATTGCATAACGAACGTCGTGACCCGGACGATCCTGGACATAAGTAATCAGACTGGCGTGTGGACGATGGGCCGAATCAGGACGCAATTCATCGAGCAACGCACACAGGGTATGCACTACTTCGATATTTTGTTTTTCGTTATGACCGCCGATGTTGTAGGTCTCGCCGATCACGCCTTCGGTAACGACTTTGTACAGCGCGCGCGCGTGATCTTCGACATACAGCCAGTCGCGGACCTGATTGCCTTTGCCGTACACCGGCAGCGGCTTGCCTTCCAGCGCATTGAGAATGATCAGCGGGATCAGCTTCTCGGGGAAGTGGCAAGGGCCGTAGTTGTTTGAGCAATTGGTGACCAGTGTTGGCAAACCATAGGTGCGAGCCCAGGCACGAACCAGGTGGTCGGAACTGGCCTTGCTCGCCGAGTATGGCGAGCTTGGCTGGTAAGGTGTGGTTTCGGTGAAGAGGTCTTCCGGACCTTCGAGGTCTCCGTAAACTTCGTCGGTCGAAATGTGGTGAAAACGGAAGTTGGCTTTACGCGCATCATCCATCGAAGCCCAGTAGTGGCGTGCAGCTTCGAGCAGCGTGTAGGTGCCAATGATGTTGGTCTGGATGAATTCGGACGGGCCGGAGATCGAGCGGTCAACGTGGGATTCTGCGGCCAGGTGCATGATTGCATCGGGTTGGTGTTCACGCAGGACGCGGTCGATCTGATCACGATCGCAGATATCGACGCGCTCGAAGGCGTAACGCGAGTTCTGGCTGACTTCTGCCAGGGACTCCAGATTACCGGCGTACGTAAGCTTATCGACGTTGACCACTGCGTCGGAAGTGTTGGAGATGATGTGACGGATGACTGCCGAGCCAATGAAGCCGGCACCGCCGGTAACTAGAATTTTCACGCGAAACGATACCCTTGAGCTGCGGACAGCGCTGCCAGCGAGCGCCGTCTAATCCATGAATGCAGAGGCCACTTTCAGTTGGCATCCGTCAGAGTCAGTCTGAATCGACATGCATTAAGGCACGATCGAACAAGGGACGCATTTTACAGCTTAATGATGCTTTTACTAATGGATAAAGACAGGCTGAGGCGCAATTTCGACAGATGCCGTGCGCCTGTCGCTTTTAGACCAGTCGTTTACGAGCCGCTCTGGACGAACGTCCAAGAAACCAGCCCAACACAGGACCAATCAACATACCAATCAGCAAAGCCAACACCGCAACAACCGACACTGGCAAATGCGGGCCGGAAAAACCCAAAAACAAAAGCGAAACAGATTGCTGATTCTCCAGCACAAACGCCAGAACTACCAGAACCATCAGCAGAAGAAAAATGCCAAGCAGTATGCGTTTGAGGTTACGCATTTACGCCCCCTTGAATTTGAATAGCGAAGATCAAGCGCCCTCCTCCTCTTCTTCGTTCACGCGGTCACGCAATTCCTTGCCCGGTTTGAAATGCGGAACGAATTTACCGTCCAGGCTGACAGACTGACCAGTCTTTGGATTGCGGCCGACGCGCGGCGCACGGTAGTGCAGGGAGAAGCTGCCAAATCCACGAATCTCGATACGATCACCGGTGGCGAGGCACTGAGACATTTGTTCAAGCATGGTCTTGATGGCCAGCTCCACATCCTTGGATGAGAGTAGCCCTTGATGGGTGACAATTCGTTCGATCAACTCCGACTTCGTCATATTTTTCCCTTCTTTTTCAAGCAGCTAGATCAGCGCTTGAAAGGTTTTAGCACGCCCGGAAGATTTTGAACAGCCCAGGGATTGACATATCTTTCCCGGCGTCAAAACGCCCATTTTCAGGGCATCGCATTGGCGAGTCGGATCGCTGCACACCTAGCGACACATCACCAGCATGGTTCGAGTTACGAGGCCTGCCGGATTGAAACCGAACGGATATTCATCTTCATCTTTGGCATCGTCAGAACGGGTGATGACCTTGTAGCCCTTGCCTTTGCACTCCTTCGCTGCACGCTTCTGGCACTTTTCCCAACCGGAACCCAACCCGGAGCAATCGACCTCGATACCGCTGACGCCGCGCACCGCATGAGTCTTCGCACTGGTGGTGCACCCTGCCAGTGCCAAGACCACTGCAACAACAAGTAACTTGTTCATCCACTTCCTTATGCCAGGCAAGCCTGACGACTAATGCTCAAGATCAAGCTTAGTCGCGAATAGGCGATTGATCCGATTAAAGAAACAGACCCGCAGGCGAAGCCATTGGTTTCATGCACGGACGTACAAAGACCAAATTGCAGGCACAAAAAAGGGCGACCGAAGTCGCCCTTTTTAATGATCAAGCAGAACTCAGTTCTGTTTGGCCATTGCTTGACGCAGCAGTGCCGCCATAGTGGTGTCAGCTGCTTCGCCTTCCGGAGCTGCTTTCAGGCTCTGGATGGCTTCTTTCTCTTCAGCATCGTCTTTCGACTTGATCGAGAGCTGGATTACGCGGCTCTTGCGATCAACGCTGATGATCTTGGCTTCAACTTCCTGGCCTTCTTTCAGAACGTTGCGCGCGTCTTCAACGCGGTCACGGCTGATTTCGGAGGCTTTCAGGGTAGCTTCGATGTCGTCGGCCAGAACGATGATGGCGCCTTTGGCGTCAACTTCTTTCACGGTACCGGTCACGATAGCGCCCTTGTCGTTAACCGAGACGTACTCGGAGAACGGATCGCTTTCCAGTTGCTTGATGCCCAGGGAGATGCGCTCGCGCTCTGGGTCAACCGACAGGATGACGGTGTCCAGCTCGTCGCCCTTCTTGAAACGACGTACGGCTTCTTCGCCCACTTCGTTCCAGGAGATGTCGGACAAGTGAACCAGACCGTCGATGCCGCCGTCCAGACCAATGAAGATACCGAAATCGGTGATCGACTTGATGGTGCCGGAGATCTTGTCGCCCTTGTTGAACTGGCCAGAGAAGTCTTCCCATGGGTTCGACTTGCACTGTTTGATGCCCAGGGAGATACGACGACGCTCTTCGTCGATGTCCAGAACCATGAATTCCACTTCGTCGCCGACTTGTACGACTTTCGAAGGGTGGATGTTCTTGTTGGTCCAGTCCATTTCCGAAACGTGTACCAGACCTTCAACGCCTTCTTCCAGCTCAGCGAAGCAGCCGTAGTCGGTCAGGTTGGTTACACGAGCGGTAACGCGAGTGCCTTCTGGGTAACGGGCTTTGATAGCAACCCATGGATCTTCGCCCAGTTGCTTCAGGCCCAGGGAAACACGGTTGCGTTCGCGATCGTATTTCAGAACCTTGACGTCGATTTCGTCACCAACGTTGACGATCTCGGAAGGATGCTTGATGCGCTTCCAGGCCATGTCGGTGATGTGCAGCAGGCCGTCCACGCCACCCAGATCGACGAATGCGCCGTAATCGGTGAGGTTTTTGACGATACCTTTGACTTGCTGGCCTTCCTGCAGGGATTCCAGCAGAGCTTCACGCTCGGCGGAGTTCTCGGCTTCGAGGACGCTGCGACGGGAAACGACAACGTTGTTGCGCTTCTGGTCCAGCTTGATGACCTTGAATTCCAGCTCTTTGCCTTCCAGGTGCGTGGTGTCGCGCACTGGACGGACGTCAACCAGGGAACCTGGCAGGAACGCACGGATGCCGTTAACGTCGACAGTGAAGCCGCCTTTAACCTTACCGTTGATAACGCCCTTGACCACTTCCTCGGCTGCGAAGGCTGCTTCCAGAACGATCCAGCATTCAGCGCGCTTGGCTTTTTCACGGGACAGCTTGGTTTCGCCAAAGCCGTCTTCAACCGAATCCAGAGCAACGTGAACTTCATCACCAACGTTGATGTTCAGTTCGCCAGCATCGTTGTAGAACTGCTCAAGCGGGATGAGTGCTTCAGACTTCAGACCAGCGTGAACGGTTACCCAGCGAGCCTGGTAATCGATATCAACGATAACACCGGTGATGATGGAGCCTGCCTGAAGGTTCAGGGTTTTCAGGCTTTCTTCAAAGAGTTCCGCAAAGCTTTCGCTCATTTTAATTCCTGTAGATGAGGGCGAAGTAAACGCCCATCTCCACACCCCAGACGGTGTGGGTTAGTTTCATTTAAAAGAAGCACCGCAGGACTATGACTGGTCCCCTGCGGCCTTCTTGGTCACCCGGCGATATCGCGAATGGCGATCTCGCTCATGATGCGTTCAAGCACCTGATCGATGGAAAGCTCCGTTGAATCCAGCTGAATCGCGTCGGCCGCCGGCTTGAGCGGGGCTACTGCGCGCTGGGTGTCACGCTCATCGCGTGCACGGATCTCATCTAGCAGACTCGACAGACTAACACCCTCGACTTTGCCCTTCAACTGCAAATATCGACGGCGCGCCCGCTCCTCGGCACTGGCGGTGAGGAAAATCTTCAGTGGTGCATCCGGAAAAACCACCGTGCCCATGTCGCGACCGTCGGCCACCAGGCCCGGCGCTTCCTGGAAAGCACGCTGGCGCTGCAGCAGCGCCTCGCGCACAGCGGGCAGCGCAGCCACTTGCGAGGCGCCGGAACCGACGCTTTCGGTGCGGATGACATCGCTGACCTCATCGCCTTCCAGAATGATCCGCTGCAGCTGACCTTCGGTCGCGGCGATGAACTGCACATCCAGATGAGCGGCCAATGTCTTCAGCAGCTCTTCATTGGTCAGGTCGACGCCGTGGTTATGCGCAGCAAACGCGAGCAAGCGATAAAGCGCACCGGAATCCAACAGGTTCCAGCCCAGACGCTTGGCCAGAATCCCGGCGACCGTGCCTTTGCCGGAGCCGCTTGGCCCATCGATGGTGATGACCGGTGCAATGTTTTTCACGACTGAGCCTCTTGTGCCACACGAATGCCGACTTGCCCGCACAACGCGAGGAAGTTGGGGAACGAGGTCGCGACGTTGGCGCAATCATGGATGCGGATCGGTGCGGTAGCGCGCAACGAGGCAACGCTGAAGGCCATGGCGATACGGTGGTCGCCGTGACCGTGCACTTCACCGCCGCCGATCTGGCCGCCGTCGATGATGATGCCGTCCGGGGTCGGTTCGCACTTGACGCCCAGCGCCAGCAAACCGTCCGCCATGACCTGAATCCGGTCGGATTCCTTGACCCGCAGCTCTTCGGCGCCGGTCAGCACGGTACGCCCTTCGGCGCACGCAGCCGCAACAAACAGGACCGGGAATTCGTCGATGGCCAGCGGCACCAGCTCTTGCGGAATCTCGATACCCTTGAGTTTAGCTGCCCGCACGCGCAAGTCGGCAACCGGCTCGCCGCCGACTTCACGCTGGTTTTCCAGAGTGATATCGGCGCCCATCAGTCGCAGGATATCGATCACGCCAGTACGGGTCGGGTTGATGCCGACGTGCTCAAGCACCAGCTCGGAACCCTCGGCGATCGAGGCCGCGACCAGGAAGAACGCCGACGACGAGATATCGCCCGGCACTTCGATGTGAGTCGCGGTGAGCTTGCCGCCGGACTCGACCGAAGCAGTGGCGCCGTCGACGCTGACCGGGTAGCCGAAGCCACGCAGCATGCGTTCGGTGTGATCGCGGGTCGGTGCCGGCTCGGTCACCGTGGTCTTGCCTTCAGCATAGAGACCGGCAAGCAGCAGGCAGGATTTCACCTGGGCACTGGCCATCGGCATGGTGTAGGTCAGACCCTTGAGCTTGTGGCCACCGCGAATGGTCATCGGTGGACGACCTTCGGCAGCGGTTTCGATCACGGCGCCCATTTCTCGCAGAGGATTAGCCACGCGATTCATCGGACGCTTGGACAGCGAAGCGTCGCCGGTCAAGGTGCTGTCGAAGTTCTGCGCCGCCAGCAGGCCGGAGAGCAGACGCATCGAGGTGCCGGAGTTGCCCAGATAGATCGGGCCCGGCGCAGGCTTCAGGCCGTGCAGACCAACACCGTGGATAGTCACGCGGCCGTGGTGCGGGCCTTCGATGACCACGCCCATGTCGCGGAATGCCTGCAAGGTCGCCAAGGCATCTTCGCCCTCAAGGAAGCCTTCGACTTCGGTGACGCCTTCGGCCAGCGAGCCGAGCATGATCGAACGGTGGGAAATCGATTTGTCACCCGGTACGCGAATCCGACCGGACAGGCGGCCACCAGGTTGAGCCAGGAAGATCAGATCGTTGGAATTCATAGCGTCCACATAGGCCCTGCGGGCCAGGATTTTACTGAAATGCTCGCGGGCAACCCGGGCGCGCGTGAAAACGCCCAACAATTGGTGCCCATCCCCTGCATCGACCGCGTCGCGCAAGGCGTCGAGGTCGCTGCGAAATGTATCGAGTGTGCGCAGGACAGCCTCGCGGTTGGCGAGGAAGATGTCGTGCCACATCACCGGGTCGCTTCCGGCGATTCTTGTGAAATCGCGAAAACCACCGGCAGCGTAACGGAAGATCTCCAGATTTTCATTGCGCTTGGCCAATGAATCGACCAGACCGAAGGCCAGCAGGTGCGGCAGATGGCTGGTCGCGGCAAGCACTTCATCGTGACGCTCGACCTGCATGTGCTCGACATCGGCGCCCAGTTCACGCCAGAGCCGATCGACCACCGCCAGCGCGGCAGGATCGGTTTGCTCAAGCGGCGTCAGGATCACCTTGTGCCGGCGGAACAGCTCAGCATTCGAGGCTTCCACTCCGCTCTGCTCGGAACCGGCAATCGGGTGCCCCGGCACGAAACGCGCCGGCATGCCGCCGAAAGCTTCAGTCGCCGCGCGCACCACGTTGCCTTTGGCACTGCCGACATCTGTGAGGATCGCCCCACCCAAGTCCATAACAGCCAGACGCGCGAGCAGTTTTTCCATGGCCAGAATCGGCACCGCCAGCTGAACCACATCGGCACCGACGCAAGCCGCCGCCAAGTCGTCTTCACAGCGATCGACCACACCCAATTCGACCGCGAGCTTGCGCGATTGCGGGTCGAGATCAACGCCGACCACTTCACGGCACAGGCCGCTTTCACGCAAACCCTTGGCAAACGAACCACCGATCAACCCCAGACCGACCACCACGAGGCGACCGATCATAGGTGCAGCAGGTTGCAGCGCAGTGACATCAACCACGAGCCAGAACCTTGCGCAGCGCCTCGAGGAAACGGCTGTTTTCTGCCGGCAGACCGATGGTCACCCGCAGGTGGTTCGGCATGCCGTAATTGGCCACCGGACGCACGATCACGCCTTCGCGCAGCAAGCCCTGGAAAATCGGCGCCGCGACCTGGCCGAGATCGACGCAGATGAAGTTGCCTTTGGACTCGATCCAGCCAAGACCCAGCTCGCGGAAACCCGCCTGCAACTGCTGCATGCCGGATTCGTTGAGCTGACGGCTTTGCGCCAGATATTCCTCGTCCTTCAGCGCCGCACACGCCGCCGCCAGCGCGAGGCTGTTGACGTTGAACGGCTGACGAACGCGGTTCAGCACGTCCGCCACCACAGGTGTCGACAAGCCATAACCGACGCGCAGCGCGGCCAGACCATAGGCCTTGGAGAAGGTGCGCGACACCAGCAGGTTCGGGTACGCCGCGAGGAAGTCGAGACCGTCCGGCAAGTCGCTGCCTTCGGCGTACTCGATGTAAGCCTCATCGAGGACTACCAGCACATGCTCGGGAACGTCCTGCAGGAACTCGTCCAGCGCTTCTGCGCCGAACCAGGTGCCGGTCGGGTTGTTCGGGTTGGCGATAAACACCACGCGAGTGTTGGCATCGATGGCCGCAAGCATCGCCGGCAAGTCATGGCCCCAGTCTTTGGCTGGAACGACTTTGGCTTGTGCGCCGACTGCTTGAGTCGCGATCGGATACACCGCGAAGGCGTGCTCACTGAACACCGCATTCAGGCCCGGCGCCAGATAGGCACGCGCAACCAGCTCAAGAATGTCGTTGGAGCCATTGCCCAGCGTGACCTGATTCAGCTCGACACGGCACTGCTCGGCGAGCAGCGATTTCAGGGCGAAACCATTGCCGTCCGGGTAGCGGGTCAACTCGGCCAGCTCATCGCGGATCGCCGCCAAAGCCTTCGGGCTGGCGCCCAACGGGTTTTCGTTGCTCGCCAGTTTGACGATTTTTGCCGGATCCAGATCCAGCTCGCGCGCCAGTTCGTCCACAGGCTTGCCCGGAACGTACGGCGAAAGTTGTTGCACGCCCGGCTGTGCCAGAGCGAGGAAGTTGCCACTCATTTGCTACCGCCCCTTAGAGAACTGCTTTCGGGTAGGAACCCAGCACTTTGAGTGCTACTGCTTCCTGACTGATCTTTTCCAGCACACCTTTGATCAACGGATCGCGGTGGTGGCCGACGAAGTCGATGAAGAACACGTAAGTCCATTTACCGCTGCGCGACGGACGGGTTTCGATGCGGGTCAGGTCGATGCCATTGTCGTGGAACGGCACCAGCAGCTCGTGGAGCGCGCCGGGCTTGTTGCTCATCGACACGATGATCGAGGTCTTGTCGTCGCCGGTAGGCGGCACTTCCTGGTTACCGATCATCAGGAAGCGCGTCGAGTTATCCGGGCGATCTTCGATCTTCTCGGCCAGACGCGTCAGGCCGTACAGCCCTGCCGCCATGTCGCCAGCGATCGCCGCCGAATTCCACTCACCCTTGACCCGCTTGGCCGCTTCGGCGTTGCTCGATACCGCGACGCGTTCGACATTCGGGTAATGCGCGTCCAGCCACTTGCGGCACTGGGCCAGCGACTGCGCGTGGGAATAGATGCGGCTGATGCTGTCGGTCTTGGTATTTTCGCCGACCAGCAAATGATGGTGGATGCGCAGCTCGACTTCGCCACAGATCACCATGTCGTGTTCGAGGAAGCTGTCCAGCGTGTGATTGACCGCGCCTTCGGTGGAGTTTTCCACCGGCACCACGCCGAAATTCACCGCACCGGCGGCGACTTCACGGAACACTTCATCGATTGCCGCCATCGGCTTGCTGATCACTGCGTGGCCGAAGTGCTTCATCGCTGCCGCTTGGGTGAAGGTGCCTTCAGGGCCGAGGTAGGCCACTTTCAGCGGCTGCTCCAGCGCGAGGCACGACGACATGATTTCGCGGAACAACCGCGCCATCTCTTCGTTGCCCAGCGGCCCCTGGTTGCGCTCCATCACCCGTTTGAGCACCTGAGCTTCGCGCTCGGGACGATAGAACACCGGCACTTCGCCTTCGGCCAGCGAGGCCATCTTCACGCGGGCGACTTCCTGGGCGCAACGCGCACGCTCACTGATCAACTCCAGGACTTTGGTGTCCAGAGCGTCGATGCGAACGCGCAGTGCCTTGAGTTCTTGCTCGGACATCAGCCGTGTTCCTTCTCGAATTCCGCCATGTACGCCACCAGCGCGTTGACCGCAGTGATGTCGACGGCGTTGTAGATGGAGGCGCGCATGCCGCCCACCGAACGGTGACCCTTGAGGTTGAGCAGACCGCGCTCGTCGGCACCGGCGAGGAACGGCTTGTCCAGACGATCGTCAGCGAGACGGAACGGCACGTTCATCCACGAGCGATCCGACTTGTTGATCGGGTTGCTGTAGAGACCGCTGGCGTCGATGAAGTCGTACAGCGTGCGCTGCTTGACGTCGTTGAGCTTGGCGATCGCTTCGACGCCGCCCTGCTCTTTCAGCCATTGGAACACCAGACCGGACAGGTACCAGGCCAGCGTTGGCGGAGTGTTGTACATCGAACCGTTATCAGCTGCGACCTTGTAATTAAGCATGGTCGGGCACAGCGAGCGGGCGTTGCCCAACAGGTCTTCGCGGATGATGTTGACGACGATGCCGCTCGGGCCAATGTTCTTCTGCGCGCCAGCGTAGATCATGCCGAAACGCGAAATATCGACTGGGCGCGAGAGGATGTCCGAAGACATGTCGGCGACCAGCGGCACGTCACCGGTTTGCGGGATCCACTGGAATTCCAGGCCGCCGATGGTTTCGTTCGGCGCGTAGTGAACGTAAGCGGCGTCTTTCGACAGGTTCCACTCGTTCTGGCCTGGGATGGCGAAATAGTCGTAAGGCTTGGCAGTGGCAGCAACGTTAACGTGGCCATAGCGCGAGGCTTCTTCGATGGCTTTCTGCGACCAGATACCGGTGTCGATGTAGTCGGCCGAGCCGCCTTCAGGCAACAGGTTCAGCGGGATCTGTGCGAACTGCTGGCTGGCGCCGCCCTGCAGAAACAGCACTTTGTAGTTCGACGGGATATTCAGCAGGTCACGCAGATCCTGCTCGGCCTGGGTGGCAATGGACACGAACTCATCGCTGCGATGGCTCATTTCCATGACCGACAGACCCTTGCCGTGCCAATCAAGGAGTTCACCCTGGGCGCGCTGCAGGACAGCTTCAGGCAGCGCCGCCGGACCGGCGCAGAAGTTATAGGCTCGCTTGCTCACATCCAATCTCGCTCTGATTTGGTGGTATCACGCAATAAATCACACTACCGATCAACATGGCCCTGTGGGAGCGAGCCTGCTCGCGAATGCATCACCGCGGTGCCTCAGAGGTACCGCAGCGCCTGCTTTCGCGAGCAGGCTCGCTCCCACAGGGGATCTCCATGATGTCGAAAATTCATACCGGACAAATAACAAGGGGGCGAATTCTCATCCGCCCCCTCGTTTGTCCGCTTATTCCTGCGGTTCTTCGTCTGCTGCGGCGTCGAGTTGCTGGTCTTCACCCGCTTCGTCGATACCGACGCTGCCTGCGATTTCCTCGCCCTCTTCACCTTCGAGCTCTTCGCCTTCGATTTCCGAAGGCTCCTGAACCCGCTCCAGGCCGACCAGGGTTTCATCCTTGGCCAGCTTGATCAGCGTCACGCCCTGAGTGTTACGACCCAGGCTCGACACTTCGTCGACACGGGTACGCACCAGAGTGCCCTGATCGGAGATCAGCATGATTTCTTCGCCGTCGAGCACCTGTACCGCGCCGACCAGACGGCCGTTACGCTCGTTGCTGACCATGGCGATCACGCCCTGACCGCCACGCTTGTACTCAGGGAACTCGGTGATCGCGGTGCGCTTGCCATAACCACGCTCGGAAGCGGTGAGGATCTGGCTGCCTTCTTCCGGGATCAGCATGGAAATCAGCTTCTGCCCTTCCGGCAGACGCATGCCGCGCACGCCGCGAGCGGTACGGCCCATGGCACGCACGTCGGACTCTTTGAAGCGGGTGACCTTGCCGCCGTCGGAGAACAGCATCACTTCGCGCTCGCCATCGGTGATGGCCGCAGAGATCAGCACGTCGCCTTCGTCCAGTTCCAGCGCGATCAGACCGACGCTGCGCTGACGGCTGAAGGATTCCAGCGGGGTCTTCTTCACGGTGCCGTTTGCGGTAGCCATGAAGATGTAGTGACCTTCGGTGTATTCCTCGACCGGCAGCATGGTGGTGATGTATTCACCGTCATCCAGCGGCAGCAGGTTGACCAGCGGACGACCACGGGCAGCGCGGGATGCTTCCGGAATTTCGTAGGTCTTGAGCCAGTACACCTTGCCCTTGCTGGAGAACAGCAGCAGCGTGGTGTGGCTGTTGGCAACCAGCAGGTGAGCGATGTAGTCCTCGTCCTTGACGCCAGTAGCCGATTTGCCTTTGCCGCCGCGACGCTGGGCCTGGTACGCAGCCAGCGGCTGGGTCTTGGCGTAGCCACCGTGAGAGATGGTCACGACGCGCTCTTCTTCCGGGATCATGTCACCCAGGGTCAGGTCGAGACGGGCATCGAGAATTTCGGTGCGGCGCACGTCGCCGTATTCGGCGCGGATCACTTCCAGCTCTTCGCGGATCACTTCCATCAGACGCACGGCGCTGTTGAGGATGCGGATCAGCTCGCCGATCTGGTTGAGGATCTCTTGATACTCGGCCAGCAGCTTCTCGTGCTCCAGACCGGTCAGACGGTGCAGGCGCAGTTCGAGAATGGCTTGCGCCTGTTCTGGCGAGAGGAAGTACTTGCCTTCACGCAGACCGTATTGCGGATCGAGGTTTTCCGGACGGCACGAATCGGCACCGGCACGCTCAACCATCGCCACCACAGCCGAGGATTCCCAAGGCGTGCTGATCAGCGCTTCCTTGGCTTCCGACGGCGTTGGCGAAGCCTTGATCAGGGCGATCACCGGGTCGATGTTCGACAGGGCAACGGCCTGGCCTTCGAGAATGTGCCCACGCTCGCGCGCCTTGCGCAATTCGAACACGGTACGGCGGGTAACCACTTCGCGACGGTGACGGACGAAGGCTTCCAGCAGATCCTTGAGGTTGAGGATACGTGGGCGGCCGTCGATCAGCGCGACGATGTTGATGCCGAATACCGATTGCAGCTGGGTCTGGGCGTAGAGGTTGTTGAGGATCACCTCAGGCACTTCGCC
Source organism: Pseudomonas sp. 67(2021) (assembly GCF_017491835.1). Classification (NCBI taxonomy): domain Bacteria; kingdom Pseudomonadati; phylum Pseudomonadota; class Gammaproteobacteria; order Pseudomonadales; family Pseudomonadaceae; genus Pseudomonas; species Pseudomonas sp. 67(2021). Next base: position 16,594 of record NZ_JAFGYL010000018.1, read on the forward strand.
GCGACGCAGCTCGATCACGACGCGCATACCGTCCTTGTCGGACTCGTCGCGCAGCTCGGTGATGCCTTCGAGCTTCTTCTCTTTGACCAGCTCGGCGATCTTCTCGATCAGACGCGCCTTGTTCAGCTGGTAAGGCAGTTCGGTGATGACGATCTGCTGACGGCCACCCACCTTGTCGATGTCTTCGATGATCGAGCGGGCACGCATGTAAATGCGCCCGCGACCGGTGCGGTAGGCTTCGATGATGCCGGCGCGACCGTTGATGATCGCAGCCGTCGGGAAGTCCGGACCGGGAATGTATTGCATCAGCTCATCGACGGTCAGCTCGGGGTTGTCGATGAGGGCCAGGCAACCGTCGATGACTTCACCGAGGTTGTGCGGCGGAATGTTGGTCGCCATGCCTACGGCGATACCGCTGGAACCGTTGACCAGCAGGTTCGGTACGCGGGTCGGCATGACCGCCGGGATCAGTTCGGTGCCGTCGTAGTTCGGCACCCAGTCCACGGTTTCCTTGTGCAGGTCAGCCAGCAGCTCGTGCGCCAGCTTGGTCATGCGCACTTCGGTGTATCGCATGGCCGCAGCGTTGTCGCCGTCGACCGAACCGAAGTTGCCCTGGCCGTCGACCAGCAGGTAGCGCAGGGAGAAAGGCTGGGCCATACGAACGATGGTGTCGTACACGGCAGTGTCACCGTGCGGGTGATACTTACCGATCACGTCGCCGACGACACGGGCAGATTTCTTGTACGGCTTGTTGTAGTCGTTGCCCAGCTCGCTCATCGCGAACAGTACGCGACGGTGCACGGGCTTGAGGCCATCGCGCGCATCCGGCAGTGCACGGCCGACGATCACGCTCATTGCGTAGTCGAGGTAGGACTGTTTCAGCTCGTCTTCGATATTGACCGGGAGGATTTCTTTGGCCAGTTCGCCCATGAGAAGCCTGATTCCTTTTTCTGGTGAAACTTCGTCATATCCATGTGGGAGCAACGAAGCTCGTCGGGGCCGGCCGAGTGCCATGCGCCGACTTACGACAAATCAACATTGGATCGCGGATTTGCGCAGTAAAGACAGCTCCGTGAAGCCGCCTCGGAAAACGCCGGATGTTATCACAAAGGCCGCCACGCACCTATCCCCCAGATGCGCATGGAGCATAGTTAGTTGACCGATGACAGGCTTGAGGGGGACGACAGAAGCTCTGAGCTTCTTTGAATGTGAAATCTGGGGCAGATTTACAGTTGTTTATTGACATTCAGACCCTCATAGCTGGCAAGCCAGCTCCCACAGGTTCAATGCCGGGCACAAAACCTGTGGGAGCTGGCTTGCCAGCGATGGGGCCCGCTCACACGCTAAAGACCTTCAATGCAGGCGCTTGCGACACATCAGCTGGGCCATTTTCGCGGTATCCGGGCGTTCGACGATGCCTTTTTCGGTGACGATCGCATCAATCAGATCCGCCGGGGTGACATCAAACACCGGGTTGAACGCTTCAACATTGGCACCGACGCGTTTACCGCCGACTTCCAGCAACTCCGCGCCATCACGCTCTTCGATCGGGATGTCATCGCCGCTGGCGAGGTTCATGTCGATGGTCGAACTCGGCGCCACCACCATGAAGCGCACGCCGTGGTGCATGGCGTTGACCGCCAGTTGATAGGTGCCGATCTTGTTCGCCACGTCGCCATTGGCGGTGATGCGGTCGGCGCCGACGATCACCCAGGTCACGCCTTTGGTTTTCATGATGTGCGCGGCGGCGGAGTCGGCGTTCAGGGTCACCGGGATGCCTTCGTTGGCCAGTTCCCACGCGGTCAGGCGCGAGCCTTGCAGCCACGGCCGGGTTTCGTCGGCGTAAACACGCTCGACCATGCCTTCTATATAAGCAGCGCGGATCACCCCCAGCGCAGTTCCGAACCCACCGGTGGCCAGCGCGCCGGTGTTGCAGTGCGTGAGAATCGCCTGAGCGTTGCCTTGATGTTTGCGAATCAGATCGACGCCAAGCTGCGCCATGGTCAGGTTGGCCTCGCGATCGCTTTCATGAATGGCGATAGCTTCGGCTTCCAGCGCCGCCAGCGGATCGGCGTTGCTTTTCAGGCGATCCAGGCGATCGTGCATGCGCCCCAGCGCCCAGAACAGATTGACCGCGGTCGGACGCGAATCGGCCAACAGGGCGAAATCCTCTTCCAGCGCCGCGTACCAGTCGCCGCCCTCGGCAATCCGCGCCCGCGCCGCAAGGACGATGCCATAGGCCGCGCTGATGCCGATGGCCGGCGCGCCCCGCACGACCATCGAGCGAATCGCCTCGGCCACGCCGGCGGCGCTGGTGTAGGCGATCCAGGTTTCCTCGAACGGCAAAATACGCTGATCCAGCAGGTGCAGCGCGCCATCACGCCAATCGATGGCCTTTACTTTCTCCGCAGCCAACAGTCGATCGCGCATCCCACACCCCGCACTCATGAACAAAAGCCGCCGATTATAGCGATCCCCCCGCGAAGACGCTCGGGTATACTTCGCCATCCTTTACAAAAGCACTGGAACCGACCCTCGATGCCGAAACCTGCCATTGCGCTCGACCTGTTATTGCTGCCGACCTGGCTGGTCCCCGTCGAACCCGCAGGCGTGGTGCTCAAGGAGCACGGCCTGGGCATCCGTGACGGTTGCATCGTATTTATCGGCCCGCGCGCCGAAGCGTTGAAGTGTAACGCGACAGAAATCCGTGAACTGCCGGATGTTCTGTTGGCGCCGGGACTGATCAATGCCCACGGCCACGCGGCGATGACGCTGTTCCGTGGCCTGGCTGACGATCTGCCGCTGATGACCTGGCTGGAAAACCACATCTGGCCGGCCGAAGGCAAATGGGTCGATGAGGATTTCGTCCGCGACGGCACCGATCTGGCCATCGCCGAGCAGATCAAGGGCGGCATCACCTGCTTCTCTGACATGTACTTTTTCCCGAAAGTCGCCAGCGAGCGCGTACACAACAGCGGCATCCGTGCGCAGATCGCCATTCCGATCCTCGATTTCCCGATCCCCGGCGCCAGCAGTGCCGACGAAGCCATTCGTCAGGGCGTCGAATTGTTCGGCGATCTCAAGCATCACGAGCGCATCAAGATCACCTTCGGCCCGCATGCACCCTACACCGTCGGTGATGAGAACCTGGAAAAAATCAGGGTCATCGCCGAAGAGCTGGACGCCTCGATCCACATGCATGTGCATGAAACCGCATTCGAAGTGCAGCAGGCCGTCGAGCAAACCGGCGAACGGCCACTGGCGCGCCTGGGCCGCCTTGGCCTGCTCGGCCCGCGCTTCCAGGCGGTGCACATGACCCAGATCAGCGATGACGACCTCGCGCTGCTGGTAGAAAGCAACAGCAGCGTGATCCACTGCCCGGAATCCAATCTGAAACTGGCCAGCGGCTTCTGCCCGGTCGAACGTTTGTGGCAGGCTGGGGTGAACGTCGCTGTCGGTACCGATGGCGCGGCGAGCAACAATGATCTCGACCTGCTCGGCGAAACCCGCACCGCCGCCCTGCTGGCCAAAGCCGTGGCCGGTTCTGCCACGGCGCTGGACGCCCATCGCGCCTTGCGCATGGCCACCCTCAATGGTGCGCGTGCACTGGGGATCGAGGCGCAGGTCGGCTCGCTGGAGATCGGCAAAGCCGCAGACATCGTCGCTTTCGACCTGTCCGGTCTGGCGCAGCAACCAGTGTATGACCCAGTGTCGCAGCTGATTTATGCCACCGGGCGTGATTGCGTGAAACACCTGTGGGTTGCCGGCAAGCAACTGCTCGACGACCGGCGCCTGACCCGCATGGACGAACAACAGCTGGGCGCGACCGCCCGCCAATGGGGCCGGCGCATCAGCGGCCACACCGAATCGTAAACACCGCGGCGCAATATCCGCGGCTACAGCCCTTTTCAGGTTTTTCGAGGAATTGAACATGAGCAACGTCGACCACGCCGAAATCGCCAAATTCGAGGCCCTGGCCCATCGCTGGTGGGACCGCGAAAGCGAATTCAAGCCGCTGCACGACATCAACCCGCTGCGGGTCAACTGGATCGACGAGCGAGTCAATCTGGCCGGCAAGAAAGTCCTCGACGTCGGTTGCGGCGGCGGCATCCTCAGCGAAGCCATGGCTCAGCGTGGCGCCACGGTGATGGGCATCGACATGGGCGAAGCGCCGCTGGCGGTCGCACAACTGCATCAGCTGGAATCCGGGGTCAGCGTCGAGTACCGGCAGATCACCGCCGAAGCCCTCGCCGAGGAAATGCCCGAGCAGTTCGACGTGGTCACCTGCCTGGAAATGCTCGAGCACGTGCCGGATCCATCCTCGGTAATCCGTGCCTGCTTCCGCATGGTCAAGCCGGGCGGCCAGGTATTCTTCTCGACCATCAACCGCAACCCGAAGGCGTATCTGTTCGCGATCATCGGCGCCGAATACATCATGAAGCTGCTGCCGCGCGGCACCCACGACTTCAAGAAATTCATCCGCCCATCCGAGCTCGGCGCGTGGAGCCGCATGGCTGGCCTGACCGTCAAGGACATCATCGGCCTGACCTACAACCCGCTGACCAAGCACTACAAGCTGGCCAACGACGTTGACGTCAATTACATGATCCAGACCCTGCGCGAGGAATAAGCCGATGGCCATCAGAGCGGTACTTTTCGACATGGACGGCACCCTGCTCGACACCGCGCCGGACTTCATCGCCATCTGTCAGGCGATGCGCGCCGATCGCGGTCTGCCGCCGATCAACGACAAGCACATCCGCGACGAGATTTCCGGCGGGGCCAAGGCCATGGTTGCGGTGACATTTTCGATGGATCCGGAATCGCCGGGCTTTGAGGAGCTGCGTCTGGAGTTTCTCGAGCGCTATCTGGTCGGATGCGCAGTGCATAGCAAACTGTTCGACGGCATGGGCGAACTGCTCGCCGATATCGAGAAAGCCAACCTGATCTGGGGCGTGGTCACCAACAAACCGGTGCGCTTCGCCGAGCCGATCATGCAGCGCCTGGGGCTGGCCGAGCGTTCGGCGCTGCTGATCTGCCCGGATCATGTGAAGAACAGCAAGCCGGATCCGGAGCCGCTGATCCTCGCCTGCAAGATGCTTGATCTGGATCCGTCGACGGTCCTCTTTATCGGCGATGATCTGCGCGATATCGAATCGGGCCGCGATGCCGGCACCAAGACCGCTGCGGTGACTTACGGCTACATCCACCCGGACGACAACCCGCGGCACTGGGGCGCAGACGTGGTGGTGGACCATCCGCTGGAATTGCGCAAGGTGCTCGACAGCGCGCTGTGCAGCTGCTGACCTGACTGTTGCAAGCTCCCTGTGTGGCGAGGGGATTTATCCCCGCTGGGTTGCGAAGCGGCCCCCGCTTTTATCCAGGCGATGTGACACACAGGTTTTGCGACGGCTTCGCCGCCGAACGGGGATAAATCCCCTCGCCACAGGCGCGAAGCAGGTCTTCATGAAATGGATTGTGAGGTTTTTATGTTTGATTACACCGCTCGCCCTGAATTGCTCAAGGATCGGGTCATTCTGGTCACCGGTGCCGGGCGCGGCATCGGCGCGGCTGCGGCGAAAACCTATGCCGCCCACGGTGCCACCGTGTTGCTGCTGGGCAAGACCGAAGCCAATCTGACCGAGGTCTACGACGAAATCGAGGCTGCCGGCCACCCGCAACCGGCGGTTATCCCGTTCAACCTCGAGACCGCCCTGCCCCATCAATATGATGAGCTGGCGGCGATGATCGAAACCGAGTTCGGCCACCTCGATGGCCTGCTGCACAACGCTTCGATCATCGGCCCGCGCACGCCGATCGAGCAACTCTCCGGCGAAAACTTCATGCGCGTCATGCAGGTCAACGTCAACGCGATGTTCATGCTGACCAGCACCCTGCTGCCGTTGCTCAAGCTGTCCCAGGATGCTTCGGTGGTGTTCACCTCGAGCAGCGTCGGGCGCAAGGCGCGCGCGTATTGGGGCGCTTACGGTGTGTCGAAATTTGCCACCGAGGGCCTGATGCAAACCCTGGCCGATGAAGTGGAAGGCGTTGCGCCGGTACGCTCCAACAGCATCAACCCGGGCGGTACGCGCACCAGCATGCGCGCGCAGGCTTATCCGGGGGAAAATCCGCTGAACAACCCGACACCGGAAGAGATCATGCCGGTGTATCTGTACCTGATGGGCCCGGACAGCGCGGGCGTCAATGGCCAGGCTTTCAACGCCCAATAACGCCATACGTCGCATTTGTTGCCGCGGCAGAATGCTGTCGCGGCAAGCCATTGCCGCTCATAACCATCACAAAGCCGCCAATAACCCAGCGCGGCGGCCCGGCATCTGTCAGCAAGTCATTGATTCGAAAAGCTTTAATTTAAATCGAACCGAATGGCACGGGTTTCGCTCTAAATTCCCTCAAAACATGCCGTGTGATGGCCATGGGGCAGACGCCGATTTCGATAGCTGACTGATCGTCTTGCGGCAGACTAAACTTACGCCAAACGTCCTACGGGACTGATGGATCAGTACGACGCGCAGCCCATAGCCGCTCTCACCCAGCCTGTAAGACAGACTTACTGCTTAGGGGCTCACGCCATATGAAATCTCCTTCCCAGACCCATGCAATTGACTTTGACAGTGCCAAATTGCAGCGCCTGGGCTTCGGTCAACTACCGGCGCTGATCGAGCGCCCGACCAGCCTGGCGCAACTGCGTCAGCAAATGAGCCTGCAACTGCAAACCAGCCTGGAGCCTCAGCGCATCCTTGGCCTGTTCTTCCGCGAAATCCAACGCCTGGTGCCACTGGACGCCCTGAGCTATGTGCATCAGGCCAGCGACTTGCGCCTGGAGTTCGGCGCGCGCGGCCACCACTCGCTCAGCTACACCCTCAGCCACGAAGGCGAGCACATGGGCGAGTTGGTCTTCCGCCGTAATCAGCGCTTCAACGACAAGGAACAGGGCGACCTCGAGTCGCTGCTGTCCTGCCTGCTGTACCCGATGCGCAACGCCCTGCTCTATCGCGCCGCGACGCAAAGTGCCTTGCGCGACCCGTTGACCGGTGCCGGTAATCGGGTGGCCATGGAGCAGACCTTGCAGCGTGAGATCGACATGTCGCGCCGTCATGCGCAACCGCTGTCGGTACTGATGCTCGACATCGACCACTTCAAACGGGTTAACGATGACCACGGTCATGGTGCCGGCGATGAAGTGCTCAGAGCCATTGCCGCGTCGATCAAGGCGCAACTGCGCAACGTCGACATGGTGTTCCGTTATGGCGGCGAAGAGTTTCTGATCCTGCTGTCCAACACCGGTCGCGAGGCGGCGGCGATGGTCGGCGAGCGTTTGCGCCAGGCGACGCAGTCGGAGGAATACTTTGCCGATGGCCAGTTGATCGAGATCACCGTGAGCCTGGGATGCTCGACGTTACTGCCGGGCGAGTCGGCGGACAGCTTGCTGCGCCGGGCCGACAGTGCGTTATATGTCGCAAAGCGCGAGGGGCGGAACCGGCTGGCGATGGCCGGCTGAAAAACAATTGTGGGAGCGAGCCTGCTCGCGAAGAGGGAGGGTCAGACAACGATTCGTTGCATGACCCACCGCTTTCGCGAGCAGGCTCGCTCCCACAGTTCGATCAGCTTTCGGTTACGGTCCGGCGCTCGCGGTTGACCAGCAAGCGCTCCGAAGTCTCCAACTGCATGCACCGCTCCAGAAACAGGTACATGTAGTCATAACTCTTGCAGATCGCCTGTCGCAATTCCGCCTGCAAGGCCTTGCTCGGGTTCATGCCGGCCAGGGTGCAGATGATTTCCAGCGCTTCCCACGGATGGGCATCGTCGTACTGGGCATGCATCTTCAACCACTTCATCGCGCGTTTGCGATCTTCTTCCGGGAACGCCGCGGCGTAGACCCCGGTCGAGCAGACCACCGCTGACCACTCCCCGGTCGCCCCCTCGATCGCATAGTTGGTCGCGGCAATCGCCACGATCAGCGAATCCGCCGAGCTGGTGTGCCAGCACCAGTGACTCAGAGCGTGCAGCTCCGGCGGCACTTGCTGGGCCTGGAGATCTTCGAGGCTGACGCCATGGGCGCGGCTCCAGTGCATCCAGTAGTCGGCATGGTTGAGTTCGACGCGAATGTTGCGCATCAGCCAGCGCCGCGCCATGTCCTCGCCGGGGTGGCGGGCGAAGCGGGTCTTGGTGAGGTTCTGCGCCATGTACAAGGCAAACTGCTCGACCACCGGCCAGCCACCGATGAGGTACTGGCGCATGGTTTTCGCGCTGAGTCTGTTGTCGCGCATGCGCTGATAAAGTTCATGTTCGACAACCCGGCGCTTGCTCTCGCTGCAATCCTTGATGAGCTGTTGCGCCCAGGCAGGATAACTTGCAGCTTCCATGAGGGGTCCGGTTCGGTTGAATGTGTCGATCACTGTTCGGCTCCTTTTGAGTTGTGATGGCAAGGATCGGCGAGAGACTTCAACGGAACGTGCCAGGCGCTTTGAACAACAACGGCTGCGGTCTGGCAGGGCGACTTTGCAAACTGTCACAGGTAAATAACTGCGGGCGCTCGATGACATACCCCTGAGCGTAATCCACACCTATTTCAAGCAATGCCTGTTCGATCTGGTTAGTTTCAACAAACTCGGCAATTGTCTGCTTACCCATAACATGGCCGATGTGATTGATCACTTCGACCATTGCCCGATTAATCGGGTCGTCCAGCATATCCTTGACGAAACTCCCGTCGATCTTCAGGAAGTCTACAGGCAAATGTTTCAAGTAAGCGAATGAAGACATTCCGGCACAAAAATCATCCAGAGAAAAGTGACAACCTAAGCCTTTGAGTTCATTGATAAAACGAATTGCACTGCCAAGATTGGCGATTGCACTGGTTTCAGTAATTTCAAAACAAATCATTTCAGGCGGTATAGCGTAGTTAACAAACTGTTCCCGCAGGAAGTGCAAAAACGCGTCATCTCCTATAGTAATGCCTGACAGATTAATCGCACACATCGCCAAAGGAAGTTCATGTTCCTGTTCAATACACTGGGCAATAACCTTGAAAACATTTTCAACTACCCAGCGATCTAACTGGGTCATCAAACCATATCGCTCCGCTGCCGGAATAAAGCTGTCAGGCAAAATCATCCGCCCGGATTCATCATGCAAACGCAGGAGTATTTCGATGTGCCCGGCCTGGCCGGGTTGCGGCTTGAGCGGCGCGATCTGTTGGGCGTAAAGGCAAAAGCGGTTTTCTTCCAGCGCCATGTGCAGCCGTTGCACCCAAGCCATTTCACCGAAGCGCATGGAGAGTTCGGAATCATCGGCATGGTAGACCTGCACGCGGTTGCGGCCCTTTTCCTTGGCCATGTAGCAAGCCATGTCCGCCGCACGCAACGAGGCCTCAAGGCTGGTGGGATTCTGCGCGATATGCACCAGACCGATACTGACGGTGGTCAGGAACGGCCGCCCCTTCCAGACAAAATGCAGGTTCTGCACGGTCTGGCGCAGGCTTTCGGCAATCTTCTCGGCGATGTCCGGCGGGCAGTTCTCGAGCAAAATCCCGAATTCATCGCCGCCCAGTCGCGCCAGGGTATCGCCCTCGCGCAAGTCTGATTGCAGCAGCGTGCAGATGTGCCGCAGCAACTCATCGCCCGCCGCGTGCCCGCAGGTGTCGTTGACCAGTTTGAACTGGTCCAGATCGAGGAACATCAGCGCGTGCCGCCCGGGCTGGCGCGTCAGTTTGTGCAAGGCCTGCTCGAGGCGATATTCGAATTCGCGGCGGTTGGCCAGCCCGGTCAGCGCATCGTGAGTCGCCTGCCAGGACAGATTGGCGATGTATTGCCGCTCCTGAGTCATGTCGTGCAGCACCAGCACCGTGCCGCTGACATTCCCGGCATTGCGGATCGGCGCGCCGACCAGTGTCACCGACAGGGTGCTGCCGTCCAGACGCTGGATCAGCTTGGAATGTTCGCTGCCGCCGCTGAGCTGGCCGCTGAGAATGTGCTCGATCAACGTCAGGCCTTCGGTCTGGGCGTTATCGTCGAGCAGGTTGAACAGCGCCGACAACGGCAGCCCCGCCGCCTGCTCGGCCTTCCAGTGCGTCATGGCCTCGGCGGCGGGGTTCATGTAATCGATCGCGCCGTTGACGTCGGTGGTGATCACGCCATCACCAATCGACTGCAGCGTGATATGCGCGCGATCCTTTTCCAGTTGCAGCGCCTGGGCAAACTCATGGCGCTGCTTGAGCAGCTTGTGCGTGCGCCACAGCGCCAGCGCGATCAGACCCAGCGCGGTGGCCAGGTTGGTGAACAGCAGCAGGCGCATGATCACCCGCGAGCCTTCGCCCAAGGCATCGCTGAAAGCCCTGGCCGCTGGGGTGACTGCATCGTTGATGGCGAAGATCTGTAACTTCCAGCGCTGCACATCGCCGGGGCTGGCCTGGTTCTGCGCAATGCCTTGGTGCATCTCCTGCGCGACTTCGTGCAGTCGGTCGAGATAGGCATCGCCAATCGTCCAGCGATCGATCGCGGTTTCCAGATAACTGTAGTGGCGGAAATTGAGGTACAGCCAGATGACGCTGGAGACATCGTCTGGATGATTACCGCCCTTGAGAATGCCTTCGCGCGCCGCTTGCAGATCCGGCGGCTGACGATCCAGCGCCAGGCGCAATTGGTGCCCGCCCTGCGGCACGGCGATCGCCGTCAGGTATTTGCGATAGATCGCCTCGTCACGACTGTCGGCGTAGAGGTTGAGATAATAGATGGCGTCTTTCTGGCCCTTGGACCACAGGCTTTCGCCAGCGACGTAGCCACGCACGGCCGAAAGCACGTAAAGGCTCACGCCACCCAGTAATGCCTGGAACACCACAACAGCAATAAAGGGCCAGACGATACCCAACAACCGTGGTGTTCCCAGAGTCTGCTTTTGCTTCATGAGAGTCCTTGCATGAGCACTGCCCGCTCGCCTTCCGGGCGAATTCGCTATGACGAGACTAGGTGGGGTTCTCGTTCAAGGCAAGGCGCGGCGTTACACCGCGCGCAGAACCTCTGACAGGTCGGCGAGGGTTTCGATCAGTGCTGTTGCAAGTTGCCGTAGAGCTTGGCGTACAGACCGCCGTCGGCGATCAGTTGGCGATGGTCGCCGTCCTCGGCGATCTGCCCGCCGTCGAACACCAGCACGCGGTCCGCCTGTTTCACCGCCGACAGGCGATGGGCAATGATCAGCGTGGTGCGGCCATGGAGAAATTTCGCCATCGCCTGGTGCAGGTTGTACTCGGTGGCGGCATCGAGGGCCGAGGTGGCTTCGTCGAGAATCACCACTTTCGGCTCGGCGAGAATCATCCGCGCAATCGCCAGACGCTGGCGCTGACCGCCGGACAAACGCACGCCGGAACGCCCGACGATGCTGTCGAGACCAGCGGGCAGCGCACGGATGGTCGCGGCCATCTGCGCGATTTCCAGCGCCTGCCAGCAGGCTTCGTCACTGCGCATGCGGCCCATGGTCAGGTTGGCGCGCACGCTGTCGTTGAACAGCGCCGGATGCTGCAGCACCACCGCGACGTTCTCGCGCACCGTCTCCAGACCGATCTCCTGCTGGGTCGATCCGCCGAAGCGGATGGTCCCGGCCGCTGGCGTGTACAGGCCCAGCAGCAATTGCACCAAGGTGCTTTTGCCGCCGCCGCTGGCGCCGACGATCGCGACTTTTTCGCCGGGCAGGATCGACAGGTTCATCTGATCCAGCACCAGCTCGTCGCCGTAACCGAAGCTCAGGCCTTGCACCTCGATGCCGACGGTGTCGCGCCCCTTGAACGGATCGACGCCGCCGGGATACTGCGGCTCGTCGGCACGCGCCAGCAGTTCATTGATCCGCGTCAGCGCACCGCCCGCCGCGTAATAGGCGTATTGCAGATTGAGCAGCTGTTCGACCGGGCCGATCATGAACCACAGGTAGCTGAACACCGCGAGCATCTGCCCGATCGACAGGTCGGAAAACAGCACGGTGAGCATCGCCGCCGCGCGGAAGATGTCGATGCCGAACTGGAACAACAAACCACTGGCGCGGTTCGAGGCGTCGGTTTTCCACTGCGAGTTGACTGCGTAGTTGCGCACCTCCTGCGCGCGCAAACCGAGGCGCCCGAGGAAATAGCCCTGACGGTTGCCGGCGCGCACTTCCTGAATCGCATCGAGGGTTTCGCTCAGCGCCTGAGTGAAGCGCGAGGTGCTGTCGTTCTCGAGTTTTTTCAGGTGTTTGACGCGCTTGCCCAACTGCACCGTGGCGTAGATCACCAACGGGTTGAACAGCAGGATCAGCAGCGCCAGCTTCCAGTGCATCCACATCAGAATGCTGGCGGTGCCGACCAGGGTCAGCATGGCGACGAGGAAGCGGCTGAGGGTTTCGCCGACGAATTTGTCGAGGGTATCCAGATCGGTGACCAAATGCGTGGTCACCGTGCCGCTGCCGAGGCTTTCGTATTCGCCGAGGGAAATGCGCTTGAGCCGCTCGATCAGGCGCACGCGAATGCGGTAGACGATGTCCTTGGCCAGGCGCGCGAACAGCCGCGACTGCAACACGCCAAAACACAGGGCGCTGCAACGCAAGGTCAGGGTCACCACCAGCATCAGGCCGATATAACCCGCCGCCTGCTGCCACATGCTCGGCAGAAAATGGTTCATGACTTTCAGCGCGGCATCGCCGTGGCCGAGCAGGACTTCGTCGACCAGCAATGGCAGCAGCAAGGGAATCGGCACGCTGCACAGCGTCGCCAGCACGGCCACGCCGTTGGCGATCCACAGGGATTTCTTGTGATGCAGTGCCAGACGCCGGACTTCAGCCCAGCTCAGCCGGTCGACACGCTCTACGGCTGGCGTGTCATCGGCGCGGTCAGACACAGGCCGCGCGCTCCAGCCAGCGGCCGAGCAACGGCGACAGCTCGCTGAGCGGTTGATAGCCGTTGGTCAGCAGCGCCAGTTGCCCGTTGCGCTCGGCCAGCAGGGTCGGAAAACCGGCGATGCCCAGATCCTGGACCCAGGTGAAATCGGCCTGGGTGGCCTTGTGCTGATCGGCATGATCGAACAACGCCGCGAATTCGATCCGCGGCACACCGGCCTGCTCTGCCAGTTCGACCAGCACGCTGGCCTGAGTGACATCGCGACCTTCGGCGTAGAACGCCTGCTGGATCATCCCGACCAGTGTCCACGCGCAATCCGGCGCCAGACTGCGCGCGGTGACAATCGCGCGACAGGCGGGCTCAGTGTCGTAGACGAAACCGTCGGGTAGCGCGCCATCGAACTTGAACGGCTGGCCGGTGGCCTCGGTGACCGCTTGCCAGTGCTCAAGGATGTAGCGACGCGTGGTCGGCTCCAGCGCCGAACCGCTGCCGGTGCGCAGACCGCCGACCACCAGATGCAGCTCGACCCCGGCTGCCTGCGCCTGCTCGACCAGTGCCTTGGCCACCGGAGCAAACCCCCAGCACCATGAACACATCGGATCCATCACATAGAGCAGGCGCGCAGACATGATTAAGCCTCGGAAGATGCTTGCTTATAGTTGTAGCCGATCGGGTGCGGCTGATTGCGTGCCTTGGCCAGTTCGATCTGCTTTTGCCGATCGATGGCGCTGCGCCGGGTTTTCTCGCTGAGCTTGTCCCAGCAGTGCGGGCAACTGATGCCGGCGACGTAGTGCTCGGAGGCGCGATCTTCAACGCTGACCGGCGTGCGGCAGGCATGACATTGATCGTAGTCGCCTTCCGTCAGGTCGTGACGCACAGTGACGCGGTTGTCGAAGACGAAGCAGTCGCCGCGCCACTTGGTTTCTTCCTGCGGCACCTCTTCGAGGTACTTCAGGATGCCGCCCTTGAGGTGGTAAACCTCTTCGAAACCTTCGCCGAGCATGTAGCTCGAGGCTTTCTCGCAGCGGATGCCGCCGGTGCAGAACATCGCGACCTTCTTGTGCACGGCCGGGTCGAAGTGTTCTTTGATGTAGTCGGGAAACTCGCGAAAACTGGTGGTTTTCGGATCGATGGCGCCTTCGAAGGTGCCGATCGACACTTCGTAATCGTTGCGCGTGTCGATCAGCAGCACTTGCGGGTCGCTGATCAGCGCGTTCCAGTCCTGCGGTTCGACGTAGGTGCCGACCTTCTTGTTCGGGTCAACGCCTTCAACGCCGAGGGTGACGATCTCTTTCTTCAGCTTGACCTTGGTGCGATAGAACGGCTGCTCGTCGCAGTACGATTCCTTGTGGTCGATGTCGACCATGCGTGGATCATTCTTGAGCCAGGCGAGCAGGCCGTCGATGCCTTCGCGGCTGCCGGAAACCGTGCCGTTGATGCCTTCTTCGGCGATCAGCAGAGTGCCTTTGATGCCGTTGTCGACCATCGCTTGCAGCAGAGGCTCGCGCAGGTCAACGTAATCTTCGAGGGTGACGAACTTGTACAGTGCCGCCACGACAATCGGTTGTGTCATGGGTATTTCTCCAGGTGGCTACCCTCGCAAAGGGTGAACCGGATTCAAAAAAAAACGCGCCGGCTAAGCGGCGCGTCGGGATTTTAGCAAAAAAGCAGCTACAAGCTTCAAGCTTCAAGCTTCAAGCTTCAAGCGGCAAGATGATCCGCTTTTAACTTGCAGCTTGAAGCTTGCAGCTTACAGCTTGCTTCCTCCCGCACAGGTCGGCGACGCCGGGGCGCCGTCGATCTCTGCCCATTCCTGCGGTGTGTAGGTGTGCAGCGCCAACGCATGGAACTCGCCCATCAGCTCGCCGAGCGTGCCGTAGACTTTCTGGTGGCGCTTGACCCGGTTCAGGCCTTCGAACTGCGCGCTGACCACCACAGCCTTGTAGTGGGTCTGTGACCCGCGACTGTGCATGTGGCTTTCGTCCAGCACTTGCAGGTGCTCAGGCTGCAACAGGGCCAGCGTCGATTCGATGCGTTGTTGCATGGTCATCACGAACTCCGCTTACTTCTTCTTGGCTGGCGCCGCGGCCGGGGTCAGCTCTTTGGTCATGTCGTCGAGCAGCTTGTTGACCACTGGCACCGCGCTTTCCAGTTTGCCCTGGGTCATCTGTGCCGATTGCTGGGTCAGCTGCGGCATTTTTTCCAGGACCTTTTTGCCCAGTGGCGACTGGTAGAAGGCAACCAGATCTTTCAGCTCGGATTCGCTGAAGTTGCTGGTGTAGAGCTTGACCATGTCGGGCTTGAGCTTGTTCCAGCCGATGGCCTGGTCCAGCGCAGCGTTGGCCTTGGCCTGGTAGGTTTCGAGCACGGCTTTCTTCGACTCAGGGGCTTTGGTCTGTTCAAAGCGCTGGGCGAACATTTGCTGCACTTGCATGTACACCGGGGTACCCAGCTTGTCAGCGTGAGCCAGCGTCAGGAAAGCTTCGGCACTGGCGTTGTGGCTGGCGGTATCGGCAAGCACCTGGCCGCTGGCGCAAACCAGTGCAACCGCGGTACAGATGGCGCGAAGACGAGTCATCGAGTTTCCTTTAAGCAAAGCGAGGTCGAACCCCAAGGGCGACCATTCTGCGCCTAACAATCGCTGTGGCTCAACCCCCGGCCCTTGCCGCGCTTGATTGGCGGGGTTTTGCGGTCAACAATCGAGCCGATGGAACCACCCGGGCCGATGCCGGCCTAAATTGCGCCAACAGACCAACAGGAGTGTGCACGATGAGCCGTATCGAAACCGACAGCCTGGGCCAGATCGAGGTCCCGGACGACGCTTACTGGGGTGCTCAGACGCAACGCTCGCTGATCAACTTCGCCATCGGTCAGGAACGCATGCCGCTACCGGTACTGCACGCCCTGGCGCTGATCAAGAAAGCCGCCGCACGGGTCAACGACCGCAACGGCGACCTGCCTGCCGACATCGCCCGCCTGATCGAACAGGCCGCCGATGAAGTGCTCGCCGGCGAGCATGACGAGCAGTTCCCGCTGGTGGTCTGGCAGACCGGCAGCGGCACCCAGAGCAACATGAACGTCAACGAAGTGATCGCCGGTCGCGCCAACGAACTGGCCGGTAACCCGCGTGGCGGCAAGTCGCCGGTGCACCCGAACGATCACGTCAATCGCTCGCAAAGTTCCAACGACTGCTTCCCCACCGCCATGAGCATTGCCACCGCCAAAGCAGTGCAGGAACAACTGCTGCCGGCGATTGCCGAGCTGTCCGGCGGCCTTGCTGAACTGGCGGCACGGCACATGAAACTGGTGAAGACCGGGCGCACGCACATGATGGACGCGACGCCGATCACCTTCGGCCAGGAACTGTCCGGCTTCATCGCGCAACTGGATTACGCCGAGCGCGCGATTCGTGCCGCGCTGCCGGCGGTTTGCGAACTGGCTCAGGGCGGCACTGCCGTTGGTACGGGTTTGAATTCACCGCACGGCTTCGGTGAGGCGATTGCTGCTGAACTCGCAGCACTGTCCGGTTTGCCGTTCGTCACCGCGCCGAACAAGTTCGCTGCGCTGGCCGGGCATGAACCGCTGGTAACGCTGTCGGGTGCGCTGAAAACCCTCGCCGTGGCCTTGATGAAGATCGCCAACGACCTGCGTCTGCTGGGCTCAGGTCCCCGCGCAGGTTTCGCTGAAGTGAAGCTGCCGGCCAACGAACCGGGCAGCTCGATCATGCCCGGCAAGGTCAACCCGACCCAGTGCGAAGCGCTGTCGATGCTCGCCTGTCAGGTGCTCGGCAATGACGTGGCGATCGGTTTTGCCGCCAGTCAGGGGCACTTGCAGCTGAACGTGTTCAAACCGGTGATCATCCATAACCTGCTGCAATCGATCCGTCTGCTTGGTGATGGCTGCAGCAACTTCCAGCAGCACTGCATTGCCGGGCTCGAACCGGATGCCGAGGTCATGGCCAAGCATCTGGAACGTGGGCTTATGCTGGTGACCGCGCTGAACCCGCACATCGGTTATGACAAGTCGGCGGAGATCGCCAAGAAGGCTTACAGCGAAGGGCTGACTTTGCGTGAGGCGGCGTTGCAGCTGGGTTATCTGACGGATGAAGAGTTCGATGCCTGGGTGCGGCCGGAGAACATGATCGAGGCTGGCGCCAAGGGCTAAAGCAAAAGATCGCAGCCTTCGGCAGCTCCTACAGGGAAACGCATTCCAATTGTAGGAGCTGCCGCAGGCTGCGATCTTTTGATCTTCAGGCCATGCGCATCCGCCGCGCCCTGAGCCCGGCAATCAACGATGGCCCCAACGCCACCAGCGCCGAACCCAGCACCACCAGCACCGCCCCGCCATAGCCCAGCGCATTGATCTGCTCGGCATGCACGTAGTCCGGCCAGATCCGCGCCGCAATCGCCACCGCCACAAACGTCACCAGCGGCGTGATTGCCAATGTTGCGCTGACCCGCGATGCTTCCCAGTGCGCCAGCGCTTCGGCGAATGCGCCGTAGGCGATCAAGGTGTTCATGCAGCACGCCAACAGCAGCCAGCCCTGCAACGGGCTCAGGTTCAGCGCTTCCAACGGATGCACCCACGGCGTCAGCAATAGCCCGCAGAACAGATAGATGACCATCATCACCTGCAACGAATTCCACACCGTCAGCAATTGCTTCTGGCCCAGCGCATAGAAGGTCCAGACCGTCGACGCCAGCAGCACCAAGAGCACGCCGGCTGTGTAATCAGACAGCGAGGTCAGCAGCTCAGCCAGGCGCTGATTGAAGAACAGACCAAAGCCGACCAGCAACACCAGCAGGCCGATGCCCTGGCCGATGCTGAAGCGCTCCTTGAACACGAACAGGCTGGCGATCAGCAGCATGATCGGGCCCATTTGCACCACCAATTGCGCGGTGCCGGGGCTGAGCAGGTTGAGGCCCATCAGGTACAACACGTAATTGCCGACCAGCCCCAGCACCGCCATCAGCACCAGCCAGCCACCCTTGGGCCCGAGCACCTTGCGACTCGGCAGGCGTTTGACCGACGCCAGATAGATGAACAGGCAGCCGCCGGAAACCATCAGGCGAAACCAGGTCACCGTGACCGGGTCCATCACCTGCAATACCTGTTTGAGCTTGATCGGCAGGATGCCCCACAGAAACGCGGTCAGCAGCGCCAGGAACAGTCCGTACACCCAGCGCCCCGATGAAATGTGCATGCGAACCCCAAAAGCCTGCTGACAAGAGCACTCATTCTAGGCGTCCGGCTGCGCACAACACAGGGACAGTTACCGGCAGGCCGCGAATGAAACTGTGCAGGTCGCAGCAGTAAACCGGCGCGCCGCCGTTGATCGGCCGGGCAGGCGCGCCAAGTGCTTCAGGCATAAGCTGATTGCAGACTTTTCAATGCATATCAGGGAGACCGACATGTACGCCATGCGCGCCGAGGACAGCGCCCCCGCCACCCGTTTTCGCAGCGACCGCGTGTGTCGGGTCAATGGCGAGCTGTATTTCAGCACCCGGGAAAATACCCTCGAAGGGCCGTTTGACGGTCAGGTGATCGAGCGGGAGATTCAGGCATATATAGCGCGGATGCGGCGGCAGGATTCCAGCCGCTGAGCCGCGGCGCTGCCTTCGCGAGCAGGCTCGCTCCCACAGGGGAATACCCTCACCTGTGGGAGCGAGCCTGCTCGCGAAGGGGCCTGAACAGGCAACCAATCCTTTAGCGCACCGCCTCAAACAACCCACTCGCCCCCATCCCGCCACCCACGCACATGGTGACGATGCCGTAGCGCAAATTGCGTCGCTGCAATTCCCGGATCAGATGCCCGACCTGACGCGAGCCGGTCATGCCGAACGGGTGGCCGATGGAAATCGAGCCGCCGTTGACGTTGTATTTGTCGTTGTCGATCTCCAGCCGGTCGCGGCTGTACAGGCACTGCGAAGCGAACGCCTCGTTCAACTCCCACAGATCGATATCCGCCACTTGCAGGCCCTTGGCCTTGAGCAGTTTCGGCACCGAGAACACCGGGCCGATGCCCATTTCGTCCGGCTCGCAGCCGGCGACGGTGAAGCCACGGAAAAACGCTTTCGGCTTGAGCCCCAGCTCCAGCGCTCTATCCAGGCTCATCACCAGTGTCATCGAGGCACCGTCGGACAGCTGCGAGGAATTGCCCGCCGTCACCGAACCGTCGTCGGCGAACACCGGTTTCAAACCGGCAAGGCTTTCGTAGGTGGTGTCCGGGCGGTTGCAGTCGTCGCGCTCAACAACGCCGTCGATAATCTGCACTTCGCCGCTGTTCTTGTCCTCGACGCGATATTTCACCGCCATCGGCACGATTTCATCATCGAACAGACCCGCAGCCTGCGCCTGCGCGGTACGGATCTGGCTTTGCAGCGCATAGCGATCCTGGGCTTCGCGGCTGACACCGTAACGGCGCGCCACCACTTCGGCGGTCTGGCCCATGGTGTAGTAGATGCCGGGAGTCTGTTGCTTGAGCAGCGGGTTGATCAGGTGATCGGTGTTGACGCTTTTCAGGGTCAGGCTGATCGACTCGACGCCGCCGGCAACGATGATGTCGCTGCAACCGGAGGCGATCTGGTTGGCGGCAATCGCAATGGCCTGCAAGCCCGACGAGCAGAAACGGTTGAGGGTCATGCCGGCGGTGCCGGTGCCCAGGCGCGACAGCACCGCGACGTTGCGGCCGATGTTGTAGCCCTGCGCGCCCTCGTTGGAGCCGGCGCCGACGATGCAGTCCTCGACGCTGGCCGGATCGATATCGTTGCGGGTCAGCAGCGCATTGACGCAGTGGGCCGCCATGTCATCGGGGCGGGTCTGGTTGAACTTGCCGCGAAAGGATTTGGCCAGGCCGGTCCGCACGCTGTCGACGATCACCACTTCACGCATGGCATACCTCATTGTTGTTGTCGGTTGAGAGTGGACCTGAGCATAAGTCCACCTTCTTGCCGACCGCGAGGATCATTCACCCGGCGTATGCGCGGCCATCGCCTCAGTCCTTGTGCTTTTTGGCCTTCTTGTCGGATTTCTCGAACGCGTCTTCCAGCGCGCGGTTGATCGTGCGCAACACTTTCACCCGTGCCCAGCGTTTGTCGTTGGCCTCGACCAGCGTCCACGGCGCGATCTCGGTGCTGGTGCGATCAACCATGTCGCCGACCGCCCGGCGATAGTCGTCCCACTTTTCCCGATTGCGCCAGTCGTCCTCGGTAATCTTGAAACGCTTGAAGGAAATCTCTTCGCGCTCCTGAAAGCGCTCCATCTGCGTGTCCTTGTCGATGGCCAGCCAGAACTTGACGACGATGACGCCGGCATCGGCCAGTTGCTCTTCGAAGTCATTGATTTCGCCGTAGGCACGCAGCCAGTCGGCCGGGGTGCAGAAACCCTCGATCCGTTCGACCAGCACCCGCCCGTACCACGAACGGTCAAACACGGTGAATTTGCCCCGCGCTGGAATGTGCCGCCAGAACCGCCACAGATACGGTTGTGCGCGCTCTTCTTCGGTCGGCGCAGCGATCGGCACGATGCTGTACTGACGCGGATCGAGCGCGGCTGCTACGCGGCGAATCGCCCCGCCCTTGCCCGCCGCGTCGTTACCCTCGAACACCGCGACCAGCGCATGGCGACGCATGCGTTTGTCGCGCATCAGCCCGGATAGACGCGCCTGTTCGGTGATCAGTTGTTCTTCATAGTCTTTCTTGTCCAGACGCTGGGTCAGGTCGAGGCTGTCGAGCAGGTTCAACTGATCGACCGGCGTGCCCAGCGGCGCGGCACTGACTTCGTGTGGATTGACGTCGGCACGCTTGAGCGCACTTTGCAGGCCTTCGAGGAGAATCTTGCCCACCGCCAGGCTGCGGTAATTGGCATCGACGCCTTCGATGACATGCCACGGCGCGTAATCGCGGCTGGTACGGCGCAGCACGCGCTCGCCGTATTTGACGAACTTGTCGTAGGTCTGCGACTGCTGCCAGTCCAGCGGGCTGATGCGCCAGCTGTGCAGCGGGTCGTCGGCCAGCGATTTGAGCCGCGCTTTCATCTGCTTCTTGGACAGGTGAAACCAGAACTTGAAGATCAGCGCGCCTTCATCGCAGAGCATTTTTTCCAGACGCTCGGCGCCGGCGATGGCCTGGTCCAGACGCGGATCCTTGAACAGTCCGTGCACCCGGCCCTGGAGCATCTGGCTGTACCAGTTGCCGAAGAAAACCCCCATTCGCCCTTTGGCCGGCAGCATCCGCCAGTAGCGCCACGCCGGTGGCCGCGCCAGTTCTTCATCGGTTTGTTGGTCGAAGGTGCGCACTTCGATCAGGCGCGGATCCATCCATTCATTGAGCAGCTTGACCGTCTCGCCCTTGCCCGCCCCTTCGATGCCGTTGATCAGGATGATCACCGGAAAGCGTTTCTGCTGCTGCAACTCGAACTGCGCTTCCAGCAAGGCTTCACGCAGCGCAGGGACCGCCGCCTCATAAGTGTCTTTGTCGATGGCGTGACCGATTTCAGCGGATTCAAACATTGGACGGCTCCTTCCAGGGTTCAGCAAGACTAGCGGATGATTGCAGCACCTGAACAGATCGCAGCCTTCGGCAGCTCCTACATTTGCAATGCGTTTCCGTGTAGGAGCTGCCGAAGGCTGCGATCTTTTGAAATTTTCCCTGACACGCCCAAATCCCGTCTTGCGCTGGATCAGGCAGCTCGCGCGTGATCGGCTAGAATGGCCGCCTTGTGTTTGCCGAGCCTGCCATGAAAGCCGAAATGCCCCACGCCCAACTCGACTGGGACGACCAGGGACGCCCACGTTCGCGGGTGTTTGATGACGTGTATTTTTCCGATCAGTCGGGGCTGGAGGAAACCCGTTACGTGTTTCTTGAGCAGAACCGTCTGGCCGAGCGCTTTGCTGCGCTGCCGGCGGATGGTCGGCTGGTCATTGGCGAAACCGGCTTCGGCACCGGGCTGAATTTTCTCTGCGCCTGGCAGTTGTTCGAACAGCACGCGGTGGCCGGCGCGCGTTTGCATTTTGTCAGCGTGGAAAAGTACCCGCTGGCGCCTGCGGATCTGCGCCGGGCCTTGGCACTGTGGCCGGAACTCAAGCCATTGGCCGATCAGTTGCTCAAGCACTACGTGGCGATTCATCAAGGCTTTCAACGCATCACTCTGGCCAACGGCCGCGTGACGCTGACCTTGCTCATCGGCGATGCGCTGGAGCAACTGCCGCAACTCGATGCACAGATCGACGCGTGGTTTCTCGACGGTTTCGCTCCGGCGAAAAACCCGGACATGTGGACGGCGGAGCTGTTCGTCGAACTGGCGCGCCTGGCCGCACCGGGATCGACTATCAGCACCTTCACCAGCACCGGTTGGGTCCGGCGTCTGCTCAACGCTGCCGGGTTCAAGATGAAGCGCACACCGGGCATCGGCCACAAGTGGGAAATCCTGCGTGGCGAATTTCTCGGCTGGCCCGCCGAGGTGGCGGCGCCAATACCGGCGAAACCCTGGTTCGCCCGCCCTGCTCCGTTGCGCGGTGAGCGCCGGGCGCTGGTGATCGGCGCGGGCCTGGCCGGCTGCGCGACGGCGTCGAGTCTGGCGGCGCGCGGCTGGCAGGTGAGTCTGCTGGAGCGTCACGCGGCGGTGGCGCAGGAAGCTTCGGGGAATCCGCAAGGCGTGCTCTATCTCAAGTTGTCCGCCCATGGCACGGCGTTGTCGCAGTTGATTGTCAGTGGCTTCGGTTACACCCGACGCCTGCTGGAAAGCCTGCAACGCGGCAGCGACTGGGATGACTGCGGCGTGCTGCAATTGGCGTTCAATGCCAAAGAAGCCGAGCGCCACGCGCAACTGGCGGCGGCGTTTCCTGAAGATCTCTTGCAGTGGCTGGAACAACCCGAAGCGCAGGCTCGCGCCGGTGTCGGCGTGGCCCACGGCGGTTTGTTCTACCCCGAAGGCGGCTGGGTGCATCCGCCGGCACTGTGTCAGGCCCAGGCGATGCACGCCAACATTGAATTGCTCAGCCATCACGAAGCTTTGGAACTGCGCAAAGTCGCTGACCAGTGGCAAGCGTTCGACGGCGAGCGTTTGCTCGCCAGTGCGCCGGTGGTGATCCTGGCCGGAGCTGCCGAAATCAAACGTTTTGCCCAAAGCGCCGAATTGCCGCTCAAGCGCATTCGCGGGCAGATTACGCGTCTGCCTGAAACCGCAGACAGTCATGCGCTGACCACCGTGGTGTGCGCCGAAGGCTACGTCGCCCCGGCGCGTCTGGGCGAGCACACCCTGGGCGCGAGTTTCGACTTCAACAGCGACGACCTGACGCCCACGACTGCCGAGCACCAAGGCAATCTGGCGATGCTCGAAGAGATTTCCAGCGACCTGCTGAGCCGTCTGAACATCAGCGAGCAGCCAATTGAGAACCTTGAGGGCCGCGCAGCCTATCGCTGCACCAGCCCCGATTACCTGCCGATTGTCGGCCCGCTCGCTGATCTGCAAACCTTCAATCAGACCTACGCTGCGTTGAGCAAAGACGCCCGACAAGTGCCGGACCTCGCCTGCCCGTGGCTCGACGGTCTGTACGTCAACAGCGGCCACGGTTCTCGCGGGCTGATCACCGCGCCGCTGTGCGGCGAACTGCTCGCCGCGTGGCTGGACAACGAGCCGCTGCCGTTGCCGCGCAGCGTGGCCGAAGCGTGCCATCCCAACCGGTTTGCCTTGCGCAAACTGATTCGCGGCAAGTGAATATCAGATGTCCGGCATCACACAGAGGCCGAGATCCATCAGGCGTATGGACTCTTCGGTCAGGCGCTTGATCACTGCCTCTTGTGCCTGCTCCTTTTCAAGCTGGAGGGCATTCGCCTGACTCACATAGTCGGCACTGAGCAGGGTGTCCGCCTGCTCATCGAGGGCACTCATGCGCGGCGCGAACGATTCATCGATCATTGAAAATTTGCGCGCAAACGTACGCTTCAGATAATCACGCCAGAACGTTCGCTCCTGCATGTATTTCAGCCATTGCGGGGAAAGTTCGGCAGTCATCACGCGATTTCTGGCGACCTCAAGATCAGCGGCTGTCACGCCACTCTGGGCATCGAACAGCATACCTTTCGGTTGACCGCGCAGCCCCAGCTCATCGGTCAGACCGATGCGATAAGCAAGGTTCATCTCCAGTGCATCGACCTTCGGCGCCCGGAGCGAATGCTCCAAGGCAATTTCTTCCAGCTTGTCCAGCCTGAACAGACTGCGGCCCAGTTCCAGCAGAGCTTTGGCAGTGACCTTGCGGCCGCTTGCCGCGCTGGTTACCCGCTCGACTTCCACCTCGACTTCCAGGCGACTGAACACCAGCGTTGCGTTGTCGGTGCAATGAAGCGGATCGGCAGCCGTGTCGAGCACTTGCTCACACAGCGGCCCGTCAGCTTCGGCCGCCTTCAGTACCGCCCAGACGCGTCGCTGCAAGTCGGCGCTGGCCTTTTTCCCGTCCGCGGTATCGCCCAGTTGCGCCAGCACGGTGAACAACCCATCGGCCTTCGGCTCGTTTCGCAATGCCGTCCAGATCCGCGTCTGTTCTGCCCACTCCTCGCCACTGTTCTTGGTCAACCAGAGCGAGCGAGCGTGTTGCTCGTTCATCCTGGCGATGTCATCGGGGAGGTAGTCCATACCGATGCCGAAATTATCGCGATAGTTTTCCAGATGCGTTTTGCTGCGTTCGGAAAAAGGATTCAGTCCCAGCTTGAGTGCGCTGGTGAAATGGCGTGTTTTCTGGAATAACCAGTCGGGCAGCTCTTTGATTTTATTCCCGGTCAGGTTCATCAATTCAATGTGGACGGAATTGGACAGGCCTTCTGGCAGTTCCGTGATGCCGGTTTCTTGCAGGGACAAGCGGCGCAGTTGCGTCATTTGACTGAAATCCGGGGTGGCGCCCAACGGATTCTTGTCCAGATTCAGGTAGCGCAACGTGCTCAGCCTGTTCAGCTTCGCCAGGGTCTGTTCGGTCAGCTTGAGCTGATTGTTTGCCAGGCTCAGCCGTTGCAGACGCGGCATGTGCGACAACACTTCAGGCAGCCGGGTGATCGTGTTGCTGCCCAGTTCCAGTAGCTCTAGCTGTTTGAAGGACTTGAGGAAGTGCGCGACATCATCACCCAGCGCCATGTTACGCATCGACAATTGCTCTATGTGGTCAAAGCTCACCGACGGCGGCAATGTTGGCACCTTACCGATGCGCATGCCGTCAAGGTTGAGCGTACAGAGGCTTTTTCCCTCTTCGTTGGTGGCCCAATGAAAGCGTCGAAATCCTTCTTCGATCAACTCGGCGGCGATTTTCCGGCTGTGGCGCGCTTCGGCCAGATCGCCACCCATGGCTTTCAGGGCCGCGGCATCTTCGCTCCAGACAAATAGCGCGTCACGCAGGGTTTGCAGATCCTGACGCAGGGCTTTGATGCGGGTCGCACGGCTCAACGGATCATCGCCCAGCTCATCGAGCAATTGGCTGAGCTGCTGCTGATTCAAGCGTGGATACAGTTTGCGCGCCTTGCGCAGCAGCGCCCGCGAATGCTCCGTCCCGGCAGCCTGATCGCTCTGCATGCAGGCCGGCTCGACAAGCCGAGGCTCAAACGTGCCGCGAACCAATGTCTGCGCCGTCTCCTCGCGTTCATCCAGCGCTGCATCGAGCAATTTGCTGCGCAAGCGCACGGTGTCGGCCTGCGCAGACTCGCCCAACCCGGCGGCCGTCCGCTGACGCAACGGCAGCGCTTTGAGAATCGCGCTGTACAGATCCCCCGGCGCTGCTGCCACTTTGCCAAGTGACTTGCCGTCGCCACTGAACGCCTCGTAACCGGCAGCAGACTTCACCAGCGAGCAGGTATTTTCGGGTTTCGCAGCAGCATCGCCGATGGCTTCCAGGATCGGCCCGGCGAGTGTCTTGTCACGCACTTGCAAGCGCAATTGCGCATCCCAGCCGCTCAGTCGTGGCAGCAACTGAATGGCCAGTTTGTCGGTATCGGCATTGGCCAGTCGTGGCCAATGCAAACCTGCCAGGGCACGATCGAGTCGCACTGCGTTGATGTTTTGCCTGACGCGCTGCCCCATCCGTAACGGCACCTGCCCGGTCTCGCGCAGATGCAATCGTTCGATACTCGGCGCGCGCTCGATCACCTGCTGCCCATGGCGCGTCGCAATGGCGGCAAAGACCTTGCGCAACTTCAGCACATCGTCCGCCTCGCTCCGGTCATAACGCTGATACATACGCTCAAGCACCTCACGATGATCCGTCTTCAGCGCCGCGCCGAGCTTCTTCGCCAGCGCCGACTCTTCCAGACTGGCGGCGGTTTTACTGCCGAGCAGAGCATCGACTTCGTTCTGGTACAGACCATCAATGACCGTTCGCAGCAACTGCCCCGCCGCCAGTTGTTCACGGCTGACTGCCACGCTCAGAGCTTCGTCGGGCTCGCGGGTCAATGGATATGTTGCCTCGACGCTGCCATCGGCGTTGGTCACCTCGATGTAGCGGTCGGTTGGCCAGCCCTTGAGCTTGGGCAATGCGTGCAATTGCTCCTCGGCAGGCTGGCCGGAATGTACTTCGCCGGCCTGCAGTTCGCGGGTCAGCTGGCGCAGTTGACGGGACAGGCGCACGCGTTCCACCGTGTCGCGCAGACGCTCCGGCAACGCCAGGTTATCGTTGAACGCCTGGAGCAATTGGTCATGACTGGTGCCACTGAGCCGACGCATGTTATCCAGGTCGCTGTCGGTGAATTCGCTCAGGTGCGGGTCGATGCGTTTGAGTGTGTACGCAGAACTGCCCCACTCCTCGGGCTCTTCGCCAGGAATGCGCCAGCCCCCCTCAACGTGTCGGGCCAACTCCGGGGCATAGGCGTCAGCGCGACTGGCATGCTCCAGACGCCACAGGCTGGCATCGGCATCGTAACTGCCGGCAAAGAATCGATGATCGACACGCCCAAGGGTTTTGCGGCCCACCTGATAAAACTCCTTGGAGCTGGCATCAATGGTGAATCCCGCCGGGAGTGAATGCTCATAGGCAACGAGATCGGGCTTCCACAGACGTGCCTTGCCTGCGTGATTGAGGATGGCCCGAAATTGCCCGAAGAACTCCGGGTGCGAGCGCAGCAGTTTGCCGCCCAGCGTGCCCAACGCCTTCTGCCCGCCGGCAAACGCCGCCATCAGCGCAATGTTCTCCACCACGCTGAGCAGGTGCGAAAGCGCTTGCTGATGATCGCCACGCTGCCAGTCTTCGACCCCTTCATACACTTCGCCGAGCAATTGCCCGACCGCAACGCCCATCATCAGTTGGCCAAGGACCGGCACAAACATGCCCGCCACTGACGCAATGGTCACGCCCAACTGGAGAAAATCCAGCAGACGTTTCTGGCGTGCGTCCTCATCGATATCTGCCGTCGGCACTGCCAGTTTGCGCGCATCGATCTGTAATTTGCCGACGTGACTCTGCACCATGAAATCAAAAAGCGGGACACTCATCGACAGTTGCTTGATGAGGCCCAACTCGCCCTTTTCCTCGAACGTTTTGAAGAAATCGGCCTTGTCATCCTCATCTAGGCATCGACCGAAATAATCCTTGTAGTCCGGTTTGCGCAGTTGTTGCGTGAGATAGTTTTTGAAGGCATTGAAGCTCGGATATTCGTACAACGCCCTCTCGGGCTCGCCCGCCATGTAGACCAGGCAACCATCCTCGGGATGTTCCTGCACCGAGCGCGCGCAGAACACCACGACGCCCCACACGCAGCTGTCCAGTATCTCGATGCCCTGCATGATCATCGGGTCGTTACCGTGGCGCAGGGTTGCCGACGCCACGCCCTGGGCATCAATAAGATCCTGCAGCATGCGCAATCCCTGCGGAGTGATATCAGCCTTGAGCGCGGCCAGATGGGCGTCGAGCTGCAACAGGCTTTTTTTCATTGCGCCAATGTCGCGGGTCAGGACACTGCTGGTCACGACTTTGCCGTCGGCATCGCGCAGGCCGAAGACTTGCTGGAAATGTTGCTGATATTTCTTGCCCAGGTCGAGCGTGCGGCACAACGCGGCGAACGCCTGCGGTGTCAGGCCCTGCACTCCCGCAGGCGCACTGGCAATGCGCACGGCACTGCCGGACGGGAAACCATCGGCTTGCTCCTCGTCTTCAGTGAAGTTCTGCATCGCCGCCTGCAGCAGGGTTTGCGCGGCGTGTTTTACGACATCGATACCCGCCTGGTTGGTCGCCGTCGCGTCGCAGCCGCAATCGTCACCCGGCAGACTGAGCACATCCTGTTCGACGTCATAGACCGCCGGCCACTTGGCGTTCAACGCAGCGGTGAGTTCTTTTTTGCAGAAACCGCGCAACGATTGCAATCCGGCCAGATCCTTGGCCACTTTGAGCTGCAGGCGATGCAGCTCGCGAGCGGTCTGATCCAGCGTCGCCAGCGTGTCGGTCGAAGCCTTGAGCAAATAAGGCGGCAGACTTTTCTCCAGGGCTTCGGCCGTGTCGAGGTCTGCGGTGGCTTCCAGCAGCGTACCGAGCACTGAAGATGGAGCAAGGTTTTGTTTCTGTTGCTGCACTGACATGGCAATAGTCCTTCATTGCTGTTGGGGCTTTCGACCTTAGCGATGGTGTGAATGAATTGATAATGGAAAAAACTGCTGGCAAATGCCGCAAACACACGCAGTTTTTCGGCCTATAAAACAGCCCGCTACCGCCCCGCAAAAAAAACCGGCTAACGCTGCCAGGGCGCCCTCTATCACCGACCTGCAGAGGCCGTAACGCCGCGCTTATAACTTATCGATCTAAAACTCCGCCTACCGTGACAGGTCAGTTTCTGAGTACCCGCACTTTTCGCGTGGTACGGCTTGACCTTCCCCAACGGAAAAACCGGTAAGGACTTTATGTGCGGATTAGCTGGCGAGTTACGTTTTGATCAACAACCTGCAGACCTTGCAGCGATCGAGAGAATCACCCATCACCTGGCCCCTCGCGGCCCTGACGCGTGGGGCTTCCATGCCCAAGGGCCGATTGCCCTGGGCCATCGACGCCTGAAAATCATGGACCTGTCGGACGGCTCGGCGCAGCCGATGATCGACAGCCAACTGGGCCTGTCCCTGGCGTTCAACGGCGCGATCTACAACTTCCCGGAATTGCGCGCAGAGCTTGAAGCACTGGGTTATGCCTTCTATTCGGGTGGCGACACCGAAGTGCTGCTCAAGGGTTATCACGCCTGGGGCGAGGCACTGCTGCCGAAACTCAACGGCATGTTCGCCTTCGCCATTTGGGAGCGTGATGCCCAGCGCCTGTTCATCGCTCGTGACCGTCTCGGCGTAAAGCCGTTGTACCTGTCGCGCACTGGCCAACGCCTGCGCTTCGCCTCGGCACTGCCGGCGCTGCTCAAGGGCGGCGACATCAACCCGATCCTCGATCCGGTGGCGCTCAATCACTATCTGAATTTCCATGCGGTGGTGCCTGCGCCGCGCACCTTGCTGGCCGGTATCGAAAAACTGCCGCCTGCCACCTGGATGCGCGTTGAAGCCGATGGCCGCACCGAGCAGAAAACCTGGTGGACCCTGCCCTACGGCCCGAATGAAGACGAGAAAAACCTCAATCTGGAAGACTGGGTCGATCGCGTCCTCGACAGCACCCGCGAAGCGGTGGCGATTCGTCAGCGTGCGGCAGTGGACGTCGGTGTGTTGCTTTCCGGCGGTGTCGATTCGAGCATGCTCGTCGGCCTGTTGCGCGAAGTCGGCGTAGAGAATCTGTCGACCTTCTCCATTGGTTTCCAGGATGCCGGCGGCGAGCGCGGCGACGAATTCCAGTATTCCGACCTGATCGCCAAGCACTACGGCACCCGCCACCATCAGTTGCGCATTGACGAGAAAGAAATCATCGAGCAACTGCCCGCCGCCTTCCGCGCAATGAGCGAACCGATGGTCAGCCATGACTGCATCGCGTTCTATCTGTTGTCCCGCGAAGTGGCCAAGCACTGCAAAGTGGTGCAGAGCGGCCAAGGCGCGGACGAACTGTTTGCCGGTTACCACTGGTATCCGCAGGTCGACGGCGCAGCAGATCCTTATGCGTCCTATCGCGATGCGTTCTTCGACCGCAGCTATGACGACTACGCGGCGACGGTTCAGCCGAAATGGCTGGTCGACCACGATGCGGCGGGCGACTTCGTCAAACAGCACTTTGCCCAGCCTGGCGCCGATGCTGCCGTGGACAAGGCGCTGCGCCTGGACAGCATGGTGATGCTGGTCGATGACCCGGTCAAACGCGTCGACAACATGACCATGGCCTGGGGCCTGGAAGCGCGTACGCCTTTTCTGGACTATCGACTGGTCGAGCTGTCTGCTCGTGTACCAGGTCAATTCAAGCTGCCCGATGGCGGCAAGCAAGTACTGAAAGAAGCTGCGCGCCGGGTCATTCCAAGCGAAGTGATCGACCGCAAGAAAGGCTATTTCCCGGTGCCGGGTCTCAAGCACTTGCAGGGCGACACACTCAATTGGGTGCGCGAGCTGCTGCTGGATCCGAGCCAGGATCGCGGCCTGTTCAACCCGAGCATGCTCGACAAGCTTTTGACTGATCCGCAAGGCCAACTGACCCCGTTGCGCGGCTCGAAACTGTGGCAACTGGCAGCCCTGAACCTGTGGCTCAGTGAACAAGGAATCTGATTGATGAAACCCCATGCCACGTCCATCAACCAACGCCTGTTGCGTGGTCAGGCCCCCTCGTATGAACGTTTGCAGGCGCGCCTGGCCGAAGACGGCAGCGAGCCTGCCAGCGCCCCGATTGCTGTGCATTGCGGTTGGGGCCGGCTGCTGATCGGTCACACCTTTCCCGACCCGGCGTCGCTGGCGCAGGAGCTGCTCAACGAGCAGCCCGGCGAGCGCGATATCGCCCTGTATGTTGCCGCACCGCAGCAGATTCTCGGCCTCGAGCCGACGCAGCTGTTTCTCGATCCATCCGACACCCTGCGTTTGTGGTTCAGCGATTACCGGCAGGCCACGCGGGTGTTTCGCGGCTTCCGCATTCGTCGTGCGCAGAGCGAAACCGACTGGCAGGGCATCAACCGTTTGTACCAGGCGCGCGGCATGTTGCCGATCGATCAGGAGTTGCTCACCCCGCATCATCAGGGCGGCCCGGTCTACTGGCTGGCGGAAGACGAAGACAGCGGCGCGGTGATCGGCAGTGTCATGGGCCTCAATCATGAAAAAGCCTTCAACGATCCGGAACATGGCAGCAGCCTCTGGTGCCTGGCGGTCGACCCGCATTGCTCGCGCCCCGGCGTCGGCGAAGTGTTGGTGCGACATTTGGTCGAGCACTTCATGAGTCGCGGCCTGGCTTATCTGGATCTGTCGGTGCTGCACGACAACCGCCAGGCGAAAAACCTTTACGCCAAACTGGGTTTCCGCAACCTGCCGACCTTCGCCATCAAGCGCAAGAACGGCATCAACCAGCCGCTGTTTCTCGGCCCGGGCCCGGAGGCGAATTTCAATCCTTACGCGCGGATCATCGTCGAAGAAGCGCATCGACGCGGTATCGACGTGCAAGTCGATGACGCCGACGCCGGGCTGTTCACCCTCAGCCATGGCGGCCGTCGCGTGCGCTGCCGCGAGTCGCTGAGCGATCTGACCAGTGCGATCAGCATGACCCTGTGCCAGGACAAAAGTCTGACCCACAAGGTGCTCAAGGCCGCAGGCCTGAAACTGCCGGCGCAGCAACTGGCGGGCAATGCCGACGACAACCTGGCCTTCCTCGATGAGCACCAACGGGTGGTGGTCAAGCCTCTCGATGGCGAACAGGGCCACGGCGTCGCGGTGGATCTGCGCACCATCGAAGAAGTGCAGAAGGCTATCGAAACCGCCAAGCAGTTCGACAGTCGCGTGCTGCTGGAAAGCTTCCACGAAGGCCTTGATCTGCGCATCGTGGTGATCGGCTTTGAAGTGGTTGCGGCGGCGATTCGCAAGCCCGCCGAAGTGGTCGGCGATGGTCAGCATTCGATCGGTGCGCTGATCGAAGCGCAGAGCCGCCGCCGGCAAGCGGCCACCAGTGGCGAAAGCAAGATTCCGCTGGACCACGAAACCCAACGCACGCTGCATGCGGCCGGTTACGACTACAGCAGTATCCTGCCGGCCGGCGAGCATCTGTTCGTGCGGCGCACCGCCAACCTGCACACCGGCGGGACACTGGAAGACGTGACCGACATTCTTCATCCGACCCTGGTCGACGCGGCCGTGCGCGCGGCGCGGGCGCTGGATATTCCGATGGTCGGGCTCGATCTGATGGTGCCGGCGGCAGATCAGCCCGAGTACGTGTTCATCGAAGCCAATGAGCGCGCCGGCCTCGCCAACCATGAACCGCAGCCGACGGCGGAGCGCTTTGTCGATCTGTTGTTTCCGCATAGTC
The DNA here is from genome assembly GCF_017491835.1 of Pseudomonas sp. 67(2021). Lineage (NCBI taxonomy): Bacteria > Pseudomonadati > Pseudomonadota > Gammaproteobacteria > Pseudomonadales > Pseudomonadaceae > Pseudomonas > Pseudomonas sp. 67(2021). Next base: position 48,840 of record NZ_JAFGYL010000018.1, read on the forward strand.
AGCCGGCTGTCTCTTGAACCATCGTTGTTCCGGCTGACGCCTTCGCGAGCAGGCTCGCTCCCACAGGGGGAATGCATTCCAAATGTGGGAGCGAGCCTGCTCGCGAAGAGGCCCTGAACGTCACCACCAATTTTCCTCATCGAAACCATCGGTGTGCACAACCCATCAGGAGTTTCCATGACCATGACCACACAAATCCCTGAACCGGATCTGGCTTACCTGCAAAAAGTCCTGCTGGAAATGCTCGCCATTCCCAGCCCTACCGGGTTCACAGACACCATCGTGCGCTATGTCGCCGAGCGTCTCGAAGAGCTGGGTATTCCGTTTGAAATGACCCGGCGCGGCACCATCCGCGCGACGTTGAAGGGCAAAAAGAGCAGCCCTGATCGCGCAGTGTCGGCGCACCTGGACACCATCGGCGCCGCTGTGCGTGCGGTGAAAGACAACGGTCGCCTGACCCTCGCGCCGGTCGGTTGCTGGTCGAGCCGCTTTGCCGAAGGCAGCCGGGTCAGCCTGTTTACCGACACCGGGGTGATTCGCGGCAGCGTGTTGCCGCTGATGGCGTCCGGGCATGCGTTCAACACCCAGGTCGATGAAATGCCGATCAGTTGGGACCATGTCGAGCTGCGTCTGGACGCCTACTGCACGACCAAGGCCGATTGCGAGTCGCTGGGCATTCATGTCGGCGACGTGGTGGCCTTCGATCCGCTGCCCGAGTTCACCGAAAGCGGCCATATCAGCGCCCGCCACCTCGACGACAAGGCCGGTGTTGCCGCATTGCTCGCTGCTCTGAAGGCGATTGTCGACAGCGGCCAGGAACTGAACATCGATTGCCATCCGCTGTTCACCATCACCGAGGAAACCGGCAGCGGTGCAGCGGCGGCATTGCCGTGGGACGTCAGCGAGTTTGTCGGCATCGACATTGCACCGGTCGCCCCCGGCCAGCATTCCAGCGAACACGCGGTGAGCGTGGCGATGCAGGACTCCGGCGGGCCGTATGACTATCACCTGTCGCGGCATCTGTTGCGTCTGGCCGATGAACACGAATTGCCGGTGCGCCGTGACATGTTCCGCTATTACTTCAGCGATGCGCACTCGGCGGTCACCGCCGGCCACGACATCCGCACTGCCCTGCTCGCTTTCGGCTGCGATGCCACCCATGGCTACGAACGCACGCACATCGACAGCCTGGCGGCGCTCAGCCGTTTGCTCGGTGCGTACATCCTCAGCCCGCCGGTCTTTGCCAGCGACGCGGCACCGGCCAATGCTTCACTGGATCGCTTCAGCCATCAGATTGAGCATGACACGCAGATGGAAAGCGAAACCCGCGTGCCGCCGGTGGACAGTCTGGTGGGGCAGCGTTCTGACAGTTGAGCCTTCGGTGAGATAACCGCTTTCGCGAGCAGGCTCGCTCCCACAGGGATCGCATTTCAAAGGTGGGAGCGAGCCTGCTCGCAAATAGGCCGGCAAGACCGATACAGAACTGGCAGACGAAACCCAATCCCCGTAGCATCCCGACATCGATTTGACCGAGGTGCCCATGCTCATTCCCCACGACGCGCTTGAAGTCGACACCCTCACCCGCCTGATCGAGGATTTCGTCACCCGCGACGGTACCGACAACGGCGATGACACCCCGCTGGAAACCCGCGTCCTGCGCGTACGCCAGGCATTGACCAAAGGCCAGGCCCTGATCGTGTTCGACCCGGAAAGCGAACAGTGCCAGCTGATGCTCAAGCACGACGTACCCAAGCATTTGTTCGACTGAAGCCGTCAGCCAGCCTTCGCTGCGGCCTCCTTGCGCTTGATCCGGTCATAGACCTCGGCGCGGTGTACATGGACCTTTTTCGGCGCCTCGACGCCGAAGCGCACGCTGGAACCGTTGACCGACAGAACACGCAGGGTGATGTCGTCTCCAATTGAAATCAACTCACCGACCACACGGCTGAGTACAAGCATGGGATTCATCCTTCAGGACTGGCAAACCCTGAAGATGCGCGGCTTACAGCGTCTTCACAATCCACGACGAGCAAATTAGTCTTGCCCTACAGTAGCCCACGCCCACAGCTGTCAGACGCTTCGCACAAAAGCCTCAGGCGGCAGAAAAGCGCGGCCCGAACAGAATGATGCTGGCACCGACCACGCACAGCGCCATGCCGATCCAGTCCGAGCCCAGCGGGCGCACCCGCTCGACCACCGCCAGCCAGCCAATCGAAGCAACGATGTAGATCCCGCCATACGCGGCATAGGCGCGCCCGGCGTAGGCCGCTTCAACACGGGTCAGCAACAGCGCGAACAGGGTCAGGCTGAGCAACGCGGGAATCACCCACAACGCACTCTTGCCCTGACGCAGCCACATGTAGAAGGCAAAACAGCCGGCGATTTCAAACAGCGCCGCAAGGAAGAACCACAAGTAATTGAGCATGGAGGCGTCTCGACAGGGTGACCGTGGCGGCCACCCTAACGACGCGGCAGGAATCGAACAAGATCAAGCGTTGTTTTGTTTGGCCTTGGCGCGCATTTTCTCGGCCATGGAAGTCATTTCGTTGTAGAGCAGTTGCGGATTCTTCTGTTTGAGCGCCCAGGCCATGCGCCCTTGTTCGTGAGGCAGAATCAGGAATTCGCCGGCGGCGACTTGCTGGTAGATGTAGTCAGCGATGTCGGCGGCACTGATCGGCGAACTTTCCAGCAACTTGCCGACCTGGGCTTTCATGGCCGGGGTCGGGCCACGGAAAGAATCGAGCAAGTTGGTCTGGAAGAACGATGGGCAAACCACATGCACCGCCACTTCCTGCTGTGCCAGTTCGATCAGCAGACTTTCCGACAACGCCACCACGCCGGCCTTGGCCACGTTGTAGTTACTCATTGCCGGGCCTTGCATCAACGCGGCCATGGAGGCGATGTTGATGATCTTCCCCTTGCTCTGTTCCAGCAGCGGCAGGAACGCCTTGCAGCCCTTGACCACACCCATCAGGTTGATCGCGATCTGCCAGTCCCAGTCTTCCAGCGACAACTCGCTGAAGAATCCGCCCGAGGCGACGCCGGCATTGTTGACGATGATGTCGATGCCGCCGAGCTTCTCCTCGCACGCCTGGGCGAAGGCGGTGAGCTGGCTGTAATCGCGCACGTCACAGCGCTGAATGAAGCCGTCACCGCCCGCCTCGCGCACCAGTTTCAGGGTTTCCTGCAGGCCGGGTTCACTGACATCGGACAAGGCCAGCCGCCAGCCTTCACGGGCCCAGCGCAGGGCGATTTCGCGACCCAGGCCTGAGCCTGCACCAGTGATCATCATGCGATTTTGCATAGCGGACAGCCTTGTTGTTCCGGGAAAGATGTGCCGAGTGTAGCGAAGGAACTTCGTTCACCCACGCTCCATCCAGTTGCTGAATGGAGGATCAAAAGATTCCAGCCGTCATTGTTTTCGGGATGGTCTGATGTAGGAGCTGACGAGTGCAACGAGGCTGCGATCTTTTTGCTGGAAAGGAAATAACCGAGCAATCCAAATACATTAAAAAAACATTGAATTTTTTTTCATCGGCGCAAGTCGGAACATGTAAGCCGGCTGGAATTTAGTTGCTCTCCAGCTGCCCACTGAGCATCAAGACTCTTCCAGACTCTGAACAAGGAAATCACCCATGGGCACAATTCTAATCATCATCCTGATCCTGTTGCTGATCGGTGGTCTGCCGGTCTTCCCGCACTCCAGAAGTTGGGGTTATGGCCCGTCGGGTATTATCGGCGTGGTGTTGGTCGTGCTGCTGGTGCTGTTGTTACTCGGCAAGATATGACGATTTGAAGCTGTAAAAAAAGAGGCCCTTTTGCAAGGGCCTCTTTTTTATTGCGTGGACTTTAAGGAGTGATCAGTCCGGCTTGCCGTGAATGACACCGGCGGTGTTATCGAGCAAGCTCTTGGTTGCGGTTTGCAGGAACGCTTCAAGTTTGAGTTTGAGTTCGGCAGTGCGCGGCGCGTCCGGTACAACTTCGGCGTGCGGGTTGGCGCCCAGCTGATATTTCCAGATTTTCGGGCCCATGTCCTTGTCACGCGGCAGCACCAGAATCTCATCGGCGGTGACGATGGCGGTGGTCTGCTCGCTGCCCGAAGGCTTGATCACGCCAAAACCGGTGTCGCCCTGCGGCAGGTTGAGCAGGTCACGGCCCCAGCACTGGTGACGCACTTCGCCACCGAGGCGGCCCATGATGGTCGGCACGATGTCGATCTGCGTACCCACGGTGTGGTCGCGGGTACCGAACTTCTGCTGGATGCCCGGGGCAATCATCAGCATCGGCACGTTGAAGCGACCCAGGTCCATTTCGGTGATCTGGCGCTCGTTGCCGAAGCCGTGGTCGCCGACGATGACGAACAGGGTTTCGTTGAAGTACTTCTCTTTGCGCGCCTTCTCGAAGAACTGGCCGAGCGCCCAATCGGAATAGCGCATGGCGGTCAGGTGTTCGTTGAGGCTGCCACGGTCAGTGACGCGCTCGACCGGCAATGGCGTCGGCAAGGCGTACGGCGTGTGGTTGGACAGGGTTTGCAGCAGCGCGTAAAACGGCTTGCCGTTTTCCCGCGCCTTCAGTTCCTGCAGGCCACGATCGAACATGTCCTGGTCGGACACGCCCCAGGTCGGATCGGAGAACACCGGATTGACGAAGTCGTTGCGGCCAACGAAGTTGGTCATGCCCTGGTTGCTGAAGAAGCCCGACTGGTTATCCCAGGCGAAGTCGCCGTTGTAGACGTAGACATCGTCATAGTCGCGGGCGCTGAGCAGCTGCGGCAGACCGGACAGTTTGTGGCTGCCTTCCGGGGTCTGCATCAGGTATTCGAAACCTGGCAGGTTGGGGAAGCAGGCCATGGTCGCGAACATGCCCTGATGGGTGTGGGTGCCGTTGGAGAAGAAACGGTCGAACAGCAGACCTTCCTTCGACAGCTTGTCCAGGTACGGGGTGATATTGCCCGGCGCGCCCAAAGCACCGACCGAGTGACCGGCCATGCTTTCCATCAGGATCACCACGACGTTCTTGATCGGCAGGGTCTTGTCGGCCGGCGGCATGTAGTCGCGGCGAACAGCGGCGATGTCGGCATCGACCAGTTTGTCGTCCGGCATCAGCAGCATGTCGCGCACCACTTGCTGCGCCTGCTCCTGCGGCAGCGTGGCTTTCCAGATGTTGTCGCGGTCTTCGCCCATGCGCGCCTTGGCTGCGGCGACCAGCGACAGCGTGCCATTGAGGCCGAGCTGGTTGGCGAAGTTGGAATCGGTGGTGTAGACGTCACCCCAACGCATCGGCGGGCCTTGACGCAGGGTGCCGCGAGCGGCGACGACGCAGATCAGCAGGCAGACTACGAACACCGCCAGGCGGGTGTACCACGGCGCAACCTGACGGGAGCTGACGCTGCCGCCGCTGAACGGTCCGCGCGGGCGGGTGGCGCGGTCGGCGCCTTTGAACGCCAGGGTCAGAATGACCGTGCCGATTACCCATGCCAGCACGTAGCGCACCACCGGGAAACCGTACCAGAGCATGCTCATTACGGTTTTCGGGTCTTCCTTCACGTACTGGAACACCAGACCATTGAGGCGCTGGTGAAATTCGCGGTAGAAGTCCATTTCCATCAGGCCGAGAAACAGCGCGATGCTCGAGGCGACCGTCAGCCACAGACGGAAGAAACCGCGCGCGGCCATGGCCCGGGCACTGAACAGCGCCAGCACCAGCGGAATGCACAGGTACACCACCAGGCGCAGGTCGAAACGCAGACCGTTGACGAACGCTTCAAGGAAGGTCGCGGCCGGGGTGTCGAGGATCATCTCGCGGTTGTAGACCAGCAGCGCGAGGCGCAGCGCGGAAAACATGACCATCATGACCAGTGCGCACAGCAGCGTGTAGGCCAGATGCGATTTGACGGTCGGTTGCAGCAGGCGAGCAGAAGATCGCTGCTGATTCAGGGCGTCCGGGTTTGCCATGTCGTTTTAGGACCCATTGGAAGTTGAAGTTGCAAAAATACAGCGGCGCCAGGCCCTCTATTGGTCAGTCCAGACCCCGGGGCGTGCGCGGTGCGCAAATGTTGCACGATCGTTCACACCATTGCCATTGATTACTGCCCTGCTCTTCGAGACTTTCATTCGAAGGGTTGGCAGCGCTATGGCAGGCAACAAGTGCGGGCGAATTGTCTTGGAGACTTTGTGAAAATTTCGTGCAACGCATATCTGGAAATACAATTTAGAGACAAAACAAAACGCCCCGAACCGGTCGGGGCGTTTTGCTTACAGCGAATTGATTATTTCTCGGCGCGTTCTTTCAGCGCTTTCAGGGTATTGAATGGCGCATCCACCACAAACTTGTTGGCGACCATGGCCGGCACGCTACCGCCCGGCTCGGTGTGCACCTGATAAGTCACTTCAACCTGATCGCCCTTAGGCACGAACTTCCAGAAGCCTTTGACCTGCTGAACCCGCACGAAACCTTTTTCTTCCGGCAGATAGGTCGGTACACCTTCAAGGTTCCGGGTCAGGCTGCCATCGGCACCTTCAACGGTGGTGATCTTCAGCACCGAATCACGCGGGGTCACCGGCCACGGCGTGTTGAATTGCGAATAGGTCCAGCTCAGATCGCCTTCGTGCTTGAGCAGTTTCTGGCTCTTGCACTCGTGAATCCACGCGCACGCGCCGGAGACGTCTTCCTGCAAGGCGCGCAGTTTGGCAACGGTGGTTTTCATCAGCGCGACGCCTTGGTAGGACTTGTAGTCCGAACCGGGTATCTCGCTCAGGGAAACCTTGATGCCGTCTTCGTTCTTCGCCACTTTCCAGTCTTCCGCGTGGGCGAGCGAAGTGGCAAGTACGGCAGTCAGACCACACAACACAGCGATACGGTGCAGCGAACCCATAGTGTTATTCCTTATTGTTGAAGTTCCGTTCGTGAACACATCACGCCGCCGTCATCTGCTCCCACCAGCCGATCAATCTGATCGCTTCTTCCGAACTGCTGCCGCACACCTCGACATCCGCAGCGAAGCCCGAGCAGACAGCCGGACGTTCCGGACGGCCGAAAATGCTGCACAGGTTATCGACCGACAGTTGCACGCAACGTTCGCCGGCGGGCTTGCCATCGGGCATGCCGGGGATCGGCGAACTGATGGAGGGGGCAATGCAGCAAGCGCCACAGCCTTCACGGCATTTCATGACGAACAGATCCTCGCGACGGGCGATGTGTAAAGAGACGGGAAACAGAGTAACCGCTAAAACGACTGTTTCAAATTGCTACGAGCGGCTTTTCAACGATAAGTAAAAGTGACCGGGCGGTCTCCGACGAAGCGTCTGGTCTGCGCGTTGCAGAGGGCTGCATCTATTGCTTGAATTCGAAATCCAGCGCTGCGCCTTCCACATCGCGTCGCGCTTCGTTGCGCAGTTGCAACTGCATTTCGTTGCTGAGCAAACGGCCGTTGAGCTGGAAGCCGTTATCTTTCTCGCCAAACATCTGCGGCAGGATGGCCTCGCGTTTGGGCAGCTCAACGGTGCCCTGGGGCTTCAACTCTTCAACCATATCCTTGGGCAGGCTGAGATCGAGTTTTGCCGGCGGCAATTTGGTCTTGGCCACTTCGCTGGCGGGTTTCGATTTCGAAGCAACCGGGCGGCGCTTCTTCACCGTGACGTTTTTTTTCGCCTGGGCTTTTTTTGCCGGAGCCGCGGTTTTGGTGGCTTTGTTCGTGGTACTGGTCGCTGCCGGTTTTTCCTGGGCTGCGGCCGCCAGGACACCCGGCGCCTGGCCGATCATCAGCAAACCCAGCAGTACCCACGCGGCAGGAACAATCGCTTTCATGGACCCAACGAACTAACGGCAGAGGGCCACATGCTCGCCTGTTGTGCGTCACATGACAAGCCTCAGCGCCCTCCCCGTTCAGAATCCGCCAGCGGTTTCCTGACATAGTTGGGTGGCCAACAGACCCAGCGTCATCAGCGCCCGCTCCGCTTCGCGGTTCCACGGAATGCCGCAGTTGAGGCGGATACAGTGGTTGAACTGCTCGGTATTACTGAAGATCAGCCCCGGCGCGATGCTGATGCCTTGTTGCAGCGCGCGGACATGCAATTCCTGAGTGTTGACCCGCCCCGGCAAGCTCACCCAGAGGATGAAACCGCCCGTGGGCCGGGACATTTGCGTGCCCTCGGGGAAGTGCTGCTGCACCGCCAGCTGGAACGCGCTGAGGTTCTTCCGGTATTCCTGACGGATGTAGCGTAAATGCCGGTCATAACCGCCGTTTTCCAGATACGCGGCAATCGCCATCTGCGTGACGCTGCACGCCGAATGGGTGCTGAAGGTTTGCAGGCGCTGGATTTCCTGTTGGTATTTGCCGGCGATCATCCAGCCGATGCGCACACCCGGTGATAGGGTTTTGGAGAAGCTCGAGCAGTAGATCACCCGATCCAGGCGGTCGTAGGCTTTCAGCGCTTTGGTGCGGCCCTGCTCGAACATTAGTTCGCCGTAGATATCGTCTTCGACAATCTGAATGTCGAAATCCGAGGCCAGACGCAACAACTGTTTCTGCCGCTCTTCCGGCATGGTTCCGCCGAGGGGGTTGCTCAGGCGCGTGGTCAGCACCAGCGCCTTGATCGACCATTGGTTGGCGGCCAGTTGCAAGGCCTCCAGGCTCATGCCGGTGGCGGGATCGCTGGGGATTTCGATGACTTTCAGGCCGAGCAGATCGGCCAGTTGCAGCAGGCCGTAATAGGTCGGCGATTCGGCAGCGATCAGATCGCCCGGCCGGGTCAGCACGCGCAACGACATCTGCAAGGCGTCGACACAGCCGTGGGTGATCACCACTTCCGACGGATCGACCACCACGCCAGCGTCACGCATGCGGATCGCCACTTGCCGACGCAGCGGTTCGAAGCCGGGGCTGAACATGTAGCTGAACGCCCGAGGGCTGTGGAAGCGGGTGACCTTGGCCAATTGCTGATGCAGCGCGCGCACCGGCAGATAATCGACACTCGGCACCGCAGCGCCCAGCGGAAACACGCCTTCGCGGCGGGATTCGACCAATACCTGTTGAATGATGCTGCTGCGCGTCACCAGCCCCGGCCGTTCGACCCGGGCAATGTCCGGCGTCGGCGCGGTCAGCGCCGGGGTCTGGTGTACGTAGTAACCCGACTGCGGCCGGGCGCGGATCAGGCCCTGATCTTCGAGATTGGCGTAAGCCTGCAGTACCGTCGCATGGCTGACGTTGAGCTGCGAACTCATCTTGCGCACCGAAGGCACGCGCTCCCCCGGTTGATAGACACCACGGCGGATGTCTTCGGCCAGTTGCTGAGCAATACGTTGGTATAGCAAGAGATTGGTCATGACGCAGCACTCGATTTCACGGGCGTTTTATTCTTGTCTGAAACAATACCGGAACAGTTTAGAAGTGTACTGGGACAGTTGCCAGATTACTCGACCGTACAGTGCGGTGTCTGCCCCATCTGTACGGTTTTGCGCGGCAATCGACAGACACAAAAAAGCCCGGCACTGCATGACAGTCCGGGCTTTCCAGAGACGCAGCCCTCAGCGGGCGGCGCCGAGCTGGCCTTTTTCGTCAGAGAACACGATTTCTACGCGGCGGTTCTGCGCCCGTCCACGCTCGGAGGCGTTGGCATCGACCGGGAACTGATCACCGTAACCTTCGACCTGAATGCGTTTTTCGTCGATACCCAGATCGACCAGCACGTCAGCCACCGATTGCGCACGATCGCGGGACAGTTTGAGGTTTTCCTGTCTGCCACCGGTGCTGTCGGTGTAACCCTCGATGCGCACAACGCGCTTGGGATTCAGTTGCAGGAACTGGACGATCTTCAGTACGACGCGGTTGGCCGAGTTTTTCAGTTCCGCCTGGCCGGTGTCGAACAACACGTCGCCGAGGGTCATCACCAGACCCCGATCGGTCTGAGTGGTGGCCAGCGCCACGATCTGTTCCTCCAGCCACTTGCCTTGTTGCTGCACGCTGAGCAGTTTCGATTCGCGCAGGGCCAGTTGCAGACGCTGGCGCTCAAGCTCGAGCTTGGCGGCGCGCTCCTCGTTGAGCGCCTGATTGGTGTGCTCGCGGGCGATTTCGCTGTAGCGCTGGCTCAGGTAGGCGTAATGCACCACGTCGGCACCGCTGCCCCAATAGGTCGACAGCCGATCGGCGCGGGCCAGGGACTCACCGGCGCGGATCACGTCTTTCGGCGCGATGCGCAGCACGTTGGAATCTTCCTTGACCTTCTGGAAATCAGCGCCGGCCTGTTGCAGCGCAGCCTCGCTGTGCTGGCCGGCGCAGCCGTAGAGGCTGGCGCAACCGGCAAGAAGCAGAATGCCGAGAGCATTGGACTTGAGGCTCATTGTGCTTCCCCCAGTTGCAGCTGCTTGCGCAGGCGGACAATGCGGATATTGAGCACATTCAGCTGTTCTTCACTTTTTTTCGTCAGCACCTTGGCCTCGGCCAGACGTGCATCCAGTTCGGCCTGCTCGGCACGCATGCGCGCGTTGCGATAGGACTCGTCGGCCATGCTGCCTTTGGCGCGGTTGTATTTTGTTTCGGCCAGTTGCATTTCCGGCACTTCGTCAGCGGTGGCGCCGACTGCCTTGGCCTGCACGATGGCTTGTTCGGTCAAACGCATTTGTTCACTGGGTGCCGGATCGGATGCGCACCCGGCCAGGGCCAGAACGGCCACTGCCGCGAAAAGAGGTCGAATACTCACTAAGAATCCCTACTGTTTTGGGGCACTGACAGGTAGTGGCGGCTGTTGCTGTTGCGCCTTCCAGCGCTCGATGTTGCGTTGCAGCGCGGCTTCCGTCAGTCCGGACGCGGGCAATTCTGTCATCTTTTTGGCGAGCTGTCCGCGCAACCACGGATCGTTGCAGGCCGAGTTATGCGAAACCGCGAGGAACAGACCCGGCCGGTCGATGGGTTGTTCGAACGCCAACAGATCGCTGGTCATGCCCAATGTCTGCGCGGCGGCCAGGCCTGAGTAACGGCCGGCGAGGACATATTCCACCTCGCCCAACAGCAGTTTCTGTAATGCCTCGGTAAGGTTGGCTGTGCGGGTCAGGGTCAGATTCTGTTCGGCGAAAGTGCCGAATGCCTGGGTCATCCGCGACTTTTCCGACACCGCGCCGGCATGGCCTTTCAGGTCGCTGGCCTCGGCATAGGTCAGCGTCGAGCCTTTGCGGGTCCACACCAGGTAGTCGTTTTCCAGCAGTGGCGGATGAATGAAGTCGAAGTTTTCCAGCTCATTCACGGTCAGCGGCGCGTCGGCCAGCATGTCCATGCGCCCGCTGCGCACTTCATCGAGGGCCTGCGAGCGTTTGCCGGCGTAGAGCAGGTCGACTTTGATGCCCAGATCCTTGGCCACTTGCTGCAGCAGATCGGCACTGGCGCCGATCAGGCGCTTGGGGTTTTGCGGGTCCTGCCACAGGTACGGCGGCGCGTCCGGGCTGCCGGTGACAACCAGGCGCTCGCACTTGCCAGCGGCCATGGCCAAACCTGGCAACAGCACCAATCCCAACAACCATCCGCAGCGCAGATCCATGGCAAAACGCTCCCCAGCCAAATCCAAGACAAAAAAAAGCCCGACCAACAGGCCGGGCTCTTTATAAGTGAAGCCGCCGGATTAGACCAGCTTCTCCAGCTCAGGTACTGCTTCGAACAGATCCGCCACGAGACCGTAATCGGCCACCTGGAAGATCGGCGCTTCTTCGTCCTTGTTGATCGCAACGATCACCTTGGAGTCTTTCATGCCGGCCAGATGCTGGATCGCGCCGGAGATACCGACGGCGATGTACAGCTGTGGCGCAACGATCTTGCCGGTCTGACCGACCTGCATGTCGTTCGGTACGAAACCTGCGTCGACCGCAGCGCGCGAGGCGCCCACAGCAGCGCCGAGTTTGTCGGCCAGCGCGTACAGGTGTTTGAAGTTGTCACCGTTCTGCATGCCGCGACCGCCGGAAACGACGATCTTGGCAGCGGTCAGCTCAGGACGGTCGGACTTGGCCAGCTCTTCGCTGACGAAGCTCGAAGTACCGGCGTCGTGGGCAGCGCCAACGGCTTCAACGGCAGCCGAACCACCTTCAGCAGCAACCGGATCGAAACCGGTGGCACGCACGGTGATCACTTTGATCGCGGCGGTCGATTGCACGGTAGCGATGGCGTTACCGGCGTAGATCGGACGCTTGAAAGTGTCAGCGCTTTCTACCGAGATGATCTCGGAGATCTGGTCAACGTCCAGCGCAGCAGCAACGCGCGGCAGGATGTTTTTGCCGTTGGAGGTCGCGGCAGCCAGGATGTGGCTGTAGCCAGCGCCCAGCTCTGCAACCAGCGGAGCTACGTTCTCTGGCAGCTGATGCGCGTAGGCGGCGTTGTCAGCATTCAGGACTTTGCTCACGCCAGCGATTTTCGCCGCGGCTTCGGCCACCGGGCCTGCGCCCTGACCTGCTACCAGAACGTGGATGTCGCCGCCGATTTTGGCAGCAGCGGCCACGGTGTTCAGTGTGGCCGGGGCCAGCACTTTGTTGTCGTGTTCAGCAATAACCAAGATAGTCATTTAGATTACCTTCGCTTCGTTCTTGAGTTTTTCAACCAGTTCAGCCACCGACTTGACCTTGATGCCTGCGCTGCGTGCAGCCGGCGCTTCGACTTTCAGGGTCTTGTTGGTGGAGGCGGTGGAAACGCCCAAAGCGTCCGGAGTCAGCACTTCGAGAGGCTTCTTCTTGGCTTTCATGATGTTTGGCAGGGACGCGTAGCGCGGCTCGTTCAAACGCAGGTCGGTGGTGACGATGGCTGGCAGTTTCAGCGAAACGGTCTGCGCGCCGCCGTCGATTTCGCGGGTCACGGCAACGCTGTCGCCGGAGACTTCGACTTTCGAAGCGAAGGTGCCCTGACCGTAGCCGCTCAGTGCCGCGAGCATCTGGCCGGTCTGGTTGTTGTCGCTGTCGATCGCCTGTTTGCCGAGGATCACCAGCTGCGGCTGTTCCTTGTCGACGACGGCCTTGAGCAGCTTGGCCACGGCCAGCGAGGTCAGGTCTTCAGCGGATTCGACGAGGATGGCGCGATCGGCACCCAGAGCCAGTGCGGTACGCAGCTGCTCCTGAGCGGTGGTCGGGCCGATGGAGACGACGACGATTTCAGTCGCAACGCCCTTCTCTTTCAGGCGTACGGCTTCTTCCACGGCGATTTCGCAGAATGGGTTCATCGACATCTTGACGTTGGCGAGGTCGACGCCGGAATTGTCCGCCTTGACGCGGACCTTGACGTTGTAATCCACAACGCGTTTGACAGCTACAAGAACCTTCATGGATTCCTCGTTACTCTCCGGTGAAAAGAAAGTCGCCTAGGCGAACCTGGCGGATGATGCTCATCGGGCGACAAGGGCACCTCTAAAAACGCCGGCTTGAATGTGAGGTGATTCACTTCGCGAAGGGAGGTGACCGTTCGTCAGGGGTGACTGTCGGGTCATTCATTCTCACGCTGTGTAAACTGCGCGCCGGACTTGCGCTGCGCATCACCGTCTACTGCCTGTGCCCTGTCTTTAGAGGTGCTCTTGAAACCGCCAGTCTGCCTACGGCGAGCGCAAAACCGCCCGTATCTTGACCGGAACGCCCATTCTGGTCAATACGCCAAAATGCCCTGTCATAAGCCGTGCTTCTTTGATTTATCAGGGCTGGAGGCGATTCAAACAAACGTTTGTATTGGACGCTCGGAGTGGTGTAGATATAATGCGCCGCCTAGAGAGAAAGGTGGATTCGCCAATATTCCCTTTGACGTTAACGTAAAGGCAATACGGATGCGAGATCAAACCTCCATATTAGAAAAAAAACTGTTGAGCCTTGAGTAGGAGATAGCCTGTGGAACGCGAATACATGGAATTCGACGTCGTCATCGTCGGTGCCGGCCCCGCTGGTCTGTCCGCCGCCTGCCGCTTGAAGCAGAAGGCCGCTGACGCCGGTAAGGAAATCAGCGTCTGCGTGGTCGAAAAAGGCTCCGAAGTCGGCGCACACATCCTCTCCGGAGCGGTGTTCGAACCCCGCGCCCTGAACGAACTGTTCCCGGACTGGAAAGAACTCGGCGCGCCGCTGAACACGCCCGTCACACGCGATGACATTTTCGTGCTGAAAAACGCTGACAGCGCGCAGAAGATTCCTGACTTCTTTGTGCCCAAGACCATGCACAACGAAGGCAACTACATCATCTCCCTGGGCAACCTGTGCCGCTGGCTGGCCCAGCAGGCGGAAAACCTCGGTGTGGAAATCTACCCGGGCTTCGCCGCTCAGGAAGCGCTGATCGATGAAAACGGCGTGGTGCGCGGGATCATCACCGGTGATCTGGGCGTCGACCGTGAAGGCCATCCGAAAGAAGGTCTGTACACCCCCGGCATGGAACTGCGTGGCAAATACACGCTGTTCGCCGAAGGCTGCCGTGGCCACATCGGCAAGCAACTGATCAAACGCTACAACCTCGACAGCGATGCCGACGTTCAGCACTACGGCATCGGCCTGAAAGAAATCTGGGAAATCGACCCGGCCAAGCATCAGCCAGGCCTGGTGGTGCACACCGCCGGCTGGCCGCTGGACATCATGGGCACCGAGAACACCGGCGGCTCGTTCCTCTATCACCTGGAAAACAATCAGGTGGTGGTCGGTCTGATCGTCGACCTGTCCTACAGCAACACGTACCTGTCGCCGTTCGATGAGTTCCAGCGCCTCAAGCATCACCCGGTGCTCAAGCAATATCTGGAAGGCGGCAAGCGCGTCAGCTACGGCGCCCGCGCCATCGCCAAGGGCGGCCTGAACTCGCTGCCGAAAATGGTCTTCAAGGGCGGAGCGCTGATCGGTTGCGACCTCGGCACCCTGAACTTCGCCAAGATCAAAGGCAGCCACACCGCGATGAAATCCGGCATGCTCGCGGCGGAATCGGTAGCCGATGCGCTGTTCGCCGAGCAGGATTGCACCGTCGAACTGACCACTTACGTCGACGCATTCAAGAACAGCTGGCTGCACGAAGAACTGTTCGCCAGCCGTAACTTCGGCCCGGCGATTCACAAGTACGGCGCGATCATCGGCGGTGGTTTCAACTGGCTGGACCAGAACATCTTCGGCGGCAAACTGCCGTTCACCCTGCGCGACACCAAGCCGGATTACGCCTGCCTCAAGCTCGCGGCCGACTGCAAGAAGATCGACTACCCGAAACCTGACGGCAAACTGAGTTTCGACAAACTCAGCTCGGTGTTCATCTCCGGCACCAACCACGAAGAAGAGCAGCCGTGCCACTTGAAGCTGACCGATCCGAGCATCCCGATCAGCAAAAACCTGCCGCTGTACGACGAACCGGCGCAGCGTTACTGCCCGGCCGGCGTATACGAAGTGATCACCAAGGAAGACGGCGAGAAGCGCTTCCAGATCAACGCCCAGAACTGCGTGCACTGCAAGACCTGTGACATCAAGGACCCTGCGCAGAACATCACCTGGGTCGCGCCGGAAGGCGCCGGCGGCCCGACTTACCCGAACATGTAAGTCGAAACGCTGAACAACAAGGCTCCCGAAATGGGGGCCTTTTTGTTGCCCAAAATTCCTCTGCCACCACAAAACAACTGTGGGAGCGAGCCTGCTCGCGAAAGCGGTGTGTCATAAAAAGATGATGTCGACTGATACACCGCCTTCGCGAGCAGGCTCGCTCCCACAGGGGATTATCGGCGGATCAGGCAGCGCGCTCATCCCCCGGACTGCGTTCGAAGTAACGCTTGTATTCGCGACTGAATTGCGACGTGCTCTGATACCCCACTCGATGCGCCACCTGCGCCACGCCCAGCCCCTCCGCCACCAGCAGCGTCTGCGCCTTCAACAAACGTAAACGCTTCAGATACTGGACCGGCGACAACAGCGTGCTGCGTTTGAAATGCTCATGAAAGGTCGACACGCTCATGTTCGCGCAACTGGCCAGTGTCTCGACATTGAGCGGCTCGGTGTAATGCGCATGCAGATGGCTGATCGACGCCGCCACCCGGGCGAATTGCCCTTGTTGCTCGACCAACGCCCGCAACACATCCGCTTGCGGCCCGCGCAGCGCGACGAACAATAATTCGCGAACCCGCGCCGGGCCGAGAATCTGGCATTCCAGCGGATCGTGCAGACAACTGAGCAGCCGTTCGACACAACCGCGCATGCCATCGTCGAGTACCACCGAGGTCATCGACTCCGGCGTCTGCGCCGGAATATGCCGACCCGGCGCCAGCCCCATGGCCAGCACCAGTTCGCCGAGCAGGACGCGATCGATCGCCACCGACACACCGAGCAATGGCGCATCGGGCAAGGCAAAGGTTTCGCATTCGAACGGCACCGGCAGCGCCTGGATCAGGTAATGCCCGGCGCCATATTCCATGGTCCGTGGGCCGAGGAACGCCAGTTTGCTGCCCTGGGCGATGATCATCAGGCTCGGCTCGTAGATATGCGGGCCACGGGCGACGTCGCAACTGGCGCGCAAAATCTGCACACCGGGCAGGCCGGTCTGGCTGTAGCCATCGCGCAGCGCCAGCGGTTCGATCAACGAAACCAGCCGGGCATTGGCATCAAGATGACGGGTCAACTGCATCGAATAGGTCTTCGTAAAATTCACGGAAAAGGGGATGAAAACATCATCGCAGATCCGCTGGCCAATGCGATCGCCGAAACCCGCATGCCGGAGGATTAGGCATGAGACCCGGAGAAATCGTCATGGCCGCACCCGCCTCTGGCGCCCAGAATTCACCGCCTCACTTGTCACTGATTTTGCGAGGTCCTCCATGTACACCGCCATCGGCTATGCCGCCCAATCGGCCACCACTCCCCTCGCGCCGATGAAATTCGAACGCCGCAGCCCGCGCGCCGACGACGTGGCGATCGAAATTCTCTATTGCGGCGTCTGCCATTCGGACATCCATCAGGCACGCAACGAATGGGGCATCGCCGTTTATCCGCTGATGCCCGGCCATGAGATTGTCGGAAAAGTCACCGCTGTCGGTGCGAATGTCACCCGTCACAAGGTAGGCGATCTGGTTGGCGTCGGCTGCATGGTCGACTCCTGCCGCAGCTGCGAAGCCTGCCAGGCGAACCTCGAGCAATATTGCCTCGAAGGCCCGACCATGACCTACGCCACCCCGGACCGGGTCGATGGCAGCAACACCATGGGCGGTTACTCCGACAGCATCGTCGTCAGCGAACACTTCGTTGTGCGCATCCCCGAGAAACTGGCTCTGGCCAGCGCCGCACCGATTCTCTGCGCCGGCATCACCACCTACTCGCCGCTCAAGCACTACGGCGTCAAGGCCGGTGACAAGGTCGGGATTCTCGGCATGGGCGGCCTCGGCCACATGGGCATCAAGTTCGCCAAGGCGATGGGCGCGGAAGTCACGCTGTTCACCCGCTCGGCGAGCAAGGCTGAAGAAGGTCGCCGTCAGGGCGCCGATCACGTCATCGTCTCCACCGATGCCGAGCAGATGAAGGCCGCGGCCGGTTACTTCGACTTCCTGCTCGACACCATTCCGGTGCAACACGATTTGAACCCGTACCTCGACACGCTGCGTTTCGACGGTGTGCACATTCTGGTCGGCCTGATCGAGCCGGTGAACCCGCCCGTCCACGCCGGCAAACTGGTGATGAGCCGCCGGGTGCTGGCCGGTTCCTTGATCGGCGGTATCGCCGAGACCCAGGAAGTGCTGGATTTCTGCGCCGAGCACAACATCACCTGCGACATCGAAATGCTCGACATCCGCCAGATCAATGAAGCCTACGCGCGGATGATTGCCGGTGATGTGAAGTACCGCTTCGTCATCGACATGGCGACGCTGAAGGCTTAAACCTTCACGGCTTACACCTTCAAGCCCAGCTCCGCCGACAGCCGGGTTGTGACCCCTTTGAGCAGGGGGATCAACTCGGCCATTTTTTCCAGCGGCATGTACGGCACGGTGCTGGCGATACTGATCGCCGCGACGATGCACTTGCTCGCATCACGAATCGGCGCCGCCACACAGCGGATCGACGGTTCGTTGTCTTCCAGATCGAACGCGTAGCCACCGGCAACGTATTCGCCCATGCGCTGCTCAAGCTGCTCCCACGACTGCTGCGGATGCTGCGGCCAGAACTGACTTTTCCCACCCGCCGGCAGGCTGATGTCGTACAGCCGCCGCCAATCCTGCGGCGAATCATCGAGCATCAAGGCCTTGCCGATCCCGGTGCGCACCAGCGGCATGCGATGGCCAACCCGCGAGCGCATTTCCGGGCCGTTGCGCCCGGGGTTCTTCAATAGGTACAGCACTTCGTCGCCTTCCCTGATCCCAAAATGCACCGTGTCGCCGGTCAGTGCCGAGAGCTCGTCCAGATACGGTCCGGCCAACGTCACCAGCGGCAACTCTTCGCGGGCCTGAAAGCCCAGTTCGATCAGTTTCGGCCCGAGCAGATAACCGATCTGCGGCACCACGCGCAGATAACGCTCGTCGACCAGGCAACTGGCCAGACGATGGGTGGTGCTGCGCGTGGTGCCGATCAGCCGGGCAATCTCCTTGAGATCACGCGCGCCACTGGCCACCGCCTGCACCACACCGAGGCCGCGCAGCAGCGTCTGGGTGCCGGTGGGCGCGGCGTCCTTGGTTTTTTCCGGGGCGTCTTCCTGCATATCCAGCCTTTTACCGTTGAGCGAAGGAACGGGCGGCATTATGGTCGCCCGAGACTGAGCACTACAACTCGATACGCTCGACCTTGCCCACCAGCAGCACGTAGGACAAGGCACCGACCAGTGCGAGCACGGCGATGTAGGTGATCGCCGGAGCGAACGAATCGCCGCTGGCGAGGAAGCCGATCACAATCGGCGTAGCAATCGCCGACAGGTTGCCGATGAAGTTGAACACGCCACCGGTCAGACCGAGCAAACGCGCCGGTGCCAGCGTCGACACCAGCGACCAGGTGATCGACGCCAGACCGTTGCCGAAAAATGCCAGGGCGAGGAAGGCAATCACCAGCGGCGTCGACTCGACAAAGTTGGCGCCGATGATCGAAGTCGAAATCAGCAGCCCGCCAATGATCGGCAACTTGCGTGCGAAGCCCACGGTGTAGCCACGACGGATCAGGAAGTCGGAAAAGAATCCCGAGCACAACACGCCGACGAACGCGGCAAGAAATGGCAGCGATGCGAGCAGGCCGGACTTGATGAAGTCCATGCCGCGATATTTAACCAGATAGGTCGGAAACCAGGTGAGGAAGAACCACAGCGTCGAGTTCAGGCAGAACTGGCCGAGGTAGATGCCCCACAACTTGCGCTTGCTGAGGACGATGCCCAGATCGGTCCAGCTGAATTTGGCTTTGACCTTGGCCGCCTCGGCCTGGATATCCACCAGCCCGCCGCCTTCGCGGATCAGGTCGATTTCCGCCTCGTTAGTGCCTTTGAAATCGCGCGGCTCGCGATACACCGCGTACCAGATCAGCGCCCAGAGAATGCCCACCGCGCCGGTGGCGACGAACACCATGTGCCAGCCGAATTCATGTTGCAGCCACGCCAGCACCGGGGTCAGGAAGGCCAGGCCGACAAACTGTCCGGAGGTGTAGAAACCGATCGCCGTGGCGCGCTCGCGCTCGGGGAACCAGGTGGTGACCACGCGGCTGTTGATCGGATAGGCAGGCGCTTCCAGCGCACCGACGGCCATGCGCAGCACGAACAGCGCGATGAAGCTGCTGACGAAACCGAGCATCACCGTCGCCACCGACCACAGCAGCAGCGCGACGCTGTAAAGGATGCGCGGCGGCACGCGATCGACCAGCCAGCCGCCGGGAATCTGCATCGCGGCGTAAGTCCAGCCGAACGCGGAGAAGATCAGACCGACGTGTACCGGATCGATGCCCAGCTCACTGGTCAGCGCCGGCGCGGCAATCGACAGGTTGCTGCGGTCGAGGTAGTTGATGACCACGGTGACGAACAGCAACACCATGATGAAAAATCGCTTGCGGCTAGGCGTGACTAAAGACGCCTGCCCGGAGAGGGTGTGCGTTTGCATGAGAGATGCCTCTTTTTATGTTTGTTGAGGTCATGACGCAGATCTCCTCTCCTTCGGAGAACTGATCGTTCCCACGCTCGGCGTGGGAATGCAGCCCGGGACGCTCCGCGTCCCGACAGCGGACGCAGAGCGTCCATTGAGGCATTCCCACGCCGAGCGTGGGAACGATCTGATGCTAGCGAGTCAGAGACTCACCACTCGGCAAAGCTGCCATCGGCATGACGCCAGATCGGGTTGCGCCAGCGGTGGCCGACGGCGGCGCGTTCGATCACGTATTCCTCGTTGATCTCGATGCCCAGCCCTGGGCCGTTCGGAATCTTCACGAAGCCCTGGTCGTAGTCGAACACGCGCGGATCCTTCACATAGTCGAGCAAGTCGTTGCTCTCGTTGTAATGGATGCCGAGGCTCTGCTCCTGGATAAACGCGTTGTAACAAGCCGCGTCGAGTTGCAAACACGCCGCCAGGGCGATTGGTCCCAGCGGGCAATGCAGCGCCAGCGCGACGTCGTAGGCTTCGGCCATGTTGGCGATCTTGCGGGTTTCGGTGATGCCGCCGGCGTGGGAGGCATCCGGCTGGATAATGTCGACGTAGCCTTCGCTCAACACCCGTTTAAAGTCCCAACGCGAGAACAACCGTTCGCCGAGGGCAATCGGCGTGCTGGTCAGCGGCGCCAGTTCTTTCAGCGCTTCGTAGTTTTCGCTGAGCACCGGTTCTTCGATGAACATCAGTTTGTACGGGTCGAGCTCCTTCATCAGCACCTTGGCCATCGGCTTGTGCACGCGGCCGTGGAAGTCGACGCCGATACCGACGTTCGGCCCGACCGCATCACGCACGGCGGCAACGTTGGCCAGGGCAAGGTCGACTTTCTCGAAAGTGTCGAGGAACTGCAGTTCTTCGGTGCCGTTCATTTTCACCGCCGTGAAACCACGGCTCACTGCTTCTTTCGCCGCACGCGCGGTGTCGGCCGGACGGTCGCCGCCGATCCACGAATAGACACGAATCTTGTCGCGCACCTGGCCACCGAGCAGATCGCTGACCGACACACCAAGGGCCTTGCCCTTGATGTCCCACAGCGCCTGATCGATACCGGCCAGCGCGCTCATGTGGATCGCACCGCCACGGTAGAAGCCGCCGCGATAGAGCACGGTCCAGATGTCTTCGATATTGCGCGGGTCTTTGCCGATCAGGTAGTCGGACAATTCTTCCACCGCAGCCGCTACGGTATGCGCGCGCCCTTCGACAACAGGCTCGCCCCAACCGGTCACGCCCTCGTCGGTTTCGACCTTGAGGAAGCACCAGCGCGGCGGGACGATGAAGGTCGTGAGTTTGGTGATTTTCATCTCTGCTCTCTTTTGTAAATGCAGCTTTTATTAGATGCAGCGCACACAGCGCCCAAAAATTCTTAACGCAGGGCTTTCCAGGCAGCCACGTAGGCCTTGGCATTGACCGCCACCTGATCGGGCGTCATGCCCGGTTTGAACAGGCCGGAACCGAGACCGAAACCTTTCACACCGGCGTCGATAAAGGCCTGCATGTTGTCCGGCGTAATGCCGCCGACCGGCGCCAGCACCGTGCCGGCTGGCAACACCGCGAGCCAGGCCTTGACGACCGCCGGGCTCATTTGCTCGGCCGGAAACAGCTTGAGAATGTCCGCGCCCTCGGCCAATGCGGCGAAGGCTTCGGTCGGCGTGGCCACGCCCGGCGACAGGTACAGGCCCGCCGCTTTCGCCGCGCGCAGAACCTTGGCATCGCTGTGCGGCATGACGATCACCTGTCCGCCAGCAGCTTTGACCTGCTCGACCTGCTCGGGGCTGAGCACCGTGCCGGCACCGATCAGGCAATCGGCGGGCAGCGCATCACGCAGGATGCGGATACTTTCGTACGGCGATGGGGAATTGAGCGGTACTTCGATGACGCGAAATCCGGCGGAATACAGGACTTCACCGACAGCCGCCGCTTCCTGCGGTTGCAGGCCACGCAGAATCGCGATCAGACCGTTTTGTGCCAGTGCTTGCTTGAGCATGTCAGGCTTCCAGTCAGGGTTAACGGGATGAGGAATCGATCAGTCCGGCGGCACGCGCCAGTTGCCACAGGCCACGCTCGGTGGCCTGCTCGGCCAGCGTCACCTGAGCAAAGCCGCAGGCGTCGAGGGCACGGCGATAACGCGCGCACAGCTGCGCATTGCCGATGAGCACGATCGATGGAAGATTCGCTTGATTGCGCCGGCGCCGCTGCACATTGGCGAGTGCGGCGAGCTCATGGCCGATCATCAGGCCGGAGAGATAATCCGCCTGAGCGCTCGGGCTCAGTTCGCCGGTCAGGCCGAGGGTACGGGCGCTGAACAAGGTCGACAGCACACCGAGCTCGGCATCCGCCGACAGCGCGATTTGCACACCACCATCGAACGCCTGCGCATCGAATGTCGCGCTCGGTTGTTGGGTACGACCGAGGATGCTGTGCTCGCTGAGCACGGCAAACACTTCGCCGGTCATGAACGTGTCGAAATGGGTGATGCGGCCATCGACCACATCCACCCATTTCGAGTGGCTGCCGGGCAGGCCGATCAGCAGATCGTTACCCGCCTCGACCGGCAGACTTTGCAGCACGCCGAGGACTTGGGTTTCTTCGCCACGCATTACATTCGGCAGTCGCGAACGCTGAATCACGCCCGGGACGATATGCACCGGCGTACCGCGCAAGCTGACAACGGTTTGTAGGGAATTTCCGAGATGGGCGACGTCGGCCGGCGTCTCGCAGTAAGCCGCCTCGCGCCAGCCCTGCGCACTGCCGACCATGCCGCAAGCGATTACCGGCAGATCCGGCTGCGCATCGAGCCAGTCACCACAGGCTTCGTCGAAGGCCAGTTCAAAACCATCGGCGCATTCACGGCCGTGGATGATTCGCGGGGTCTTGGGCAACTGCATGATCCCGGACGACAGCGCACGCTGCTCCAGCACCACACCGTCCGCCGCGATTTTGTAAGCACGTAATGAGGTCGTCCCCCAATCGAGCGCGATCAATTGCGCCTGCATCGCTTCACCTGTTTTGTTTTTGGCAGTGAGTGCGATGGACTATAAACCCGAGGGACGGGAAATCTCAATATATAAATATCGATCCCATATTTTGGGACGATAAATCGCCCCGCTTTGGACTTGATGGGTGGATGGCTCAGTTGCGTTAGAGCATCGGTCGATGACCTAGGGAACCGAAACTCTCACGTGACTCATCGAGCGCCCCCGACTCAGTATTTATTGACTTCTCTCATGAGATCTTTAACTGGAATCTTCATGACCTCCGATAAATAGACCTTGTAGGAGTAAGAGTTGATTCGGACTTTACAAGCTAGCGACTGTTGCCGAGCCAGCAAGGCCTTTAATTCATTGCTGCTCATTAGCGTATAACTTGTCGAATCCTTAACCTTGTAAAACATCAGATCCGCCTTGAATACCAGTCCGTCCCCTGACTTAACCGGCTCAACCCAGCCCTCGCCATATTCCTTCAGATCTTGCGGCATTGAGAAATCTGTTTTCTGGTCGAAGGAACAGAGCAGAGATTGGCTTATTTTCGATTTGAATAATTGCTCCACGTCGACATCAGAAGAGAACATGACTGGGTAAACATTTCGATTGAGATAGCGCTCCACATTCATATATTCAATATGTGCAATCGGCCGCCCATGACTGACGGCGCATGACGCACATACCAAAAACATTGAAATCAGTAAAGATTTACGCACATTTCCTCCCTTTGAAGTGCTGTATCACTGACTGCATCAGAATATCCCTCGCTGACACTCCGCCACCTAATACGGCAATGTAGATAGCCCAGGCATCGGCATGGTTCACATCTACCCGGCCGTTCATATTCGGGCCGCTTGTCATGTCCCACTGCTCTCCAAAATCCGCCACGAGATCAGAAAAATTCCAGTCTTTGGCATCCGCTCTTACATTCACCCAATATTCAGCCTTGGGAGTAGGCTCTTTTTGATAAATATTTGATATGCCCCATACGATCTGACCCTCTCCGACGGGGTCCAGCGTAACCAATACCGGGATTCGATAGCCTCTGTCTGCCAGCACTTTAGACAAGTGAGCTCCATTCCAGCCTCCCAAGCTATGCCCGATAATGTAGACCGGAGTGGTCAGATCGGGAATTTTCGCCAACACATTTGCATTAAGTCCCTCATCACTGGTGAAGGCGTTATAACCGATGTGGTGTGCGTCGTAGGTATCAGGGCAAAGGCCTTCAGCGTCCATATTCTTGATGAATATTTTCAGTGCCTCAGCCACATTATTGTTCGGTCCCGTTCCGTAATAACTCTCCTTGTCTCCCGCCCCTCCGACGAAAAATAAAACAATTTTTTTCGGGCTAACCGTAGCCTGCTTTACGGTCCCGTCGGTTTTACATGTTAATTCGTGTGTCACGACCAGTCTTTGACAGCCTTTCAGTTGCGAATTTTCAGCGGCCATAGCTTCTTACTCTACGAACAATTTGATGGATTCAGGCAGGTGCGAGCTCACCGTGTGAGTGAAACCCTTGCCATCGGTAACGCCGTGTTCGACGCGTCCATCACCGCGTTGAATCGCGTAGGGATGATTCGGCATGGGCTCTCCTGTGATCTCATTGATTACTTGCATCCGGTCGTTGAAATGCACCGGCATCGGCAACAGCCCGCTAAATGCGGCCCCTCCCCCACTTTGGCCGATGATCACCGTGCCCGAGCCACCGATCACGACATTGCCATGCCCACCAGTGCTATCGAGCATCGCGGCGTTCAGGCCGTTGATGAAAACAGTGCCGGAGACCGCTCCGGTGATAGGGCTGCCACATGCTGATTTATCGGTCATGCGGGCAGCCGCGAGGCCGTCGAAGAATACGTCCGGCGAGCCGGAGACAATCGGATTGGTGCCGTGACCTGGCAGTGGGCAGGCGGTTGGGTCGGTGACGCGAGCTGCGGGTTTACCACTCAATTCAAAGCTCCTTGCTTAAGGGGTGCCGGGGATGGCTGATAGATGTCGATGTCGGTCGCGGCAAAGCGCCAGCGATTGTCGACCGGGTCGAACAGAGCATGACAATGCTCACGGCTTACAGGTGATGTGGCGGTTTGCATGGCACGCCAGGCTTCGTCGGCTTGCCACCTCAACTCGGCAGGCGTTGCATCATCAAGTTCGTTGAGCCAGGCGTTGTAGTTGCGCAGGTGATTGCGCTCGAAAGCCGATTGCAGCAAGTCGCCCATTTCCACGCCAAGGTCCAGATGATGCCTGGAGGTCCAGCGCCCCACTTCGGAGTAGACGTGCCAGCCCATCGGGATCAACGCACCGTTTTTCAACAGAGAATGGCCGGCGAGAGCGACGAAGCCGCAACAGACGTGCAGCATCAGCCAGCCTTGATGGGCGTCGATAATCGCTGTGGGATCAAAGGTTCTCAGCGCTACCACGCGGTAGTCGCCAAGGTCGGCACTGCGCGTCATCAACTCGGCATCAAGCCGCGACACGAAAGCCCGTATAGCCACGCCGCCAGTGCGCTGGGCCATGCAGAGAATTTCCACAGCCTGTCGATTCGGGTCGTCAGAAGAGCCGGTAGTTTTCACCAGACCATACAGACGCATGGACGCCTGCAGTCCGCTCATAGCTGGTCACTCATTGACGCAGCGAGGGCTCCACAGGCGCGGAGAAATTTTGCCAGATGCATTGCAGGTGTCGTCCGTGAGCGCGCAAAAATGGTGCACAGAATGCCGGACTAGAGCGGTGGCGACAACTGAATCAGCAGTAGATTGCCATCATTGTGCTCAGCCCTCGGCAAATTCGCGCAACACCTTGCCATCCATGCGATACCGCACCCATTCCTCCTGCGGTTGCGCACCGAGCGATTTATAGAATTCGATGGCCGGGGTGTTCCATTCCAGCACACTCCATTCGAAGCGGCCGCAGTCGTTGGCGCAGGCGATTTTTGCCAGGTGGCGCAGCAGGGTTTTGCCGGCGCCGCCGCCACGTTGTTCGGGGGTGATGTAGAGGTCTTCGAGGTACAGGCAATTGCTGCCCAGCCACGTTGAATAACTGAAGAAGAACACCGCGAAGCCGATCGGCAAGCCGTCGCGCAGGCAGATCAGGCCGTGGGCGGTGGCGCCTTCGCCGAACAGGCTGCGTTCGATGTCAGCGACGCTGGCGATGACTTCGTGACGGGCCTTCTCGAAATCTGCCAGTTCGGTGATGAAGGTGAGGATTTGCGGCGCATCGCTGGGGGTCGCCGCGCGGATTTCGATCGTCATGAACGGGCCTTGTCTGCAAATTAAAGCGCCATACTAAGGCGCGCAGCGGCACTCGTCACATGGCAAACATACTGATCTGCCCAATTTGCTGAACACTGTTGCCCTTGTGGGAGCGAGCCTGCTCGCGAAAGCATTCTGTCAGTTGAATCAACGTCTGACTGAAATGACGCTTTCGCGAGCAGGCTCGCTCCCACAGTTGATATCGCGAATTCTGAAAGGATGCTTATGACCGTTAACTGTTTTGCGCCGCCGGAAACACTAGCGATCGGTATCGTCTGAACAGCAGACACGCGCGCCCGGCATAGACCGTTCGTCGATCATCAGGCACCAATCCGTCATCAGGGCTGACCAATCCAGTGTAAGGATTCCAATCACTGGAGAAGCCCTATGATCCCGTCAAGGTTGACCGCTTTAGTCTTCAGCGCCCTGCTCTGCCCTGCGGTGTTCGCCGCCTCGTCCACGGCAGCGGGCACTGGCCCTACCGATCCGACCCCGCCACGCGCGCCCGCCATCAACAGTGCCCCCGGAATGAACACCGATGGTTCCGGCGTGCCGCTGATCAATCAGCCACCCGCCACCGGCACCGATCCGCGCACTCAAGGCAGTGATCCGGGCCGTCAGGGTGGCATGAACACGCCCGACTCTCCTGCCACTGCGCCTGACAATGCCGGCCCCGGTGTCGGCTCGAAAACCACCACCGGTGGCTCCGGTTCCGAAGGTGCCGGTCAGTAGTTCGCCGACGCGAGCGCCCTATTCACTCCCATGAAGAGGTAACCATGAACGTCGACAAAGACCTGGAAAAAGAAGTCCTCACCCGCCTGCTGCACGCCCATCCCAACGGCTTGGGCAAGGAGGTGCTGGACAATTACCGGGGCGAGAAAGTCGTGGCCAGCGCCCTCGCCGCCCTGCAGGATCGCGGGCTGATTCATCATGGTCATGTGACCTTGAGCGAAGCGGGCGAACACTCGCTGAACCTGCCGATCAAGCTCAGTTCAGCCGGCGTCGAAGCGGCGCGCAAACTGGATCTGCAGTAGTGCCAAGCCGCTCGCCGTCGCAGCGGCGAGCGGCCGGATCCGCAACTTGAGGAGAAATCCCATGCCTCGTGGAAGCAAAGACAAATACACCAGTGAACAGAAGCGCAAAGCCGAGCACATCGAAGACAGCTATGAGAAAAAGGGCGTGTCGAAAGATGAGGCTGAGGCGCGCGCTTGGGCGACGGTAAACAAACAATCCGGTGGCGGCGAAAAGTCCGGCGGTTCGGGTCGCAAGAAGCCCGCCAGTGCCAAGTCGGAAGATCGCAAAGAATCATCGCGTCGCGCGGTGGCCAGCCGCAAGGGCCATTCACGCAACAGCGAGACTTCGAAGGATACGCAGACTGTCGATAGCCTGATGAAAGAGGCCCGGGCAAAGAACATTCCGGGACGGTCTTCGATGCGCAAGCAGGAGTTGATTGAGGCGTTGCGCAAGGCGAGCTAGAACGACGCCCACTGTAGGAGCTGCCGAAGACTGCGATCTTTTGCTTTTCAAGATCAAAAGATCGCAGCCTTCGGCAGCTCCTACTGAAGATTTGTGTACGACGTAGATCTAAAGTGGGAGCGAGCTTGCTCGCGAAGGCCTCATGTCAGTCGCGGCAGGACTGACAGATAAAAGCATCCACCTCACCCGCCCCCGGCGATGTAGCCGGTCCCCAGCGAGTCACCGCCAGTGCCGCTGCCGCATTGGCCCGCCGCGCCGCTTCCGGTGCCTCCAACCCCTGCGCCAATCCGGCAATAAACACCCCGGCATGCGCATCACCGGCGCCATTGCTGTCCACTGCTTTGACAGCAAACCCCGGCACCTGTCGACGCTCGCCACGCTGCTGAATCCAGCACCCCTGCGGCCCGTCACGCACCACCATCAGTACATTTTCCGGCAGCAGTTCCGCGAGGCGATCCATCGCGATACCAATCTCATCAGCTCCGGTAAATCGCAGCGCCTCGACACTGTTGCTGGTCCACACATCGATGCGCGGCAGCAATGCCTGCATCATCGGCGCGTCAGGTGACTCCACCAACGGCCCCGGGTCGAACACCACATTGACCGACGCCGGCAGCGCCAGCGTCCAGTCGAGCAACGCCTGCGCCTTGCCCTCGTGCAGCAGACTGTAACCGCTGAGATAAACGTAATCGCCGGGCTCGGCAGCCACGCTGTTAAGGTCTTCCCCGGTCACCTCGCCTTCGGCGCCGATGTAGGAAATGAAACTGCGTTCAGCCGACGCATCGGTCAGCGCCACGCACAGACCGGTATCGCGCTCGGCCGGTTCGCGGATGCCGATGCAGATACCTTCCGCCTGCATCGCTTGGCGCGCCAGGTCACCGAAACGCCCCGTGCCATGGCGACCGAGGTAAACCACCGGCAGACCGTTACGCACCGCAGCGGCCATCACGTTGAAGCCGCCGCCGGCTTCGAACCCCGCCGACTGCGCCAGCACGTCGCCGCCAATCTGCGGCAGTTTATCCACGGCCATGACCAGGTCGATGATGACCTGGCCGGTGTGCAACATCTTAGGCATGAGCATTCTCGGGTTGCGCGGCGCGGCGATCTTTCGCGCCACCAAGGACCAGGTAAATGCCACCGGCGACGACGAAGGTCACGATCCAGCCGAGGCCGTTGTGGCCCAGCCAGGAGTCAGACAGAAAGCCCTTGAACCAGACGTTCTCCGCCGTGGTGCCGATGGTGGTAAAGCTGAAACCGAGGACGATAGCGATCGCCCAGGCACCAAACGCGCGCCACTCGATGCCGCCGCGATACCAATAGGCGCTGCTCGGGCTGACGTCGAGCAGGTCTTTGGGGCTGTAGTAGTGACGGTGAATCAGGTCGACCACGAAGATCCCGACCCAGGCAGTGATCGGCACTGCCAGCAGGGAAATGAAGGTGATGAACGGCCCGTAGAAACTGTCGGCGATCAGCATGAAGTAGATCGAGCCGGCGAAGATCGCGACGATATCCACCACCACCGCGTAGACCCGTTTGACCTTGAGGCCCAGGGTCAGCGTGGTCAGACCGGCGGAGTACACCGACAGGTTGTTCGACAGCAGCAGACCGCCGAACGCGGTGATCAGGTACGGCACGGCCATCCACGTCGGCAGCATGTCGCGGATCGCCACGATCGGGTCAGTCGCCGACGCCAGATCATTGTTGCCCACCGACAACAAGCCGCCGAGAGTGATCAGCAGCACCAGCGGAATGCCCGCGCCGAACGCCGCCGACGCCACCAGGCGCACAGCCTTGACGCTGCGATGCTGATAGCGCGACATGTCCGCACCGGCGTTGGCCCAACCGATACCGGTGCCAGCGGCCATGGTGCCGATGCCGATGATCATTGCGCTCAGCGGTGCTGGCGTGGCGTTGAATACCGCGCTCCAGTCGATGGTCGCGCAGAGAAAACCACCGACGAGAATGTTCAGCGCACCGAACACGTACGTCGCCCACTTCTGGATCACCAGCAAAGTCGCGTGGCCGAGGCCGGACACTGACAAGGTCAGCAGGACGAAGATGGCGATAAAGATCAGCGTCAGTATCGGCGCACTTTTCGCCTCGACCGGCGAGCCGAACAGGATCGAACACAGCGACAGCAGCACGAAGGCAGCGGTGGTGGTGTTGACGGTTTCCCAACCCAGACGCGACATCAGCGAAACCAGCGTCGGGCCGATGTTGCCGCGTACGCCGAAGATTGCCCGGGACAGCGTCAGGCTCGGCGCGCGGCCACGCCGCCCGGCAATCGAGATGATCCCGACCACGGCAAACGAACCGGCGGCACCGAGGATGGCGACGATGATCGCCTGCCAGATCGCCAGCCCGCGAAACGCCACCAGTGTCGCGCCAAGCGGCAGGCCGAGGATGGAAATATTCGCCGCGAACCAGACCCAGAACAGTTGCAGCGGATGACCGTTGCACTCCGCTTCCGGTACCGGCTCGATGCCCCGGGTTTCCAATTGCCCGACGCTTTGCCCGGCGGTTGATGAACTCATGAAGATGCTCCTGTTTGCCTTTTTTGTGGTTGTGGCAATGATGCAAAACGACAAGACAACCGGCCTTCCGAGGCCTGTCTGTGCGATCCATTGCTGTGTGAATTCTTTAGAAATGCGCCGCCCCTTTCGCGAGCAGGCTCGCTCCCACAAGGGAATGCATTCCAATTGTGGGAGCGAGCCTGCTCGCGAAGAGGCCAGCCAGTCAACGCAAGGCCAACAGCCCCTGCACCAACGGCTCAAGCTCGAGATGATTAACAGCTTTCACCGTCTCGATCATCGGCCGCGGCCAGCACTCAAGGCCCAGGCAAGCCCCGAGCATGGCGCCAAGAATCGCCGCGATGGTATCCGTGTCGCCGCCCAGGCTGGCAGCCATACACAACGCTTCGAATGCCGTCATTTCACCGATGGCCACTTGCTGGGCCAGGGCGAATGAAACCACCACCGACTCCTGCGACGCCACCGATGTACCGATCACGTCATAGAGCAGATCGGCAAGCAATGCTTTGTCGCTGTCGACGCTGATACTGCGCGCCCAACTGATACGCGAGGCTATGCGCCCGCCAGCCACCCAATGCCCGTGGGCTTCGGCCTGCTGGGCGATCTGCTGGCCGAGGTTCAGCGCCTCGCCGAGATCGACGTCATTGATGCCAGCAGAGACCACCGCCGCCACCGCCGCCGCACTGGAAATTCCCAGCGTGGTGTTATGCGTCACTTGGCAAGCCTGCACGACCGCTGCAATGAAGCGCTGCGGATCGGCCACGTTCGCGGCAATGCCCACCGGGGTAATGCGCATCGCCGCGCCATTGGTGGTGCCGTAGCGCCCCGCTTCTTCCGGGGAATGCCCGGCGAGGATCATTTCAATGGCGCGCTTGGTCGACGGGCCGAGCAAGTCCTGCGAGCCTTTGGCCTGCATCTCGGCTTCCCATTCGATCAAGCGCTGGGCGAGGACCGCCGGTTCGATGCGGCCTTGGCCTTCGACCAACAATTCACCGACCAGAATCGCCTGTTCGGTGTCATCGGTGATCGAGCCCTTGGGCATGTTCGCGGCGATCGGTTGCAGTGGGCCGGCGTCCTGCAAATCAGTGATCTGGCCGAAGCGCGCCTTGATCGTTTCACGATCGAGCGACTGCGTCGGCATGCCCAGCGCGTCACCCAGGGCGAGACCATAGAAAGCGCCAAGCGCACGGTTGAGCGCGGTCATTTCGATTCTCCGAATTGCAGGTGCAGACGAAAGTGCACCGGGTCGAGCAGGCTTTCGACCTGCTCCATGAAACGGTTCTGCCGGTCGTAGGTGGTGCGCAAGGCTTTGAGAAACACCGTGCCGACCGGACGGCCGAGCAGTTCGGCGTCTTCGGCATTCAGCGGCTCGGCGCCGATCCACTGATCGCCGCGCTCGCCGATGTAGCCGTAGGCGGCCAGGGTGATGGTCAGGGAATTGTCGATCAGGCCAACGCGGGGCAGGCTTTCCAGGCCGCCGTTAGCCGGCATCAAGGATCGTTCCAGAGACACCAGCGTACCGTCGGTGGCGCGCCGGCGACGGTCGAGGGTGATGAATTGATCGGTGCCGAAACGCACCAGCAGATCCGGGCGAGTCACGGCTTCGAGGCGCAACACTTCGGTATTGATCAGCGCCCCGCTGTCGGCCAACGCCTGCGCCCAGCCGCTGCGCTGATCCAGCGCGACACCGTCGAAAGTGACGATGGAACCGACACCGCTCTGCGTGGCGATGTAATTACGCCGCTTCAGTTCGGCCAGCGCCTCACGCAAGGTGCCACGGCTGACCTGGAATTCTTGAGCCAACTGATGTTCGCCGGGCAACAGAAAGCCGTCCTCCATGAGGCCGCTCTCGATGCGTCGGACGAGCTCGTCGACCACCCTTTGCTTCTTGTCGAATCGTACCTGTCTAATCATGTACAAATTGATAACCGAAACGGTCGCTGACGAGCAAGAATTATTTAAGGGAGATGACAGAAGGCAGGAATGGCGCGATCAACTGTGGGAGCGAGCCTGCTCGCGAAGGCGGTATCCCTGACACATCAACGCTGGATGTGCCAATGCCTTCGCGAGCAGGCTCGCTCCCACAGGGAAGTGCTTGTGTCAGCGCTGTTTCAAGCGGTCGATGACCACAGCCAAAAGCAGAATCGAACCACGAATCACATACTGATAAAACGTGTCGATGTTCTTCAGGTTCATCGCGTTTTCGATGATCGCCAGAATCAACACCCCGGCAATCACATGGCGAATCATGCCGATGCCGCCACTCAGCGAAACCCCGCCCAGTACGCAAGCCGAGATCACCGTCAGTTCAAAACCCTGACCAATCATCGGCTGCCCGGAAGTCATCCGCGAGGCCAGAATCACACCCGCCAGCGCACCGATCAAACCATGTACGGCGAAGATGATGATCTTGGTCCGGTCAACGTTGACGCCCGCCAGCAACGCCGCTTCCTGGTTGCCACCGATGGCCATGGTGTTGCGCCCGTAGGTGGTGTAGTTCAGCAGCCAGCCGAAAAACAGGAAGCAGACAATGGTGATCAGAATCGGCACCGGCACACCGAACAGCTGGCCGTTACCGAAGACGAAGAACGATTCCTGCGAAACACCGACCGCTTTGCCGTTGGCAAAGATGTAGGCCAGACCGCGCACGATCTGCATGGTCGCCAGCGTCGTGATCAAGGCATTGACGCGCAACTTGGCAATCACGATGCCGTTGATCAGACCAACGATCAGGCCCATCACCAGTGCTGCGCTGACGCCGAGAAACACGCTGTTGGTGTCACGCATCACCACCGCCGCGACCACGCCGGCACAGGCGATCACTGAGCCGACCGAGAGGTCGAAGTGCCCGGATGCCAGGCAATAAAGCATGGTGCACGCGGCGATGCCGGTGGTGGAAATCGCCAGGCCCAGGCCACGCATGTTCAGCGGCGAGAGGAAGTTGTCGATCAGCAGTGTGCAGGCGACAAAGATGCCGATCGCCGCCAGCAACATGACCCAGTCATCGAGGAAGCGCCGCAGGTCCAGCGGTTTGCGCTCGGTCGGCAGGGTTTCGTTTTGCGTAGTCATCATAGTCACCTCTCAGTTCGCCACGCCGTCAGCGCGGTGGCGTGGCAAAGCCAGTTGCAGCAGATTGGATTCATTGGCCTGGTCGCGGCTGACTTCGCCGCGCAGGGCGCCTTCGCACAGCACCAGAATGCGGTCGGAAATGCCCATCACTTCCATCAGATCGCTGGACACCACGATCACCGAAATACCGTCGGCGGCGAGGTTATGAATGATCTGGTAGATCTCGGCCTTGGCGCCGATATCGATGCCACGGGTCGGTTCGTCGAGCAGCAGGACTTTCATCGGCATCGACAGCCAGCGGCCGAGAATGGCCTTCTGCTGATTGCCGCCGGAAAGGAACTTGATCTGCTGGCCGGCGTGCGGGGTTTTCACTTTCAGGGCCTTGATCTGCTTGTCGGCGTTGCCCTTTTCCCACAGGCCGCGAATCAGGCAGCCGAGCCCGGAATGCGCACCACGGGCACTGATGTTGATGTTCTCGGCGACGCTGGCCAGGGGGATGATGCCTTCTTTCTTGCGATCTTCCGGGCAGAGCAGAATGCCGGCGGCAATCGCATCACGGGGCGAGCGCAGTTTCAGCTCATGGCCGCGCAATTCGAGACGGCCGGCGGTGTTGCGCTCCAGGCCGCTGAGCAGGCGAAACAGCTCGGTGCGCCCTGCCCCGACCAGCCCGAACAGGCCAAGGATTTCGCCCTTGTGCGCTTCGAAACTGATCGGCTCGCGCAGGCCCGGGCCGAGCAGGCCGTCGACCTTCAGCGCCACGGCACCACGCGGGCGATGGCGGTAATCGTAGATGTCCTGAATGTCGCGGCCGACCATGCAGGTCACCAGTTGATCGTGGGTCAACTGGCTCATGTCATCGAAGGTACGCACGTAGCGGCCGTCCTTGAACACGGTGACGGCGTCGCAAATGCGAAAGACTTCTTCCATGCGATGGGAAACGTAGAGCACCACTTTGCCTTCGTCGCGCAGGCGACCGATGATCGCCATCAAGCGATCGATCTCGCGTGCCGAGAGGCTACTGGTCGGTTCGTCGAAAGCGATAACGTGGGCGCCGCGCGACAGCGCTTTGGCAATTTCCACCAACTGCCGCTGACCCAGCGACAAGCGCCCGACCTTGGTTTGCGGATCGATTTCGTCGGCCAGGCCTTTCAGGCAATTCAAGGCTTTCTGGCGCAGCTCACTGCGATTGATCAGGCCGAAACTGGCCGGCAGATGCCCGAGAAACAGATTCTCGGCCACGGTCATTTCCGGGACCAGATGCAGTTCCTGGTGAATCACCGCGACGCCGCTGCCGATGCTGTCAGCGGTGGACTTGAACGCCATCGCCTGCTCGCCGATCTGCAGCTCGCCGCTGCTCGGAATGTAGGCGCCACCGAGGATTTTCAGCAGGGTCGATTTGCCCGCGCCGTTCTCGCCCATCAAGGCATGAACCTGGCCGGGGTGGGCGACGAAGCTGATGCCGTCGAGCGCTTTCACGCCGGGAAAGGTCTTGCCGATCCCGTTGAAGCGCAGGCTGCCGCTGGCGCCGTGTTGTTCTTGTGTCTGTACTTGCGCGTGCATAAAGCCACCTCTTCACACCGAAAAACGGCCCGGCTGCCCGGGCCGTCGCTGCCTCAGTTCCACAAGCCGATTTTTTCCAGCTCTTGCTTGAAGTTTTCGCGGGTGATCAGGGTGACGTCATCCATGGCGGTGTACTTCGGCGGCTCTTTGCCGGCGGTGATCCACTCGTACATCATCTCGGCAGTCTTGTAGCCTTCGATGTGCGGACTTGGCAGCATCGAACCGAAGAAGCCGCTGTTAGGCTTTTTCAACTCGCCGATGGCGTCGGTGCCGTTGATGCCGATGCCGATCACGTTGCTCGCGGCAAACCCGGCCGCTTCGGTGGCGCGCACGCCGCCGAGCACGGTGTTGTCGTTCATGCCGCCGATGATCAGGTTCTTCGCCGCGCTCGGCAGTTTCACCAGCGCCGAGTTGGTGGCGTCCATGCTGCCCGGTACGTCGAGGGTTTTCAGTGCGGCGAAGAGGATGTGATCCTCGGGCATGCCGGCCTTCTTCAGGGCATCGACCGAGCCGTCGGTGCGCTTCTTGCCGGTGTCGAGTTCGTTGTAGGTATTGACCACCGCGTAGGTGTCTTTCCAGTCCCAGTTACGCTTTTTCGCTTCGGCAGCCATGGCGGCGCCCTGCTTCTGGCCGACTTCAAACGCGGCCATGCCCAGGTACGGCACGTCTTCCATGAACTTGCCGTTGGCATCGACAAAACGGTCGTCGACGGCAATTACTTTCAGGTCATTGATCTTGGCTTTGGCCATGATGGCCGGGCCGAGGGACACGTCAGGCGGGCAGATCACGAAGCCCTTGGCGCCGTTGGCGGCCAGACTATCGATGGCCGAGAGGGTCTTCTCGCCATCCGGTACGGCAATCTTGATCAGTTCAAAGCCTTTGTCTTTGGCGGCTTTTTCGGCAAAAGCCCATTCGGTCTGGAACCACGGTTCTTCGGCCTGCTTGACCAGAAAACCGATCTTCACCGCGTCGGCGGCGAGCAGCGCACTGCTCAGGCTGAACGCAGTGACCGCCAGGGCAGTGCTGCACAGGGTACGAATCCCGAAACGACGTTTCATCAGATGACTCCTTGTTATTTTTTTTGAGCAAGGTTTGAAAAGCGTTGAAGCGTGTTCTCAGTGAAGCTGGTTAAAAATAGTCATATCGTATGATGATTGGATTTCAAGCGTAGTTCAGCGCTGGAGATCCGTTTTATTCAGTCGTGGTACATCACCGAGCGGCCACCATCGATGGTGATGCACGAAGCGTTGATAAACGGTGCCTCATCGCTGGCCAGAAACACCGCCGTCATCGCCACTTCGATCGGCTGGCCGATGCG
Organism: Pseudomonas sp. 67(2021); assembly: GCF_017491835.1. Taxonomy (NCBI): domain Bacteria; kingdom Pseudomonadati; phylum Pseudomonadota; class Gammaproteobacteria; order Pseudomonadales; family Pseudomonadaceae; genus Pseudomonas; species Pseudomonas sp. 67(2021). Next base: position 85,071 of record NZ_JAFGYL010000018.1, read on the forward strand.
CTTGGGCGGATGCAGGTCTAAGGCGCGCTGCCTCTCGGCATGCGGATCGGCAAAGCCATTCCAGTAGTCGACGTTCAGTTGCGTTTCTATGTAGCCCGGCGCGATGGCATTGACGCGAATGCCCTTGGCCGCGTATTCGATGCCGAGTGCGCGGGTCAGGCCGAGCAAGCCGTGCTTGGCCACCGGGTACGGAAAGCAGCCGGGAATGATGTGGCTGGAATGAGTCGAGGCGATGTTGATGATGCTGCCCACGCCCTGCTCGATCATCTGCGGCAGCACGGCTTTGCAACCATACCAGGCGCCGTCCAGATCGATGGCGAAGCAGCGGCGCCAGTCTTCTTCGGTCATCTGCAAAGGATCGCGGAACACATTGACCCCGGCGCAGTTGACCAACACATCGATGCGGCCATGCAATTCCACAGCACGTCGGGCCAGGGCATGCAGATCCTGCTGATTCGATACGTCGACCTTGAGCGCCTGCACGTCATGGCCCTGATCGCGCCAATGAGCGGCGACCTGCTCGACCTTGTCGGCCTGGATATCGCTGATGAGTAATCTGGCTTGCTGCGAGGCGAACGCGGCAACGATGGCTTCGCCGATGCCCTGAGCGGCCCCGGTCAACAGCACGACCTTGTTTTTCAGGCGCTCGCCTTTCGGCGGCGCCGGCACTGCCGGCAATGTCAGCGCTTCAGCCATGGCTCAGGCCTCCTGCACGCTGGCGCAAAAAAACCGGGCATTGGTCGATGTCCGGTTTTGACGGCTGGGGAAAACAAACAGGCAAGCGTAGCCGACGGCATTAAGCCGTGACGAAAGGCGGATCCCGCTTGCGCGGGCGAGAAGAATTCGCTGCATCACTTCACCTGTTTTGTTCTTTTTAAGTGTGAGTGCGTGTTACTGCTGGAGCCGACTATAAACCCGACCGCCAAATAATCTCAATATATAATTTTGCATCCCATATTTTGGGATTTAACCAGCAAAACGCGTACAGAGTTTTCCTGCAACATCAACGCGCATGCTCAGCACCGCACCGTCCAAAGGATGATTCAGCGGGCTCTTGGCACTGGTGATAAACAGGGTTTTCAAGTCTTCGCCACCAAACACACAACTGGTCGGGCGACTGACCGGCAGATCGATCTTGCGGTCCACCTGCCCGTCCGGCGTCAGGCGCAACAGGCAACTGTCGTCCCAGCGTGCATTCCACACGTAGCCTTCGGCGTCCATCGCCGAGCCATCGGGACCACCGTGTTGATCGGACGAGTAGAACACCTGCGGTGCATCGAGACTGCCGTCGGTGCGGATGAAATATCGATTGAGCGTGCTGTCGAGGCTTTCACCGAATAGCAGTGTGGTGCCGTCGTCACTCCACAACAAGGTATTGGGAATGCCCAGACCGAGCAGCAGCGGTGTCACGCGTTGATCAGGATCGATACGGAACAGGCCACCGGAACGGCGCACCAGCGGCAGATCCTCGCCGTGCTCGCCGATGTTGTTCTGCATGGTGCCCAACCACAACCGGCCCAAGGCATCGCAACGGGCTTCGTTGGGGCGGTTGCCCGGTTGCGGGTCGGCGACGCAGAACAACGTCAAGCGTGGCTCGAGGCCGGGCGAATCGAGATCCAGCCGATAGACACCGCTGCTGAGCGTGACCAGCGCATCGCCGCTGGCGCAGGGAATGAAGGCGGAGATGTGCTCGGGCATCTGCCAGATCTGCACGTTCTGACCGATCAGGCGCAACGCTTGTTTACCGGCGATATCGACCCAGTACAACGCCTGGGTCGGCGTATCCCAGAACGGGCCTTCGCCGAGTTGCGCGCGGTGTTGGGTCAGTGCGGTGAACGGCATATCAAGTCCTTCTGAGTTGTTGTTTTACTGTGGGAGCGAGCTTGCTCGCGAAGGCGGAGTGTCAGTCAATGATGATTTATCTGACCTGACGCATTCGCGAGCAAGCTCGCTCCCACAGGATGTCTCGACATTTTCAGCTAGCTTTTCTACTGGCCATGACTTTCGGGTAAAAGCGTTTTATCGCCAGGTCGGCGTTGTCGATCAAGGTCATGCACGCCCACACGCCACGGGTCGAATCGCGCGCGGCGATGGCGTCGGCCATGTCCTTATGGATCGGCAAGGTGCGGCGCAGTTCATCGGGGTCGGCGGCGGAGACTTCGAACGACACCGCCAGCAACGCGCCGAGGGCCGGGACCATTTGTTCGATGAACTGATTATGGCTGGCGGCCAGGATGCATTCGTGGAAGGCCTGGTCGGCACGGTTGTAATCGATGCCACTGTCGACCGCACGTTCCAGTGCGTTGAAGGCCAGTTGCACCGCTTCGATCTGCTCCGGCGTTGCGCGCTCACAGGCCCAGCGCACCGCCATCGGCTCGATGGTGCGACGCAAATCCAGCAGGTCATCGACGAAGTTTTCCGGCAAGCCGTTGCGCGATAGCCAACCGACCACTTGCGGATCAAACAGATTCCAGCGCCGGACCGGCAATACCCGCGTGCCGACTTTCGGCCCGACTTCGAGCATACCTTTGGCGACGAGGGTTTTGATGGCTTCGCGAATCACCGTGCGGCTGACACCAAGCTGTTCGCCCAGATCCGCCTCGACCTTGATGGTCTGCCCCGGCTTGACCTGACCGGCAGCAATCCAACTGCCCAGCCAGTCAACGGTCGACGCATGAAAGCTGCTGGACATGTACACCTCACGGCGAATCGCGATGGGTGCCTACGCTAATCATCATACGATTAACAGTCAATCGGATTTTTTTCAGCTCGCTCCCACATTTTGATGTTGTGTCAGGGTTCCAGGCCGATGCGAAAGAATTCGCCGCCACTCCACACGCCCAACCAGCGCTGACCATCGATCTCGCGGCTCACCGTCAGTTCCACCAACTGGTAAAACACATTGCGGTGAATCAGCGCTTCAAGGTTGCTGCGCACATGCACATAAGGCGCAGGCTCCTGGGTCTCAGGATCAATCTCGACACGGATCGGATGTTCAGCCCCCGCCTCGATGGTTTCCTCGACATTGGTGGTAAAGCGCAAAACCTGCGCCTCGCCCTCGCCTTGCACTTCCACGGCAACCGCTACGAACGGCGCGTCATCGACCTTGATCCCGACCTTCTCGACTGGGGTGATCAGGAAGTAATCATCGCCGTCGCGGCGGATGATGGTGGAGAACAGTTTGACCATCGGCTTGCGCCCGATCGGCGTGCCCAGGTAATACCAGGTGCCGTCGCGGGCAATGCGCATGTCGATGTCGCCGCAGAAATCCGGGTTCCACAAATGCACCGGTGGCAGGCCTTTGGTCTTGGGGATCTGCCCCAGCAGGTCATTGGCTGTTTGCGGGTCACTCATGGCGTACTCCTTGATTACTGGTCGCCGATCCCCAGCAGGCTGCGTGCGTATTGCGCCAGCGGCGGACCGATGAGGTCTTCGGGTTTGGAGTCATGGAACGTCAGTAAACCGCCACGACTCTTGATCCGTGCAGTATCAATCAAATACTGGGTGCTGGTCTCGATCAACATGATCTGAATCACGCCGCCGTCGATACCGAGGCGATCCACGGCTTCCTGGTCCAGCCACTCATCGGAGTTGCCGATGCGGTCGTCAGCCTTGGCGAAACGTGTGTAGAGCAGGTAATGCGCGCCGGCATCACGGGCTTCGCCCATGGCCTGGTCGAGGCCTTCCGGCGCACGGGCGCGGCGGACCATCGGGAAATATTCGACAAAGCCCTTGAAGGCTTCTTCGGCGACCACGTTCGGCCGTGGATAGGAACCACCCGGCGGTGCGAACGCGCCCTGGGCGATGAAGATGAACGAGTCCGGCTGAATGCGGAGATTGTTCACCCGGCGGCTGTCACTATGGTCCAGAAGCCCCGCATCGCTCATGTGATAGCGAGTGCCTTCGGCCATATCGCTGACATTCATGCAACCGCCAAGCGCCAAAACGGCCAGCAGCAAAACCAGGCTACGCATCCTATTCCTCCAGAAGCCGGTGTCGGAAAACCGGCGAATGGCCGTTGGATGCAGCTTTTGCGCCAGCTCGGCATTTTCCTTGAAAGGCGTTCCCTGTGGGAGCGAGCCTGCTCGCGAAGGCGATGAATCAGCCGCCAATGATCTTCATGACGGTCGCACCACCGGAGAACGCCACCTCCTGCTTGTCACCCAACGCCTTGACCAGCAAACGTTGCAGCGCCGGCAACGCCTGGTGGCGCGGTTTGTCGAGCAGATCGCCGACATAGTGGCGGTTGCTCGACGACAAACAACCATGCAGCCAACCGGTCGATGACAGGCGCAAACGCGAGCAGGTGCGGCAGAACGGCACGCTTTCGTTGGCGATCATCCCGAAATTGCCGCGACCGGGAATCGAGTAGCGCACAGCGGTGGCGTCCACCGGTGCGTCCGTCTGGGCGTATTCATAACGCTCGCCAATCAGGCCGAGCAACTGCTCAAGGCTGACGAACTGCTGCAGGAAGACATTGGAATCCTTGGCCAGATGGCCCATGCGCATCAGCTCGATGAAGCGCAGTTCGAAGCCGCGCTCCAGACAGTAATCAAGCAACGGCATGACCTGATCGAGGTTCTGCCCGCGCAACGGCACCATGTTGACCTTGATCTTCATCCCGGCGGCGGCAGCCTGATCCATGCCATCGAGCACGCTGGCCAGATCGCCGCCACGGGCGATGCTGCGAAAAGCAGCGGCATCGAGAGTATCGAGGGAAACGTTGATCCGGCGCAGACCGGCATCGACCAGCAGCGGCAGTTTTTTCGCGAGGAGTTGACCGTTGGTGGTCAGGCTGATGTCGTCGAGGCCCATCTGGCCGACGGCAGTCATGAACGATTCGAGTTTGGGGCTGACCAGTGGCTCGCCGCCAGTGATGCGCAGGCGCTCGATGCCGGCCGCTTCGATCAGGTATTCGACGCCCCGTGCCATGGCTTCGGCCGACAGCTCATCCTGCGCAGCGACCAACCGCTTGCCGTTGGGCACGCAGTAGGTACAGGCGTAGTTGCAGGCAGAGGTCAGGCTGATGCGCAGATTGCGAAAACGCCTGCCTTGACGGTCAACGATCATGAAACACTCCGGCGAAAGAAAATCGAGCGAGCAAAACTTGACTGAGAAATCAGGTTTTAGCAAGCCCTATGCCTGAGTATATTCCTGTGCTATTGCGCCATGTTGTGAAAACACGGCGCAATCAGCCCGCTGAATGACTTATGTGCTCGGCGTTTCCGGGTCGCGCTTGCGCTTGTTGCCCATGCGCACGCCGATGTCCATCAGGAACTGGAAGAAGCCTTCCTGATCTTCCAGCACATTGCTCCAGAACGGCGAGTGATACAGCGCCACCGCGCCGTGCACCAATGCCCAGGATGCGCAGTAGTGGAAGTACGGCGGCACGTCTTCGAGCTTGCCTTCGCTGATGCGACCCTTGATCAGCAGGGTCAGGCGTTCGAAGTTCGAGGCACGGATCTTGTGCAGCTCCTCGACCATCTCCGGCACCTGATTGCCCTTGACCACTTTCTCTTCGAGACGGTCGAACAGGCGATAGCGCTGCGGGTCGCGCATGCGGAATTCGAAGTAGGCGCGGGACAGCGCTTCCTTGTCCTTGTCAACATCGGCCGAATGCAGCAGCTCGTTCAGATCGCGCTCGTAGTCGAGCATCAGGCGCAAGTAGATCTCGGCCTTGGATTTGAAGTGCTTGTAGATCGTGCCTTTGCCGATACCCACGGCATCAGCAATCATCTCGACGGTGACACTGTCTTCACCCTGGTCGAGGAACAGCTTGAGCGCGGTATCGAGAATTTCCTGCTCGCGGCGACGAAATTCACGGACCTTACGAGGTTCTTTATGCATAAGAAAAAGGTCTGAAGGGTCAAAATTCGAAGCCGCGTATTATGCCTAACTTGCGCAAAAAAGCACGGTTCATCGACCAAATCTGTGTTTCTTGTTCATTTCGAGAACGATTCGGGTGCAATGAGAACTCAACTGAAGCAAACGTATTCCAAATTTGTTTAAAAACCCCGACCGGCTCACTGGACTGCACGCCAGACTGATCAATACTTGAACTGTCGGGCGACATCTCCCCCAAGTGTCGCGCCGGTAAAGGTACCAACGGACCGCGTGCCTTTGTTTTACTCCTAATGGTCTTAACCCGGATTCACCCCCCAGAACCCGGGTTTTTTTTGCCTGCGATTTGGCCAGCCGTCACAGGGCAGATTTAACACTCGCCAGCGGGAACAGACGCTTGAAGTTCTCTGTGGTCTGCTCGGCAAAGCGCTCGTAGTTCTCACCACGCAGCATCGCCAGAAACTCCGCCACTTCGCGCACGTACTGCGGCAGGTTCGGCTTGCCGCGATACGGGATCGGCGCCAGGTACGGCGAGTCGGTTTCCACCAGCAGGCGATCGGCCGGCACTTTGCTCGCCACGTCACGCAAGGCGTCGGCATTGCGGAACGTAACAATGCCCGACAGGGAAATGTAATAACCCATGTCCAGCGCCGCTTTGGCCATGTCCCAGTCTTCGGTGAAGCAATGCAACACGCCCGCCTGGGGCAGCGCCGCTTCGCGCAGCAGTTCGAGGGTGTCGGCACGGGCGCCACGGGTGTGGATGATCACCGGTTTGCCGGTCTGCTGCGCCGCTTGCAGGTGCAGGCGAAACGACTCCTGCTGCAACTCGGCGGCTTCCGGCTCGTAGTGATAGTCGAGACCGGTTTCGCCGATCGCCACCACTTTCGGATGATTGAGTTCGTGCAGAAGCCAGTCCAGCGCAGGAGCCGCGCCCGGCTGAACATCCAGCGGATGCACGCCGACCGAACAATCAACATCGGCATACCGCTCGGCGAGGGCTTTGACGTCGGCGGCGTTGTCGGCACTGACGCCGATGCACAGAAAGTGTCCGACCCCACGCTCGCGGGCCGCAGCGAGTGCGGCATCCAGCGAGCCGTCATGGGCGGCGAGGTCGAGACGGTCAAGGTGACAATGGGAATCTACGAGCATAAAAAGGACTGCAACTTACATCGTATGAGTGGGACGGTCGGATTTCAGCGCTCCGGCCAGATGAGTTTCGATGCGACTGCGCGCAGTGTCGTCGCCGTCATTGAACTGCACGCCGACACCGGCGGCGCGATTGCCTTGTGCACCTTTGGGGGTGATCCAGGCGACTTTGCCGGCGACGGGGATTTTTTCCGCTTCGTCCATCAGGTGCAACAGCATGAACACCTCGTCGCCCAACCGGTAGCTTTTGTTGGTCGGGATGAACAGACCACCATTCTTGATGAACGGCATGTAGGCGGCGTAAAGCACCGACTTGTCCTTGATGGTCAGGGACAAGATGCCGTTACGCGGCCCCGGGCTGACAGGTTCAATCATGTTCACCTCCACTGCTGATCTTCAGAGTCTAGGTACACATTCTTATCTTTGACCAGGCAATCCCACCCATTGCACCAACAATGCTTCCAGCAACAGGGCCGGGTTGAGGTTGGCCTTGCTCAACACTTTCTGCCGTTGGGCGAGAATCCAGTCCTGAATATCCAGCACTTTGCCCTGCGCGCTTTTCTGCGCCAGGTACTGCACGACCTTGCGCATATCGGCCAGGCCGAGGCCGGCTTCGTCCTGAGTCAGTTGATAGCGCAGGATCAGGCTCGACCAGTCGCAGAACCAGTCGAACAGACGCAACATCGGAATGCTTTTCCACTCTTCCGCCAGTTGCGTCGGCGATTGCTGGCCCTTGAGCAACTTCTTTACGCCTTCGACCACTTGTGCACGTTGTTCACGCACACCTTGCGACTGCAGGCTGACCGCCATCAGCGGCGATCCGGCGGCCAGCGTCAGCAGTTCGACGCGCTCTTCTTCCGCGCAATCCGGCAGCGCCTGAGCCAGCCATTGCAGGCTCATCGCCTCGCCCGGCAACGGGCAGGCCTGCTGCACGCAACGGCTTTTGATGGTTGGCAACAAACGGCTGGGCTGGTGGCTGACCAACAGCAGAACAGTATCGCCGGACGGCTCTTCAAGGCTTTTGAGCAAGGCGTTGGCAGCGTTGATGTTCATCGACTCGACCGGCTCGATCAACACCACTTTGCGCCCGCCGAGCTGCGCGGTCTGCACGACGAAACTGACCAGATCACGAACCTGATCGACCTTGATCGCCTTGTCCGCCTCTTCCGGTTCCAGGATGTAATTGTCCGGATGACTGCCGGCCTTGAGCAGCAAGCAGGATTTGCATTCGCCGCACGCCTCAGGCGTAGGACGCTGACACAGCAGGCTGGCCATCAAGCGTTCGGCCAGCGCACGCTTGCCGATCCCGGCCGGACCGTGCAGCAGATACGCGTGGGCATGCTGACTGCGTCCGGCCAGTTGCTGCCAGAGGTTGTCCTGCCATGGATAGGCCTCAGCCACGGGCCAGCTCCAGCAAATTCGGTAGCAAGGTGTCCAGCGATTGCTGGACCTTGGCCAATGGCTGACCGGCATCGATGCGCACGTAGCGCGACGGGTCGGCTTCGGCGCGTTTCAGGAACGCATTGCGCACGTTTTCGAAAAACGCCCGGCCTTCGAGTTCGAAACGATCCAGTCGGCCACGGGCACTGGCGCGGGCCAGACCGATCTCTACGGGCAGATCGAAAATAAGTGTCAGATCGGGCCGCAAGTCGCCCTGCACGAAAGTTTCCAGGGTGGCGATGCGTTCCAGCGACAAACCACGACCGCCGCCCTGATAGGCGTATGTCGAGTCGGTGAAACGATCACACAGCACCACAGCGCCACGGGCCAGCGCCGGGCGAATCACCTCGGCCAGATGCTGGGCGCGCGCGGCGAACACCAGCAACAGCTCGGCGTCCGGATGCATCACTTCGTCGGCCGGGGTCAGCAACACGTCACGAATCCGTTCGGCCAGCGGTGTACCGCCGGGCTCACGGGTGAGCAGCACTTCGATACCGGCGGCGCGCAGGCGCTCGGCGAGGTATTCGCGATTGGTGCTCTTGCCCGCGCCTTCCGGGCCTTCCAGGGTAATAAACAAGCCAGTCACAGGCAGTCCTTCATCAAAGTCATTGCGCGTTCTGCGGTGCAGCGGCGTCCGGTTCTTGGGCTGGCGCCGGATCTTGCGGCGGCGCTTTCGATGGCACTTCGGGCAGCACCTCGGGCGCGGTGTTCGGCGAGGCCGCCGGAATGGCCTCATCGGTGGCCGGCGCGGTTACTGGTGCCGGGCTGGAACGGTAATCGGCACGGCGCTTGAGCTGGTATTCGCGCACTGCGTTGTTGTGCGCATCCAGATCATCGGAGAACACATGGCTGCCATCGCCACGGGCGACGAAATACAGGCTGCTGCCTTCCACCGGATTGAGCGCAGCATGAATCGCTTCGCGCCCGACCATCGCAATCGGCGTCGGTGGCAAACCGGGAATCACGTAAGTGTTATAGGGCGTCGGCTCTTTCAAATGTGCGCGGGTCAGTTTGCCGGTGTAGCGATCACCGAGGCCATAAATCACCGTCGGATCGGTCTGCAACTGCATGCCCAGCGCCATGCGCCGTACAAAGACGCCGGCAATCTGCCCGCGCTCCTGCGGAACGCCGGTCTCTTTCTCGACCAGCGAGGCCATGATCAGCGCTTGATAAGGTTCGCTGTAAGGCACGTCGGCAGAACGCTGCGCCCACTCTTTGGCGAGCACCTCATCGAGACGATCAAAGGCTTTTTTCAACAGCTCGGCATCGGACATGCCGCGCACGAAGCGATAGGTATCCGGGAAAAACCGGCCTTCCGGGAACAAGCCTTTGTGGCCGATCTTCGCCATGACGTCGCTGTCGCTCAGGCCGGTGAGGGTCTGCTCGAGCTTGTCGTCCTTGGCCAGGGCGGCGCGCACTTGATGGAAAGTCCAGCCTTCGACCAGGGTCAGGCTGTACTGAACCACGTCGCCGCGCTTCCACGAATCGATCAGACCGTTGACGGTCATGCCCGGCTGCATGCGGTACTCGCCGCTGTGAATCGGCGTGCCGGCAAGATTGAAGCGCCAGTAGACGCGCAGCCAGAACGCGTCCTTGATGACGCCATCGGTTTCGAGTTCAAGGAAGGTACGGGTCGGTGTAGAGCCTTTCGGCACATCCAGCAGTTGTTCCTGCGCGATGTTCAGGGGCTGTTCCAGCGCCGAATGAATTTTCCAGGCGCTGGCGCCCAACAGCAGCCCTGCCAGAACCAGTCCGGTTTCCAGCAGCAGCAAAAGTTTACGTCTCACGAATCAAGCATCCAGTAGCGCGCGGGCAATGGTTTGCAGTTTACGGGTGAGCGGGCCAACCGGCCAGCTCAGTGCAGCACAGGCGCGTACCGGCCAGACGCCATAAACGCTGTTGCAGACAAACACTTCATCAGCCCATTGCAGCTGTTCGAGGCGGATATCGGCGATTTGCGTGGGGATGGCCAGCGACTCGGCCTGAAACAATATTTCCGCGCGCATCACACCTGCGACGCCGCAGCGCTTCAAGTCGGGCGTGATCAGACCACCGTCGCGCACCAGGAAAATATTGCTGAACACGCCCTCAACGACGCGCCCGGCCTGATCAAGCATCAAGCCTTCGGCATGCTCGCTGTCCTGCCATTCGGCGCGGGCGAGCACCTGTTCCAGTCGATTCAGATGTTTGAGCCCGGCCAACAACGGCTGCGTAGATAAACGCGTGTTGCAGGGAAACAGGCGGATACCGTGCTCGGCATGGGCAGCGGGATAAGCCGCCGGCGGATTGCCTTGCAGGATGCGTCGGCCCTGCGCCGCAGGATCGGGCGCATAACCGCGCAAGCCGTCACCCCGAGTGAGGATGAGCTTGAGCACGCCCTCGCCCATCGCAGCGGCATAGCTGAGCAGCTCATGGCGAACCAGCTCGAGATCGGTCGCAATGGCCAGACGCGCGCAGCCATCGGCCAGGCGCGTCAGGTGTCGATCCAGCAGGACCGGCTGTCCACTGCGCACGGCAATGGTCTCGAACAGGCCATCGCCGTAAGCCAGGCCGCGATCTTTCAGCGACAGCGCGTCAGCCGGTTGACCGTCGACCCAGCTGTCCATCAGCCGGCGAACCGGCGGAACGCCAGCGTGCCGTTGGTGCCGCCAAAACCGAAGGAGTTGGACAGCACGACATCGATGTCCATGTTACGCGCGGTGTGCGCAACGAAATCGAGATCGCAGCCTTCGTCCGGTTCATCAAGGTTGATGGTCGGCGGTGCCACCTGGCTGTTGATCGCCAGCACGCTGAAAATCGCTTCGACCGCGCCCGCCGCACCCAACAGGTGGCCGGTCATCGACTTGGTCGAGCTGACGGCCAGCTTGTAGGCGTGATCGCCGAACACCGACTTGATCGCGTTGGCTTCGGCAAGGTCGCCGGCCGGCGTCGAGGTGCCGTGGGCGTTGATGTACTGCACTTGGTCGACGTTGATTTTCGCATCGCGCAGGGCATTGGTGATGCAGCGCGCGGCACCGGCGCCATCGGCGGGTGGCGAGGTCATGTGGAACGCGTCGCCACTGGTGCCGAAACCGATCAGCTCGGCGTAGATCGTCGCGCCACGGGCCTTGGCGTGTTCGAGCTCTTCGAGAACCAGAGCGCCAGCACCGTCGGACAGGACGAAACCGTCACGGCCCTTGTCCCACGGACGGCTGGCGCGGGTCGGCTCATCATTGCGGGTCGACAGCGCACGGGATGCGCCGAAGCCGCCCATGCCCAGACCGCAGGCGGCCATTTCCGCACCGCCGGCAATCATCACGTCGGCTTCGTCGTACATGATGTTGCGCGCGGCCATGCCGATGCAGTGCGTACCGGTGGTGCACGCGGTGGCGATGGCGTAGTTGGGTCCCTGTGCGCCCAGATGGATCGACAGGAAACCGGAAATCATATTGATGATCGAGCCAGGCACAAAGAACGGCGAGATCCGTCGTGGACCGGTCTCGTGCAGGGTGCGGCTGGTCTCTTCGATGTTGGTCAGACCGCCAATCCCCGAACCCATGGCCACGCCAATGCGTTCACGGTTGGCATCGGTGACTTCCAGACCGGCGTTGCGCACGGCTTGAAAGCCTGCGGCGAGGCCGTACTGAATGAACAGGTCGAGCTTGCGCGCTTCCTTGACCGACAGGTATTCCTCGACATTGAAGCCTTTGACCGAACCACCGAAGCGGGTCGAATAGGCAGAAAGGTCGGTGTGTTCGATCAGACCAATGCCACTGCGGCCAGCCAGAATGCCCTGCCAACTGCTCGGCACATCCGTGCCCAGTGGCGACAACATACCCATACCGGTGACTACGACGCGTCTACGCGACACAGCACTCTCCTTTTTCAAATGACGACTTTGCATCAGGCCTAAAGAAAAAACCGCACGCCATGATGGCAGTGCGGTTTTTCCATGACAGCAAGCAACGATTACAAACTGTTACGCCTGGTGGCTGGTAACGTAGTCGATTGCAGCTTGTACAGTAGTGATCTTTTCAGCTTCTTCGTCAGGGATTTCGGTTTCGAATTCCTCTTCCAGAGCCATCACCAGCTCAACGGTGTCAAGGGAGTCGGCACCCAGGTCTTCTACGAAGGAAGCGGTGTTGACCACTTCTTCTTCTTTAACACCCAGTTGCTCGGCAACGATTTTCTTGACGCGCTCTTCGATGGTGCTCATACCTTGTTTTCACTCCTAATGGACAAATTCAGGCAGCTGGCCAGTGGGTAAGTGTATAGAAAGCCTTTTCAGTTTTTCAACTGAAAGCTTCACTCCTCAAACCCTGCGGCCCTCTGCCTATAAATAGATTGCAGCTTTATAACGGATTTTAGACAGCTCGTATGACATTTTTTTGAAGCAATCCGTCACATTTTACTTACATGTACATCCCACCGTTCACCGGGATTGTAGCCCCGGTAACGTATGCCGCACCGTCGGATGCAAGAAAAGCGACCACGGACGCGATCTCTTGAGCTTGCCCCAGACGACCCAGCGGAATCTGCGTCTGCAAGGCTTCACGCTGTGCTTCAGGCAGCTCGCGGGTCATATCGGTGTCGATGAACCCTGGGGTTACCGAGTTGACCGTAATCGAACGCGAACCGACTTCACGCGCCATCGCCCGGCTGAAACCTTCCAGACCGGCCTTGGCGGCTGCATAGTTTACTTGGCCGGCGTTGCCCATGGCACCCACCACCGAGCCAATACTGATAATTCGACCCCAGCGCGCCTTGGTCATGCCACGCAAAACGCCCTTGGACAGGCGATACAGACTGTTCAGGTTGGTATCGATCACGTCGTACCACTCGTCGTCTTTCATGCGCATCATCAGGTTATCGCGGGTGATACCGGCATTATTGACCAGAATCGCCACCGGCGCACCGAACTGCTCCTGAATGCCTGCCAGCACGGCGCTGACCGATTCGTCGCTGGTGACATTGAGTTCGAAACCGGCACCCTGGATACCGTTTTCCTTCAGGGTCGCGGCAATGCGCTCGGCGCCCGACGCGGAGGTCGCGGTGCCGACAACGATGGCGCCCTGACGACCCAGTTCCAGCGCGATGGCCTGGCCGATACCGCGGCTTGCACCGGTAACCAGTGCAACTTTACCTTGCAGACTCATGCAAGTTTCTCCTGATTCAGGCCTGCGCTGCGCGAGCGGCAGCGAAGGCGTCTGGGGTATTGAGATTGGAAGTCGAAACGCCTTCGGCGCAACGTTTGTTCAGGCCAGCGAGGACTTTGCCCGGGCCGCACTCGACCAGATTGGTCGCGCCATTGGCGGCCAAAGTCTGTACCGATTCAACCCAGCGCACTGGCTTGTAGAGCTGTTCGAGCAGGTCGCGCTTGAGGGTTTCCAGATCGGCCGGCACTTGTGCGCTGACGTTCTGCACCACGGGGATCTGCGGCGCCTGCCAGTCGATGGCGGCGATGGATTCGGCGAAGCGCTCGGCAGCCGGACGCATCAGCTCGCAGTGCGACGGCACGCTCACTGGCAACGGCATGGCGCGCTTGGCACCACGGGCCTTGCAACCCTCGATGGCGCGCTCGACGGCCGCCTTGGCACCGGCGATCACCACTTGGCCCGGCGAGTTGAAGTTCACCGCGCTGACGACTTCGCCTTGCGCCGCTTCGGCGCAGGCAGCCAGCACGTCGGCATCTTCCAGGCCGAGGATCGCGGCCATGCCGCCCTGCCCGGCCGGCATCGCTTCCTGCATCAACTGGCCACGGCGCTCGACGAGCTTGACCGCGTCAGCCAGGCTCAGGCTGCCGGCAGCGACCAGCGCGCTGTATTCACCCAGACTATGACCGGCGACGAATGCCGGACGCGCGCCGCCTTCGGCCAGCCACAGACGCCACAGGGCGATCGAAGCGGTCAGAATGGCCGGTTGGGTCTTGTCGGTTTGATTGAGCAGCTCTTCCGGGCCCTGTTGGCTCAGTGCCCACAGGTCGTAGCCCAGCGCAGCAGAGGCTTCTTGAAAGGTTTCGAGGATCAGCGGATGTTGCGCGCCCAGCTCGGCCAGCATGCCGAGGGACTGCGAACCCTGTCCTGGAAAGACGAATGCGAGGGAAGCAGACATGTAACAAGCCCCTAATGATCTTGTCGTCGGAAAATAACGCCCTGTTGGGGACGCCAGAAACTGACAGTTTGGATGGCCCTTTGAACCGGGCGGTCACATTTAAGCATTGTCCGACGAAAACGCCTAAGACAACAGTTCCTCCAGACGACCGTGGAGACGCTCGGGCAGGTTCTCCTGAATCTCGATCAGCGCCCGTTGAATGGCACTCTGAAAGCCCTGCACCCCTGCCGATCCATGACTTTTCACAACGATGCCCTGCAAGCCGAGAAAGCTTGCGCCATTATGTCGCGCCGGGGCCAGATCAGCTTGCAGACGCTTCATCAACGGGAGCGCGAGAGCGCCGACAGCGCGCGAGGCCAAGTTTTTCTTGAACAACGCCTCGATGCGCGCGGCAATCATCGTCGCCAGACCTTCGCTGGACTTGAGCAGGATATTGCCGACGAAGCCGTCACACACCACCACGTCGGCCTCACCGCGATACAAGCCGTCGCCTTCGATAAAGCCGATGTAGTTGATCCCGCGCGCAGCCTGCAACAGCGTTGCGGCCAGTTTGACCTGCTGATTGCCCTTGATGTCTTCGGTGCCGATGTTCAGCAACGCAACACGTGGACGGGCAATGCCCAAAGTCTGCGCAGCCACCGAACCCATCACCGCGAACTGCAACAGGTGCTCGGCACTGCAATCGACGTTGGCGCCCAGATCGAGCAACTGGCAATAACCGGTCTGCGTCGGAATCGCCGCAACCATGGCCGGACGATCAATGCCCGGCAATGTCTTCAGCACGAATCGCGACAAGGCCATCAACGCACCCGTATTGCCGGCACTGACACAGGCCTGCACCTTGCCATCGCGCAGCAGTTCAAGGGCTACACGCATCGACGAATCCGGCTTGCCACGCAGGGCCTGAGCGGGTTTTTCGTCCATGGTGATGACTTCGCTGGCCGCAACAATCGTCAGGCGCGCGCGATCGGCAGCCGACTGGCCGTGGATCAGTTCTTCAAGAAGGGAGGGTTGACCGACGAGGGTCAGGTGCAGCGAGGGTGTAGCAGACAGGCAAGCGAGACTGGCCTGAACAATGCTGCGGGGACCGAAGTCCCCGCCCATTGCGTCAATCGCGATGACTTGAGCAGACAAGTGATTACTCGTCAGCGCCCTTGTCGATCACTTTACGGCCACGGTATACGCCTTCTGGCGATACGTGGTGACGCAGGTGAACTTCACCAGTGGTTTTTTCTACAGACAGGGTGCTAGCCTCGAGAGCGTCGTGCGAACGGCGCATGTCACGGGCAGAGCGGGATTTTTTGTTCTGCTGAACAGCCATAATTGATTAACTCCTAAACGTTTGGGTCACGCTTTAACTGCGCCAATACACTGAACGGGTTGGACCGCGTTACCTCGTCCTCGCTCGGTTCGGGCTCATCTGCTCCCGCCGGCTGCTGGCATTCTTCCGGATGATGAGCAGGCACAATGGGCAAGGCGAGCAAAAGCTCCTCCTCGATCAGTGACTGCAGATCCAATGGATCTTCGCCCAGTTCCAGCACGTCATAACCTTTCGGCAACGACTGGGTATTCGCACCCTCCTTCACCACCGCGTAACTGCATTCGCTGTGGATCGGCAGGGTGACCAGCTCAAGACAACGCTGGCAAACCATTTTGACTTCGGTGTCGATAAAGCTGTGGATGACCACAGACTTACGTTCATCTCGTTCAAAAACGAATTTTGCCTGCACCGTACCGACATCGTCGGAAAGCGGGTCGCAGAGTCTCTTCAAATCGGCCAGCAGCAGTTCACCTTGAAGGGTGGTGCCACGGTCAGCCAATTTGCGCGGGTCAACGTGAGGTGGAATCGGGTCATTCAACATAGGCGCAGCATTATAGGGATGCACCCACCCATGTCAAAGGAAATTGTGCCCTGTCCGTCACTTGCGCGCCTCCGCTAGAATCCGCACCTGCCTCAGGAGACGTCCATGCTGCCTTTATTACTCGCTTCAAGCTCGACTTATCGCCGCGAATTGCTCGCCCGCCTGCACCTGCCGTTCGTCTGCAGCTCGCCGGACATCGATGAAAGCCACCGCCCGGGCGAGTCCGCGATCGATCTGGTCAAACGCCTCGCCGAGGAAAAAGCCCGCGCCCTGACGGACAGCCACCCTGCTCATCTGATCATTGGCTCGGATCAGGTCGCCGTCCTCGGCGAACAGATCATCGGCAAGCCGCACACCTTCGAGAAGGCTCGCGAGCAATTGATGGCGGCCAGCGGCGCGAGCGTGACCTTCCTGACCGGCCTGGCACTGCTCAACAGCCACACCGGGCAATGCCAGGTCGACTGCGTGCCGTTTACCGTGCACATGCGTCAGCTGGATCAGGCGCGCATCGAACGCTACCTGCGCATCGAGCAACCGTACGACTGCGCCGGCAGCTTCAAGGCCGAAGGACTGGGCGTGAGCCTGTTTCAATCGACCGAAGGCCCGGATGCCACCAGCCTGATCGGCCTGCCGCTGATTCGCCTGATCGACATGTTGTTGGTCGAAGGCGTGCAAATTCCTTGAAAGCAAAAGATCGCAGCCTTCGGCAGCTCCTACACCGATCCGTGCAAGAGTTGCCGCCGACTGCGATCTTTCGATCTTGAACCGTCTTACCGCAACGACGGCCCGTGAAAACCCATCCACATCGCCAACTGCTCTGCCACGCTGGCGCCGAGCTTTTTCGAGAAGCGATCGAACGGCGATTCCTGCACGGTGAAGTCCACCAGCTCCTTCTCGCCAATCACATCACGCGCCACCGAACTGGCACTGCCCAAGCCATCGATCAGACCCAGCGGCAGCGCCTGCTCACCCGACCAGACCAGCCCGGAAAACAGCTCCGGATGCTCTTTGTCCTTCAGGCGATCACCACGACCCTGCTTGACGCTGTTGATGAACTGCTTGTGCGTGGTGTCGAGCACGCTTTGCCAGAAGGCGGTTTCTTCAGGCTTTTGCGGCTGGAACGGATCAAGGAATGCCTTGTGCTCGCCCGAGGTATAGGTGCGGCGCTCAACCCCGAGTTTTTCCATGGTGCCGACAAAACCGTAACCCGCTGCTGTCACGCCGATCGAGCCGACCAGACTCGCCTTGTCGGCGTAGATCTGATCCGCCGCGCTGGCGATGTAATAGGCGCCCGAAGCACCAAGATCGGAAATCACTGCGTAGAGCTTGATCTCTGGATGCAGGCCACGCAGACGCTTGATCTCGTCATAGACATAACCGGACTGCACCGGACTGCCGCCCGGACTGTTGATGCGCAGGACCACGCCCTTGACCTTCTTGTCTTCGAACGCCGCGCGCAGACTGCCAACGATATTGTCAGCGCTGGCCGGCTCTTTGTCGGCGATTACACCATCGATCTCGATCAACGCCGTGTAGTTCGGGCCGCGGGTGGCGCTTTTTTCCATGTCCATCAGCGGCGTGAACAGCAGCAGCGCAACAAACAGATAAACAAACGTCAGCAGCTTGAAGAAAATCCCCCAGCGCCGCGAACGGCGTTGTTCCTGCACGCCGGCCAGCAAAGTCTTTTCCAACAGCTTCCAGCTTTTCGCGTCACCGTCGTCGGCACTTGCCTTGGCCGGTGCTTTCCATTCGTCGGTCATGCCATCTACCCCAGCAAAAACGTATTAAGCCCGCTGACCCAGCCAGGCGTGCAATTCAGAAAAACGGTCGATCGACAGGCGCGGCTCGAACTGTTGCAGGGACTCGATCGATTGCGCGCCATAACTGACCGCCACCGAATCCATTCCCGCGTTGCGCGCCATCAGCAGATCGAACGACGAATCACCGACCATCAACGCCTGTTCCGGGCGCACGCCGCAGTGACTGACGATCTGCTCAAGCATCAGAGGGTGTGGCTTGCTGGCAGTTTCATCGGCAGCGCGGGTGATATCGAAATAATCTTCCCAGCCATTGGCCTTGAGCACCCGATCCAGTCCGCGACGATTCTTGCCCGTCGCTACCGCCAGGTGATAACCCTGCTCGCGAAACGATGCCATCGACTCGACCACGCCCTCGAACAGCGGCGAAGGCACGGCTTCGGCAGCGATGTAGTGATCGGCGTAGTACTCGCGAAACGCGAGCATTTCTGCGTCGCTGATTTCCGGGTACAGGGTGCGAATCGCTTCCGGCAAGCCAAGACCGATGATGCCTTTGACGGCGAAGTCATCGCGCAGCTCGAAACCGGAACGCCCGGACGCCGAGTGCATCGCCTCGACGATCCGATGAATGGAATCGGCGAGGGTGCCGTCCCAGTCGAAAATCAACAGCTTGTAATCAGATGGGCGCACTCAATCGCTCCACGGTTTTGGCCCACATTTCATCGACGGGCGCTTGCAGATTCAGCTTGCCGCCGTCGGGCAGCGGCACCGTCAGCATGTAAGCGTGCAGGAACAGACGCTTACCGCCCAGATCGCGGATTTCCTTGGTGAAATCCTCGTCGCCATACTTACTGTCACCGGCAATGCAATGGCCAGCATGCAAGGTGTGCACGCGAATCTGGTGGGTACGACCGGTGACCGGTTTCGCCTCGACCATGGTGGCAAAATCGCCGAAGCGGCGCAGCACCTTGAACAGCGTCAGGGCTTCTTTGCCTTCATCGTTAACTTCGACCATGCGCTCGCCGGAGCGCAGATTGCTCTTGAGCAACGGCGCGCGAACCTGCTTGATCGAGGTTGCCCAGTTGCCACGGACCAGCGCCATGTAGCGCTTGTCGACGCCGTCGCCGCGCAACTGCTCGTGCAGGTGGCGCAACATGCTGCGTTTTTTGGCGATCATCAGCAGGCCGGAGGTGTCACGGTCGAGACGGTGAACCAGCTCCAGCTCCTTGGCGTCGGGACGCAGCTGACGAAAGGCTTCGATCACGCCGAAATTCAGCCCGCTGCCGCCATGAACCGCAATGCCGGCGGGCTTATTGATCACGATCAGGGCTTTGTCTTCGAAGACGATCGAGGCTTCCAGGCGCTGCAACAGCCCCTGGGCCAGCGGCACCGGTTCGTCGCGCTCAGGCACGCGAACCGGCGGCACGCGCACGATATCGCCGGCCTGCAGCTTGTATTCGGGCTTGATCCGACCTTTGTTCACGCGCACTTCGCCTTTGCGCAAAATGCGGTAAATCAAGGTCTTGGGCACGCCTTTGAGCCGGGCGAGAAGAAAGTTGTCGATTCGTTGGCCGGCATACTCCGGCGAGACTTCAAGCAGTTGAACGCCTGGAGTCGAAGGGGCAGTAGTTGTCATGCCGCGGATGATAACAATTTTTATGGAATTGAAGCACTTAATCATTGCTGCTATAGTCGCGAACGCCGCCAAAAGCGGCCTGGACAGCGGAACCACGGTCAAAGACCGGCCCTGACCAACGCAATTCACCAGGGCGCGAGGCCGTCCTACGGGGCTTTCGCTACGTAACGGTGGAGTTTGCGGTTGTAACGAGCGCAGGTGACATGAGGCCTGAATTACACCGCCGAGCAGAGTTCTCACTCGCCCGGCAGGCAACATTCAAGGCCAGTTCACAAAGTGCAGTCGACTGCGAATGACCCCGAGCGATTGCTTCGGAAACATCGCCTGAATTAGCCATGATGCGTGACCTCCCCTTTCGGAGCTCACGGTAAATGCCAACCCGCTGCGGATTCTGCGCGCGGCAGCACCCGAATTATCAGGGATACGTGTAGGGTGGAGATGCACAACCGCCGGACTGTGTAGCAACAAGCTTTGATCAAGACGCTTCATCTCGTCCACAGCCGCTGGTTGATTCCTCCTCCTGACTGAGTGCTTAAGTAGCCACAGCAAGCAGGACGCGTACGTCGCGGTATCGGCCCAATTGGCCGCACATCGCTGGACACGGGAATGGCCAACCACTCCCGACGCACCTGACACCGACCGTGAGAAGTCGTGTGTGCCGAACGCCGTTTCCGGCAGCCCGGAAACCGACGGTACTACATGAAAAGAATGCTGATTAACGCAACTCAACCCGAAGAGTTGCGTGTTGCACTGGTAGATGGCCAGCGCCTCTACGACCTGGACATCGAATCCGGTGCACGCGAGCAGAAGAAGGCCAACATCTATAAAGGCCGTATCACTCGCATCGAACCAAGCCTTGAGGCTGCCTTTGTCGATTTCGGCTCCGAGCGCCACGGCTTCCTGCCCCTCAAAGAAATCTCCCGCGAATACTTCAAGAAAGCCCCCGAAGGCCGCGTCAACATCAAGGACGTCCTGAGCGAAGGCCAGGAAGTCATCGTGCAGGTCGAGAAAGAAGAACGTGGCAACAAGGGCGCCGCCCTGACCACCTTCATCAGCCTGGCCGGTCGTTACCTCGTACTGATGCCGAACAACCCGCGTGCCGGCGGCATCTCCCGTCGCATCGAAGGTGAAGAGCGCAACGAACTGCGTGAAGCGCTGAACGGTCTGGTCGCTCCGGCCGACATGGGGCTGATCGTGCGCACTGCCGGCCTGGGCCGCAGCAGCGAAGAAATGCAGTGGGACCTCGATTACCTGCTGCAACTGTGGACCGCCATCAAAGAAGCCTCGCTGGATCGCTCCGCGCCTTTCCTGATCTACCAGGAAAGCAACGTGATCATCCGCGCCATCCGCGATTACCTGCGCCAGGACATCGGCGAAGTGCTGATCGACAGCGTTGAAGCCCAGGACGAAGCCCTGACCTTCATCCGCCAGGTGATGCCGCAGTACGCCAGCAAGATCAAGCTGTACGAAGACAGCGTGCCGCTGTTCAACCGTTTCCAGATCGAAAGCCAGATCGAGACCGCGTTCCAGCGCGTCGTCGAACTGCCTTCCGGCGGCTCCATCGTCATCGATCCGACCGAAGCCCTGGTGTCCATCGACATCAACTCGGCGCGCGCCACCAAGGGCAGCGACATCGAAGAAACCGCCCTGCAGACCAACCTTGAAGCCGCCGAAGAAATCGCCCGTCAGTTGCGCCTGCGCGACATCGGCGGCCTGATCGTCATCGACTTCATCGACATGACCCCGGCCAAGAACCAGCGCGCCGTGGAAGAGAAAGTCCGCGAATGCCTGGAAGCTGACCGCGCCCGTGTGCAGATCGGTCGCATCTCGCGTTTCGGCCTGCTGGAAATGTCCCGTCAGCGCCTGCGTCCATCGCTGGGCGAAAGCAGCGGCATCGTCTGCCCGCGTTGCAACGGCACCGGCATCATCCGTGACGTTGAATCGCTGTCGCTGGCCATTCTGCGCCTGATCGAAGAAGAAGCCCTGAAAGACCGCACCGCCGAAGTTCGCGCGCAAGTGCCGATCCCGGTCGCTGCGTTCCTGCTCAACGAAAAACGCAACTCGATCACCAAGATCGAACTGCGCACCCGTGCCCGTATCGTCATTCTGCCGAACGATCACCTCGAGACGCCGCACTTTGAAGTTCAGCGTCTGCGTGACGACAGCCCGGAAGCCGCGACCAACCAGTCCAGCTACGAAATCGCTGCCGCCGCTGCCGAAGTCGAAGAAGTCCAGCCAGCCGCTGCGACCCGTACTCTGGTTCGCCAGGAAGCTGCAGTGAAGACTGCGCCGGCCCGTGCCAACGCACCGGTGCCGACTGAAGTTGCCCCTGCCGCACCTGCTCCTGCACCGGTTGCCGCGCCTGAGCCAAGCCTGTTCAAGGGTCTGGTGAAGTCGCTGGTCAGCCTGTTCGCCACCAAGGAAGAGCCAGCCGCACCGGTCGCGGTTGCGAAACCGGCTGCCACCGAGCGTCCTGCCCGCAACGAAGAGCGTCGCAACGGTCGCCAGCAGAGCCGCAACCGTAACGGTCGCCGCGATGAAGAACGCAAGCCGCGCGAAGAACGTGCTCCACGTGAAGAGCGCGCACCACGCGAGCCGCGCGAAGAGCGCCAGCTACGTGAAGCCCGCGAGCCGCGTGAAACCCGCAGCGAAGCGCCGGTAGCCCGCGAAGAGCGCGCACCACGTGCCCCGCGTGAAGAACGTGCACCGCGTGCCCCACGTGAAGATCGCAAGCCGCGTGGCGAGCGTGAAGAACGCGTGCGTGAACTGCGCGAGCCGCTGGACGCCGCGCCAGCCGCAGCCGCAGCTGTTGCTGCCGTGACCGCTGAAGAGCGTCCGGCCCGTCAGCCACGCGAAGAACGCGCTCCGCGTCCACCGCGTGAAGAGCGTCAACCGCGTGCCGAGCAGGCCGCTGCTGCCGTCGCTGAAGAAGAAGTGAACAGCAACAACGAAGAGCAACTGCCGGAAGACGGTCAGGACAACGCCGAAGGCGATCGTCCACGTCGTCGCTCCCGTGGCCAGCGTCGTCGCAGCAACCGTCGCGAGCGGCAACGTGATGCCAACGGCAACGTGATCGAAGGTTCGGAAGAATCCGAGTCCGCTGAAAACGCTGGCGAGCCAAGCACTGCCGATCTGGCCGCTGGCCTGGCCGTCACCGCCGCTGTTGCCAGCAGCACCATCAGCGCTCCGGCAGAAGCCCAAGCCCACGAGCAGGCTGAACGCGCCACCGCCGCCACACTGGAAACTGCTCCAGTCGAAGCGCCGGCTGTCGAAGCCACCACACCAGTGGAAGTGACTGCTGCACCGGAAATCGAAGTCGCTCCGGTCCGCGAAGCTCAACCTCAGGCTGAAGCAACTGCCGAACCGGAAGCTGTCGTCGAAGCACCAGCGGCCGTCACTGAGCCAGCGGTAGAAACCGTCAGCGAAAACGTGACCAAAACCGTGCGTGAAGTTCGCGAAGAGCAGACTGCGTTCAACTGGGTTGCCGAGCCAGCTGTGACCGAAGCTCCAGCGCCGGTCGCTGAAGCCGAAGTGCCGCAAGCCATGGTTTCCGAGCCAGTAGTTGCAGCGGCCGAGCCGGCGCCGACACCAGTGGTTGAAACTCCGGTTGCCGAAGCTCAGGTTGAAGAAGCACCAGCCGCAGTCGAAGCGCCATCGCCAGTGGTTGAAGCGCCGGCTCCGGTCAGCGCCCTGACGCCGAACGGCCGCGCGCCAAACGACCCGCGTGAAGTGCGTCGTCGCAAGCGTGAAGCCGAGCGTCTGCAGAAGGAAGCCGAACTGGCTGCCGCTGCGGCTCCGGTTGCTGCCGAACCAGCCGCTGCGGCTGAAGTGATCGAGGCAGCCCCTGCCCCGGTCGCGGAAGAAGCATCGGTTGAAGCGGTCATCGCTGAAGCACCACGCTCCGTTCAGGATGCAGTTGAACAGCGCGAAGAAGCCCAGGAAAAAGAGCACGAGCCTAAACCACTCGTGTAATTCCTGAAGCCAATAAAAAGCCCCGCCCGGTGAAAGCCTGGCGGGGCTTTTTATTGCCTGAAATACCAGCATCATCCACAACCTTTGTGGGAGCGAGCCTGCTCGCGAAAGCGCTGGGTCAGACAATATTCATGTAGCTGAACCAGCGCATTCGCGAGCAGGCTCGCTCCCACAAGGAATTTCAACACGGCTCAGGGCTGAGGAAATACCAAAGATTCAGGCACATCGATATCCCACAACACCCCCGGATCATCCACCGCCACTTCCACCACCCGTCCCTGCGCAAACAACGGCCGTGCACCACGGTCACCGGTCAGCGCCTGCAATTGCGCGCCAAACGAACGACCAAACCCCACGGGATGGCCAAATTCGCAACCCAGCACCGGCACACTCACCGCGTCATCAGCCATCGCCGCAACTACTCGCTCGATACTCGAAGGCAAGATAAACGGCATATCGCCGAGCACAATCAACCAGCCATCAGCGCCCGGGCAAGCGGCAACACCTGCGGCAATGCTGTCGCCCATGCCGGTCGATTCGATCGACACCACGTCGCAGCCGTAAGCCTGAGCCATGCGCATCGCCTGCGGTCGCGCTTCAGTGGTGACCAGAACGCGCTTGGCGAGACTGGCCGGCAGGTTCACCAGCACCTGTTCGATGACCGAGCGCACGGCGCCGTCACGCCCGGTGCAATCAGCGAGCAATTTGTCTTTGTCGGGGCCGGCGATCTGGCGAAAGCGTTTGCCCTCGCCCGCCGCCAGCACAATCACTGCGATGGATTGGCTCATGCACCCTCCAGCGGTTTTTTCTGTTTCAGCTCCACACCGTTCTTGATCGCAACAATTTCCGCCAGCAACGACAAGGCGATCTCTGCCGGCGAATGACTGCCGATGTGCAGGCCGATCGGCCCGTGCAAGCGATCAATCGATGCTTGCGACAAGCCTAGCTGAGCCAGATTTTCCCGGCGCTTCTGGCTGTTGACCCGCGAGCCGAGCGCGCCGACATAGAACGCCGGCGAGTCGAGCGCAGTGAGCAAGGCCATGTCATCCAGACGTGGATCGTGAGTCAAGGCGACAATCGCTGTGCGCTCGTCGGTCTGGATGTTCAGCACAGCCTCATCCGGCATGCCGGGGACGAAACGGCCATGCTGCTCTTCCCAGCCGTAGACGAACTCGGTTCGCGGATCGCAGATCAGCACTTCGAAATCCAGCAGCCGCGCCATGTCGGCGACGTAGCGCGACAACTGCCCGGCACCGATCAGCAACAAGCGCCAGCGCGGACCATAAATCGCTCGCAGAGTCTTGCCGTCGAACACCAGCGAATCGGACTTGCTCGCCGGAGCCAGCCGCACCTCGCCGGTTTCGATGTTCAGTTCTCGGGCAACGATTTCATGGTTTTCGCAACGCTGCAGCAACTCGGCGACCCACGCCGGGTCACCGACGCGCTCTTCGGTCAGGCGCAGGGTGCCACCGCAAGGCAGACCGAAACGCGCGGCCTCCTCGCGGGTCACGCCATAAGTGATCATCTGCACCGGCGGGCCGTCGGTGGCGATGCGGCCGTCGTGCAGCCGCGCGATCAAGTCATCCTCGACACAGCCGCCCGACACCGAGCCGATCACCACGCCGTCCTCGCGCAAGGCGAGCATGGCACCGGGCGAGCGCGGCGCAGTGCCCCAGGTCTGCACCACGCTGAACAGCACCACCCGCTGTCCGGCGCGGCGCCACTCGAGGACGCTGCGCAGGACGTTGAGATCGACGCTGTCCATTACGCTTGCGCCTTCTGCCAGCCCTGCAACTGATACCGCACCGGCAGATTGCGGATGCGCTTGCCGGTGGCGGCGAAGATCGCATTGCACAGCGCCGGGGCAATCGGCGGCACACCCGGCTCACCAACACCACCCAACGGCACGTCACCCGGCGGCGTGACCAGATGCACGGCGACTTCCTTGGGCGCCAGCGACATGCGCGCGACCTCGTACATATGGAAGTTGTCCTGCTGGACTTTGCCGTCCTTGAAGCTGATCTCGCCGAGCACGGCGTTGCCCAGGCCCATGACGCACGCACCTTCGAACTGCGAACGGATGCGCTCAGGGTTGATCTGCGGCCCGCAGTCCACGGCGATGTCGGCCTTGTGCACGATCAGCGAACCGTCGTCCTTGACCTCGACTTCGATCACTGCCGCCACATAGGTGACGAAGCTGTAATGCACTGCCAGACCGAGGCCACGACCCTTGGGCAGTTTGCGTCCCCATCCGGCTGCCTTGGCGGCGGTTTCCAGCACGGTGCGCATGCGCCCGGTGTCGATCGGATAACGCTCGGGCGATTCGCCGTAGTTCCACTCTTCGCTCAAGGTGCGTGGATCGATCTGCCGGTCCGGGCCGAGCAATTTGATCTGGTACTTGAGCGGATCTTCACCGGCCTTGTGCGCCAGTTCGTCGACGAAGCTCTGAATCGCAAAGCCGTGGGGAATGTTCGACACCGAGCGATACCAGCCGACCCGCGTGTGTACCTTGGCTTCGGGGTTTTCCAGGCGCACGTTGGGAATCGCATAGGCCATGTTGGTAAAGCCCATGCCCAGCTCGAACGCCGCTTCGTGGTTCATGTCCGGCGCAAACAGCGCGGTGATGCTTGGCGCCACGGTGCGATGCAGCCAGCCTGACGGCATGCCGTTCTTGTCGATACCCGCCTTGAGATATTCCGCCGACACGGTGTGGAAATACGAATTGTGGATGTCGTCTTCGCGCGTCCACTGCACCCGTACAGCCTTGCCCGGAAACTCCTTGGCGAGAATCGCCGCTTCAACGACGAAGTCCGGTTTCGACTTGCGCCCGAAACCACCGCCCAGCAATGTCACGTTGACGGTGACCTTTTCGAACGGCACGCCCAGACGCTCGGCGATGCGCTCACGGGTGACCTGCGGTGCCTGACTCGGCGCCCAGGCCTCGCAGACGCCGTCCTTGTAACGGGCGATAGCAACCATCGGTTCCATCGGCGCCTGCGCCAGATGCGGCAGGTAGTACGAGGCTTCGAGGGTGCTGGAGGCACCGCTCAAGGCCTTGTCGATGTCACCGGTGTTGCGCACCACTTTGCCGGCCTTCAGCGACGCGGCTTCAAGCTCCTTGCGATAGGCAATCGAGTCATAACTGGCATTCGGGCCGTCGTCCCATTCGATCTTCAGCGCCTCGCGGCCCTTGATCGCTGCCCAGGTATTGCTGGCCACAACCGCGACGCCGCCCAGTGGCTGGAACTCTGACGGCAACGGCCGGCCTTCGATCTGCATGACTTTTAGCACGCCGGGGACTTTCAGCGCGGCGCTGTCATCGAGGCTTTTGACCTTGCCGCCATACACTGCCGGACGAGCGATGGTGGCGTAGAGCATGCCGTCAAAATGCACGTCGGCGCCGTACACTGCGCGGCCATTGACGATATCGGCACCGTCGATGGCCTTGGTGCCTTCCTTACCGATGTAGCGAAATTCCGACGGCTGCTTGAGTCGCAGGCTGTCACGCGCCGGTACTGCCAGCGCACTGGCGGCAGCGGCGAGTTCGCCGTAGCCCAGTTCGCGGCCGGACGGTTTGTGAATGACTTTGTGCAGCTGCGCATGGCATTCGCCAACCGGCACTTTCCACTGCGCAGCGGCGGCCTGTTCGAGCATGGTCCGCGCGGCGGCGCCGCAACGACGCATCGGCTCGTACCAGTGACGCATGCTGCGCGAACCATCGGTGTCCTGGTTGCCGAAGCGCACTTCGTCACCCGGCGCCTGCTGCACTTTGACCTGAGCCCAATCGGCCTCGAGTTCATCGGCCACTACCATGCTCAGGCTGGTGCGCACGCCCTGGCCCATTTCCGAACGGTTGCACACCACGGTGACGCTGCCATCGGCAGCAATGCTCACGTAGACCTTGGGATCGTCGATCCAGCCATTGGGCATGCCGTCGGCGCCAAATTTCTTCGCAGCGTCATCGGCCAGCGCATCCTGCCAGCCCCAGCTCGCGGCGAGGACCAGCGCACTGGTGGCACCGACGCCTTTGAGAAAACCACGGCGGCTGAGGTTGCTCAGGGCGAAATCATTCGGGACACGGCTCATGCCTTCACCTCCTTCAGGTGGGTGGAGGCCTGGCGGATCGCGGTTTTGATCCGGTTGTAGGTGCCGCAGCGGCAGATGTTGCCGACCATGGCTTCTTCGATCTGCTCGTCGCTCGGGTTCGGGTTGGTTTTCAGCAGAGCGGTGGCCGACATGATCTGCCCGCCCTGGCAATAACCGCATTGAGCCACGGCGCTGTCGAGCCAGGCTTGCTGCACGACCTTGCCTACCGGGTCGGCGTGGAGATTGTCGATGGTGGTGACGTTCTGGCCGATCACCGAGCCGATCGGCGTGATGCAACTGCGTGCCGGCAAGCCGTCGATATGGATGGTGCAGGCGCCGCACAGGCCCATGCCGCAACCGAATTTGGTGCCGTTGTAACCGGCGACGTCACGAATCGCCCACAACAGCGGCATGTCTTCGGTGACATCGAGGGAGTGGTCTTGACCGTTGAGTTTCAGGGTAATCATGGGCACGCCCGCATATTTTTTAGTGGTTATGGGTTACATCTTAGCGGCAAGCTGCAAGCTGCAAGCTCAAAGTGAAGGCGCGTCTGATTCGCTCGCAGATTGCAGCTCGCAACCGCGCCTTGGGTGAAGCAAATGATTGGTATCGTTAGGCGGCTAAGTTAACCCAACATTAACAAAAAAGCCCTGCTTATACAGGGCTTTTTAGCTGCAAGTTTCTAGCTACAAGCTGCAAGCAAGAGCGCCAGATAGCTCATGACGCAGTGCAGCTTGCCGCTCGAAGCTTGAAACTTGCAGCTGCTTCAATACCGATTGGGCTCCATTTCCAGTTCGACATGAAACCGTTCGGCGATGTCTTTCTGGATACGTTGCGCCAGGTCGAGCAGTTGCAGGCCGGTGGCCGTGCCGTAGTTGACCAGCACCAGCGCCTGCAACTTGTGCACGCCGGCATCGCCATCGCGAAAACCCTTCCAGCCGGCGCGTTCGATCAGCCAGCCAGCGGCCAATTTCATCTGCCCGTCCGCTTGCGGGTAAGCCACCAGATCCGGGTGCTGCGCTTTGATCTGCGTGACCACAGCGGCAGGCACCAGCGGATTCTTGAAAAAGCTGCCGGCATTGCCGAGCACCGCCGGGTCCGGCAGTTTTTCACTGCGGATGCTGCAGATGGCGCGGCTGACATCGCTGGGCGTCGGCTGCTCGATGCCCTGCTCGCTCAGGCGCTGACGGACCGGGCCGTATTCCAGATGCAGGTGCGCGGCGCGATCAAGCTTGAAGCGCACCCGCAGAATCAGCCAACGTCCCGGCTGCTGCTTGAACACACTGTCGCGGTAGCCGAAATTGCACTGCTCCAGGCTGAAATCCCGCAGCTCGCCGCTCTCGCGATCCAGCGCAGTCAGGCCGGTAAACACGTCCTTGATCTCGACACCATAGGCGCCGATGTTCTGCATCGGCGCGGCGCCGACGGTGCCGGGAATCAGGCTGAGGTTTTCCAGCCCGGCAAAACCCTGGGCCAGCGTGTGCTGCACGAACGGGTGCCACGGTTCGCCCGCTTCCGCCTCGACCACCACGCGACTGCCATCGTCGCTGAGCACGCGGATGCCGCGCGTGGCCATGCGCAATACCAACGCCGCAATATCCGCCGTGAGCAGCAAGTTGCTGCCGCCGCCGATCACCAGCAACGGCACGTCATGGGAAGCGGCATAGGCCAGCGCTTCGCGGACATCGTCATCACTGCGGGCTTCGGCAAACAGCTGCGCGCGCACATCGACGCCAAACGTATTGAAGGCCTGCAACGATACTTGCGGTTGGACCTGCAAACTCATAAACGGCCCTTCACTTCGATCAGCAACTGGTCGCAGGCCGCTTCGATCAGATCGAGCACCTGCTCGAAACCCTGATCACCGTCGTAATACGGATCCGGCACTTCATCGACCAGCCCGGAATAACGACGCAAAAACAGATCCAGCTCGGCTCTGCCGGTGGACGGCTGCAGGGCCTTGAGATTGCGCAGATTGCTGTTGTCCATGGCGAGAATCAGGTCGTAGCTGGCGAAATCGGCCCGGCTGACCTGCTGCGCGCGTTGCGTCGACAGGTCATAACCGCGCACTTTCGCCGCGGCCTGGCTGCGCTTGTCCGGCGGGTTGCCGACGTGCCAGTCACCGGTGCCGGCGGAGGCCACTTCGACCACATCGACCAGCCCGGCTTCACGCAACTTGTGGCGCAACACGCCTTCAGCGGTGGGCGAACGGCAGATGTTGCCCAGGCACACAAACAGAACGCGCATCAGGCCCCCAGCAGGCGACGAACCCGCTCAAGGTCTTCAACGGTGTCGACACCGGTCGGCGGCGCGATCAGCGCGTCGGCAACATGGATACGCACGCCGTGCCACAAGGCACGCAGTTGCTCAAGAGATTCGGTATTTTCCAGCCAGCACGGCCCCCAGCTCACGAAGTCGTGGAGGAACCCGGCGCGATAGGCATAAATACCGATGTGGCGACGATAGGGCACGCCTTCAGGCAGCTGCTCGCGGCTCTTGGCAAATGCATCGCGTGCCCATGGCAAGGTCGCGCGGCTGAAAGTCAGCGCGAGGCCGTTGATGTCGCTGGCGACCTTGACCACGTTGGGGTTGAACAGGGTTTCCACGTCTTCGATCGGCTCAGCCAGCGTGGCCATGCGCGCCTCGGTGTGAGCGGCCAGGTTAGCGGCGACCTGATCGATCACACTCGGCGGAATCAGCGGCTCATCGCCCTGGACGTTGACCACGATCGCATCAGGCGCAAGACCGAGTTTCGCTGCGACCTCGGCCAGACGATCAGTGCCGGAGTTGTGATCTTCACGGGTCAGCACCACTTCGGCGCCAAAGCTTTTGCACGCCTCGACGATGCGCGCGTCATCGGTGGCAACCACGACGCGGGTCGCGCTGCTTTTGCTCGCCTGTTCCCAGACATGCTGGATCATCGGCTTGCCGGCAATATCCAGCAACGGCTTGCCCGGCAGACGGGTCGAGGCGAATCGCGACGGGATGACAACGGTGAAGGCTGTGGTCATTTATCCAGACGCTCGTCGGTGGTCAGGGTGCGCGCTTCGCTTTCCAGCATCACCGGGATGCCGTCGCGGATCGGATAGGCCAGGCCGGCGCCCTTGCTGATCAGTTCGGTCTTGTCGGCGCTGAGCTTGAGCGGGCCTTTGCACACGGGGCAAGCAAGGATGTCGAGCAGTTTGGTGTCCATGAACATTCCCAGAAATAAAAGAGTTAAGGCAGCAGACGATCCGGCAACAGGCGCATCAGCTGAGTGTCGAACCAGGCCACGAAGGCTGGCGACGGCACGGCATCGACCGCCAGATACCACCAGTCGGCAGCAGCAAAGGCACGGCACTTCACCGCGTCCTTTTCGGTCATCACCAACGGCAATGACGGGGTGAAATTCAACGCCTGCACGCTGTACTCGGCGTGGTCGGCAAATGCATGGGTGATCGGCCGCCAGTCTAGCGCTTCGAGGGTATTGAAGAAACGTTGCGGATTGCCGATCCCGGCCACCGCATGCAGCGCTTGCCCGGGCGGGAAATGCTCGAGCGACTGACGCTCGCCGCTGCGCAGATTGACAAGCGCGGTGGGTTGCAGGCGGAAGGCGAAACCATCGTCGCGATCATCAAGGGCACCGTTGAACAGCACGCCATCGACGCTTTGCAGGCGCTCGACCGGCTCCCGCAACGGCCCGGCCGGCAGACAGCGCTGGTTGCCCAGGCCCCGTGCGGCATCGATCAGCACCAGTTCCAGATCCCGCGCGAGGCGATAATGCTGCATGCCGTCGTCGGACAGAATCAGATCCAGCGGTTCACTGGCGATCAAGGCTTTGACGGCGGCGCTGCGATCAGGGTCGATCATCAGCGGCACGCCGGTGCGCTGGACGATCAGCAACGGCTCGTCACCGGCAATCTCGGCGCTGTGCTCGGCCTCAACCCGCCACGGCAGTTGCGGCGGTTTGGCGCCGTAACCGCGACTGACCACGCCGACGCGCAGTCCACGGCGTCGGCAATGTTCGATCAGCCAGAGAATCATCGGCGTCTTGCCGGTACCGCCAACGGTGATATTGCCGACCACGATCAACGGCACGGGCGACTGGTAGATCTCGCCTTGACCATCGAGAAAGCGCTGACGCTTGTTGATCACCACACGGCGATACAGCATTTCCAGTGGCCGCAGCAGCGTCAGGGCCGGATGCCCCTGATACCACGCGGCGAGCAGGCGATCGGACATGCTCATCAGGATTTCGGCGCCGCCTCGACCGTGGTCATGCGCAGATGGCTGAAACCGAGCTTGCCGGCCGCGTCCATGGCGGTGATCACTGATTGATGCTGGGCCTTGCCATCGGCACTGATCGACAACGGCATGTTGGTGTCGCCGTTGGATTCTTTCTGCATGGCTTCCATCAGCGTCGCCAGATCATTCTTCGGCAAAATCTTGTTGTTCACCGAGAACACGCCTTCGGCACTGATCGCGACGTCCAGCAGTTTGACCTGCTGATCTTCGGCAGGCGAACCGCTGACCGCTTCCGGCAGATCCACGCGCAACTGGGTTTCCCGAGTGAAAGTGGTAGTGACCACGAAAAACAGCAGCAGAATGAACACCACGTCAATCAGCGACGCGAGGTTGATGTCTACGGTTTCCCGGGGCTTGCGACGGAATTTCACGCTTTGCCCTCGGCCAGATCGACATCACGGTCGCCCTGCACTACTTCCACCAGTTTGATCGCTTCCTGCTCCATACCGACCACCAGCTCGTCGATGCGGCGCTGCAAAAACCGGTGGAAGAACACCGCTGGAATCCCGACCATCAGGCCCGCTGCGGTCGTGATCAGCGCTTTGGAAATACCGCCGGCCAATACCGAAGCATTGGTGGTCATGCCGGAGCCGGTGAAGGCACTGAAAATGTCGATCATGCCCAGCACGGTGCCGAGCAGGCCGAGCAGCGGCGCCATGGCGGCGATGGTGCCGAGCGCGTTGATGTAGCGTTCGAGTTCATGAATGACCCGCGCGGCGGCCTCTTCGATGCACTCTTTCATGATCTCGCGACCATGCTTGGAATTGGCCAGGCCTGCGGCGAGGATTTCCCCCAGCGGCGAGTTGGCGCGCAATTCCTTGAGTTTTTCCTTGTTGAGCTGCTTGTCCTTGATCCAGACCCAGACCTGACCCAGCAGATGCTCGGGGGTGACGCGACTGGCGCGCAGTGTCCACAGGCGCTCGGCGACGATCGCCATGGCCGCGATGGAACTCAGAATGATCGGCAACATCATCCAGCCGCCGGATTTGACCAATTCCCACACAGTGACAGTCCCCTCGAAAAAGTGCGCCACTTTACCATACCGATCCGCGATTAAGAGTCGCCGCCCCGACGACCGTGAGGTGGCACTCATGCTGGCACCGATCAACGGCCAGCCACCGGTGGATCGCGCCAGAAACGCCGCTGTTGACGCATCGTCCACGGCGGTTTGAAGCTGCCCAGTTGCAGATGAATGGCACCGTGCTCGGCGCTGTCGTAGATGCGCAGACCTTGCTTGCGGTATCGCGCCAGCACGGTTGGATGCGGATGACCGAAGGAGTTGCCGTGGCCACGGGAGATCAGCACCGCTTCGGGCTGCAAGGCTTTGAGCAGGGCCATCGATGATGAACTGCGGCTGCCGTGATGGGGCGATTGCAGCCACTGCGTCGGCACGGCCAGCGGGCTGTCGAGCAGAACGCGCTCGGCGCGAATGTCGATATCGCCGGTGAGCAGCAGGCGTTCACCGTTGGCCACGACCTGCAATACACAGGAGCGCTGGTTGCTGTCATCGGCCGCCGACCATTGCCAGAGCTGGAACTGCACGCCGTCCCACTGCCACCGTTCGCCACTTGCGCAGACTTCGGCGTTCAGCTCCGGCGGTAGGTTTGGCGCATCGCCGCTGACCACGCGGTGCACCTTCAATCCCTGCATTACCGCCCGGGCGCCGCCAGCGTGATCGGCGTCAGCGTGGCTGAGCAGCATCAAGTCGAGCGCTTGGACATTAAGTTTACGTAACGCTGGCAGTACCACTCGCTCGCCGAGATCGAACTCGCCGAAACGCGGGCCGGCGTCATAGAGAAGCGCGTGATGGCGGGTGCGGATGAGGATGGCCAGGCCTTGGCCGACGTCGAGTTGCCAGACATCGGCCCGCCCTTCTTCTATTCGCTCTTGAGGCGGCAATGCCAGGAGCAACATTAGCGGCCAGCCCAACGGTCGCATTGGCACGCCTCGGGGCAACAGCAATAAAATCGCGCCAAGGCTGCCCAGGATCAACGCCCAGAGTGGAATGGCGGCAGGTATCCACGCCGGCCAGTGCCAGGCAATCAGCGCCAGCCCGATAAACAGCCAGTCGATCAAACCACCGGCCAGCCACAACAGCCCTTCGCCAACATAAGGCACGGGCAGCAATAGCGTGCCGAGCAATGCCGGCGGCAGCACCACGAGGCTGACCCACGGAACGGCCAGCAGATTGGCTACCGGCCCGCTGACGCTGATCGGCAAGCTCAGCGCCAGCAACACCGGACACAAGCCGATTGCGATCAGCCACTGCGCGCGGGTCCAGGTCTGCCACCAGCGCCAGGCCCCCAGCCGCCCGCCGAAAGTGAAGATCAACACTGCCACCGCCGCGAAGGACAGCCAGAAACCTGGACGCAAACTGGCCAGCGGATCGAACAACAGCACGCCATTGAACGCCAGCAATAACGGCCACCACGCACCAAGATGGCGAAAACGCAGG
The DNA here is from genome assembly GCF_017491835.1 of Pseudomonas sp. 67(2021). Classification (NCBI taxonomy): domain Bacteria; kingdom Pseudomonadati; phylum Pseudomonadota; class Gammaproteobacteria; order Pseudomonadales; family Pseudomonadaceae; genus Pseudomonas; species Pseudomonas sp. 67(2021). Next base: position 119,640 of record NZ_JAFGYL010000018.1, read on the forward strand.
CGCCACAGCAGCACCAGCGCCACCATCACGCAGGCGCGCTGCACTGGCACATCGAAACCGGCGAGCAGGCCGTAACCCAGCGCCGCCGTGAAGGCCAGGCCGCACGCCCACGGCAGCCATGGCCAGCGCAACGGCCAGATTCCGAAACGCGCCAGCCCGGCGACCAGCAGATACATCACTGCGGCGAGCAAGCCGATGTGCTGGCCGGAGATCACCAGCAAATGCACGGTGCCGGTGTCTTGCAGCACCTGCCAATCCTCGCGACTGAGGCCTGAACCGTCACCAAGCACCAGCGCCGCCAGCGCGCCCTCTCGTCCTTGTGCATCGGCCGCCAGCAGGCGCTGGCGAACGCCGTCGCGCCATGCATACCGGGCCTCAGCCAGGCGCTGGCCATCCTTGATCGTGCCGGTCGCCCCGATCCGTTGCGCCAGCAGCCAGGCCTCGTAATCGAAGGCGTCCGGGTTGAGCAAGCCACTCGGGCGCTTCAATTTCACCGCCAGACGCCAACGCTCACCACTATTCACCGCCGGCCCGGCGTACCAGGCCAGGCGCAGCAGCGACGGCAGCTTTTCGTGGCGTGAACGCGCATCAGCCAACTCGAAACGCACCACGCCATCGTTGTGTTGCGGCAAGCCGACCACACGCCCTTCAAGCCAACGGGTTTCGCCGTCCAAACTCGGTGGCAAGCGGTCATTCAGCGCCCACTGCGCGCCAACGCAGGCCCAGGTAAAGCCAAACAGCAAACATGCCAATGGATAGCTGCGAAACGGCAGCAGCATCAGCGCCACCACTGGCAGCACTACCAGCAAGCCGACCGGCGGCAAGGCCGGCAAAAAAACCGGGGCCAGCAGACCGACTGCCAGCGCCATCATCCCTGTGCGCATATGCCCGTCCTTGAGAGTCCCCTCCTTAGGCATAGCGGGTGTGCGGCACCACCGTCGTCAACAATTGTCACAAAGTCTGAATGGGCGGTTCGTAGAATCCAGACATACTTGCCGCCTTAACCGACCGAGAAGCCTTATGCCCCGGCGCTTATTCAAACGTTACATGCCCGACCCGACGAGCATCAGGGAACACAAATCCTTACGCTTTCTCGGCACGTTGCTGCATGACCCGAACCTCTGGCATCTCAACCGCCACTCGGTCGCCCGGGCGATGGCGGTCGGCCTGTTTGCGGCATTCCTGCCGATACCCGCGCAGATGCTGGTCGCGGCGGCATTGGCGGTGATGGTGCGCGGCAATATGCCGATCGCGGTGAGTCTGGTCTGGCTGACCAATCCGATCACCATGCCGGCGGTGTTCTTCTGCACTTATCAGGCCGGGGCGTTCCTGATGGATGTGCCGGCGCGGCATCTGCCGGACGAGCTGACCTGGGAATGGATCAGCGGTGAGCTGTCGACATTGTGGCAGCCGTTTTTGTTGGGCTCGGTGGTTGTCGGTCTGGTGCTGGGCGTTCTCGCGTACTTTCTGGTGATGCTGTACTGGCGCTGGTGGGTGGCGCGGCAATGGCGGCGGCGCAAGAAAAGTCGGCAGAAGTGAATGCAAAACGGCCTCCGCTATGGGAGGCCGTTTTTTGTTGTGTCTGGGCTGGCCCCTTCGCGAGCAGGCTCGCTCCCACAGAGAATATCATTCCAATGCGGGAGCGAGCCTGCTAGCGAAGAAAGCGACGCGGTCGGGATCAGGTACGCATCCCGCGCCCGCTCACCAGCAACCGCGCGCAGCCGAGATACAGCACCACGGTCGCCACCAGCATGAAGGTGATGGCGATGCCGATACGGATATCCGAGACACCAAGGATGCCGTAGCGGAACGCGTTGACCATGTGCAGCACCGGGTTGGCCAGCGACACGGTCTGCCAGAACGGTGGCAGCAAAGTGATCGAGTAGAACACGCCGCCCAGGTAAGTCAGCGGGGTCAGCACAAAGGTCGGAATGATCGAAATATCATCGAAGTTGCGCGCAAACACCGCGTTGATGAAGCCCAGCAGCGAGAAGATTGTCGCGGTCAGCACTACCACCAGAATGGTCACACCGAGGTGATGCACCTGCAGATGGGTGAAGAACAGCGACAGGATCGTCACGATCAGACCCACCGCCAGACCGCGCAATACGCCACCAATGGTGAAGCCGATCAGGATGGTGTGCGGTGACACCGGCGAGACCATCAACTCTTCGATCGAGCGCTGGAACTTGCTGCCGAAGAAGCTCGAGACCACGTTGCCGTAGGAGTTGGTGATCACCGACATCATGATCAGCCCCGGCACGATGTACTCCATGTAAGTGAAGCCACCCATGTCGCCGATCTGCCGGCCGATCAGGTTGCCGAAGATCACGAAGTACAGAACCATGGTGATCGCTGGCGGCAGCAGCGTCTGCGGCCATATCCGCATGAAGCGTTTGACCTCGCGGTAGACAATGGTTTGCAGGGCGACGAGGTTGGGACCGAACTCGGAACTCATACCGCCACCTTCGACAGATTTTTCTCCACCAGGGACACGAACAACTCCTCGAGGCGATTGGTTTTGTTACGCAGGCTCAGCACTTCGATGTTCTGCTGCGCCAACTGGGTGAACAACGCCGTGATGCCCATGGATTTGTCGACCTGCACCTCCAGGGTGTGGCCGTCGAGCAATCGGGCCGGGTAGCCGAGCAATTGCGGCGCCGCGCTCAAGTCGTTCTTCAGGTCAAGCAAAAAGGTCTCCACATGCAACTGGCCCAGCAACTGTTTCATGCTGGTGTTTTCGACGATGGTGCCGTGGTCGATGATGCCGATGTTGCGGCACAGCTGCTCGGCCTCTTCCAGGTAATGCGTGGTCAGGATGATGGTGATGCCTTTCTGGTTCAGCTCGGTGAGGAAGGTCCACATCGAACGGCGCAGTTCGATATCGACGCCCGCAGTCGGCTCATCGAGGATCAGCAGACGCGGTTCATGCACCAGCGCACGGGCAATCATCAGACGCCGTTTCATGCCGCCGGACAGCGAACGCGACGGCACATCGCGCTTGTCCCACAGGCCGAGCTGGGTCAGGTACTGCTCGGCGCGTTCCTTGGCGACTTTCGCCGGAATGCCGTAGTAACCGGCCTGGGTCACGACGATGTCGAAGGTCTTTTCGAACTGGTTGAAGTTGAATTCCTGCGGCACCACGCCGATCGAGCGCTTGAGCGCCGCCGGGTTCTTGTCCAGGTCATTGCCGAAAATATTCACGGTGCCGCTGGTCTTGTTGACCAGGGTCGAGAGGATGCCGATGGTGGTGGATTTGCCGGCACCGTTAGGGCCGAGCAAGGCGAAAAAGTCACCTTCGGCGACGTCCAGATCGATACCACTCAAGGCCTGGAACCCGTTGCCGTAGGTTTTGGTTAGCTGCCGGATGGACAGAGCGGAACTCATATCGGATTTACGCACCAAGAAGGAAGGAAAGAAGTAAATAAGGGCGGCGGCGAGGGAAACAACCGCGGCGCAAGTTCGCAATGGTGCTTGCCGCCGCCGCACAAGTACAGTCAAGTGTGTCGATAGTAATTATCAAGTCAACGCGGTCATGACCGCCTTCTGATAGGCCGCACGCTGCTTCAAACGTTCATACCAAGCTTGCAGATGCGGTTGCGGAGCGCGCTCGATGGGCATTTCGAACCAGGCATAAATGAAACTGCCCAGCGGGATGTCGCCCATCCCGATGTCATTGCCGGAGAGATAAGGCTGGCTGATCAAGGCATGGTCGGCCATGTTCAGCAATTCATCGCATTCCTTGATCGCGGCGTTGATCGCCTTCCAGTCCTGCTTTTCGGCAGGCGTACGCAGCACACCCCAGAACACCGTGCGAAACGGTCCGGCGAAACTGGAAGTGGTCCAGTCCATCCACTTGTCCGCTGCGGCGCGGGCTTGCGCATCCGCCGGATACCAGGCGCTGTCCGGGGCGTGTTTGGCCAGCAGATAGCGCACGATGGCGTTGGATTCCCACAGCACGAACCCGTCATCCTCGATCACCGGCACCCGGCCATTGGGGTTCATCGCGCGGTACTCGGGCGTGTCGACCACACCGAACGCGCCGCCGGCATCGATGGCCTCGTACGCCAGGCCCAGCTCTTCGGCAGCCCACAAGGGCTTTCTGACGTTCGATGAATTTTTCCGTCCCCAGATCTTCAGCATGACCGCCTCTTTGCAAGTGAGTGGACGGCCAGCATACGCCGGATCAGGTGCGACTCAAATCGGCCTGCATATCGCCCAGCAGCACCGGCAGTTGCTCACTGAACAGATGCGGATAGCACTTTTGCAGGTGCTCGAAGAAGAAGGTTTCCGGCACATCGGTGAATTGGCCGTGATCAAGCAGATACTCCATCAACTGCGCGCCGTCACGGTTGAACGGATGGAAAACGCTGTCATTGATGCCGTCGAATTCCAGCGCTGCGACGTTGAACAACTCGCACAGTTGCTGGTTGAACGCTGGCGTCGCCTTGACCCAGCGACCATCGAGAAACAGTTCGGTGTAGCCATGCATGGCGAACACATCGCTTTTCAGCAACTCGAGCAGACGTGGCGTCGACAGATGATTGCGCACATCGGCCAGACCGATGCGCGCCGGGATCCCGCAATGCCGCGCACAACCGGCGAGCAGCGTGGCTTTCGGCACGCAGTAACTCTCCCCTGCTGCCAGTGCGTAACTGCCGCGCAGGGTTTGCGGATCACGGCTGAAGGTGTACGGGTTGTAGCGCACCGCCTCGCGCACGGCGTAATACAGACTGATCGCCTGCTCACGCGGATCATTACTGGCACCGCGATGCTGCTCGGCGAACTCCACCACCGCCGGGTGGTCACTATCGATGAAGCGGCCGGGGCTCAGATACTCGTGCATGACGGCAATCTCCTGGATGAGTCACGAGTCTAGCGACAGCCTGAGCACAGAGATAACGACGTTTCGGCCAAACCTGAAAGCAAAGCTGCGCAGCAACGAACGATTTCCCACACGTGTTGCCCACCGAACCTACGAAAACCATCCGGGGTTTCCCACGATTTCAATCACCATGCTCTGACCACCCTTATTTGCAGATGCCGTCTAAGCTCTGGAGGGTCGATTTGCCTTGGTTCACGGAGGACTGAATATGCTGTTGTTGTGGATACTGGTTTTGATCGTCGGCGTGGCGTATCTCGCCCATCGACGCATCGCCCCGCTGCCCGCGTTGGGCATCGTTGCGGCCTATCTGGTCGCCATGGGGATTTTCAGTCACGCGCCGGGCTGGCTGCTGTTTGTCTTCTGGGTCCTGTTGGCGGTAGTGGCCGCGCCATTGTTGCTGCCTGACCTGCGTCGCAAACACTTCACCGCGCCGCTGTTCAACTGGTTCCAGAAAACCCTGCCACCGATGTCGCAGACCGAACGCGACGCGATCGATGCCGGCACCGTATGGTGGGACGGCGAGCTGTTCAGCGGCCGTCCGGACTGGGACAAACTGCTGTCCTATCCCAAGGTGCAACTGACTGAAGAAGAACAGGCTTTCATCGATGGCCCGACCGAAGAACTCTGCGCGATGGTCAGCGACTGGCAGATCGGCCAGTCCATGGACCTGCCGCCCGAGGCCTGGACGCACATCAAGGAACATGGCTTTTTCGCCCTGATCATTCCCAAGGAATACGGCGGCAAAGGCTTCTCGGCCTACGCTCACTCACAAGTGGCAATGAAACTCGCCACTCGCAGCGGCGACCTCGCCTCTACCGTGATGGTGCCCAACTCCCTCGGCCCGGCCGAACTATTGCTGCATTACGGCACCGACGAACAACGCAATCACTACCTGCCGCGGCTGGCCCGTGGCGACGATATTCCGTGCTTCGCCCTCACCGGCCCGCTGGCCGGTTCCGACGCAGGCGCGATGCCCGACACCGGGATCATCTGCAAAGGCCAGTGGGAAGGTGAAGAAGTGATCGGTCTGCGCCTGAACTGGGAAAAGCGCTACATCACCCTCGGCCCGGTCGCTACCCTGCTTGGCCTGGCATTCAAGGCTTATGACCCGGATCACCTGCTCGGTGAAGAGGAAGACCTCGGCATCAGCCTGGCGCTGATCCCGACCGATACCGCAGGTGTGGAAATCGGTCGTCGTCACCTGCCACTGGGCGCCGCGTTCATGAACGGCCCGAACTCCGGCAAGGACGTGTTCATTCCGCTTGACTACCTCATCGGTGGTCAGGAAATGCTCGGCAAAGGCTGGATGATGCTGATGAACTGCCTGTCCGTCGGGCGTTCGATCTCGCTGCCAGCCGTGGGCACCGGCGCGGCCAAGTTCACCAGTCTGGTCACCGGCCAGTACGCGCAGATTCGCGAGCAGTTCAATGTACCGCTGTCCGCTTTCGAAGGCATCCAGGAAGCCATGGCGCGCATCGGCGGCAACGCGTGGATGATGGACGCCGCCCGCATGCTCACCGCCAACGCGGTGGACCTGGGTGAAAAACCTTCGGTGCTGTCGGCGATCCTCAAATATCACCTCACCGAACGCGGCCGCGAATGCATCAGCCACGCCATGGATGTGCACGGCGGCAAAGCAATCATCATGGGGCCGAACAACTACCTCGGCCGCAGCTGGAACGGCGCGCCGATCTTCATCACCGTCGAAGGCGCGAACATCCTGTCGCGCAACCTGATGATCTTCGGTCAGGGCGCGATCCGTTGCCATCCGTTCGTACTCAAGGAAATGGCCCTGGCCGGTCGCGAGGACAAGGATCAGGCACTCAAGGAATTCGACGGCCTGCTGCTCAAGCACATCGGTTTTGCCGTCAGCAATGCCGCCAGCACACTGGTGCTGAACCTCGGCCTTGGCCATTTCGAACATGCGCCGGGTGACAGGATCAGCCAAGGCTACTTCCGCGCGCTGAACCGTCAGGCGGCCGCATTCGCCATGCTCGCCGACTTCAGCATGATGCTCCTGGGCGGCGAACTGAAACGCCGCGAACGTCTGTCGGCTCGCCTTGGCGATGTACTGAGCAACCTGTATCTGGCCTCCGCCGCGCTCAAGCGTTATCACGACCTGGATTCGCCGGCGTACATGGAACCGCTGTTCCGCTGGGCCATGGAAGAAAGTCTCGGCCAGTCGGAGCGTGCGCTGGATGAACTGCTGAGCAACTTCCCGAACAAAGTCTTCGGCTGCCTGTTGCGGGTCATCGTCTTCCCGTTTGGTCGCCGTCACAAAGGCCCATCGGACAAACTCGGCGCCGAAGTCGCTGGGGTCATCGGTCGCGCCAAAGGCGATCCGGCCCTGGAAGAACTGCTCGCCGGCTGCTACCGCCCGCAATCGGCGGACGATGCCGTGGGCGCGCTGCAACACGCCAGCGATCTGCTCAACGCCGCGCAACCGCTGCACAAGAAACTGCACACCGCACTGAAGAGCGGCCAGGTCAAACCGGCAGCCGGCGAACACGCCATCGATGCCGCACTGGAAGCCGGCGTACTGCAAGCCGTCGAAGCGCAAAGCCTGCGCGACGCCGAAGCGGCCCGCCGCAAGGTGATCGACGTCGATGATTTCGCCAAAGAGGAACTGACCCAGGCAGCGGGCAAAGTCCGCTGATCCCGGTTTATGTGAAAAAACGGCGCGAGGGCTTTATACTCCCGCGCCCGTTTTGCTCTTGAGGACTTATCTCGTGTCCAACGTCGTTGCCGATCATCTCGTGTTGCTCGACCACCTGCGCAGTATCCTGGTCGCCGTAGGTGAGGCCGAACAAGTGCCCGAAGAAAGCCATGCCCTGTTCCTCGAGCGCTTCGACGAACTGCTGGCCTCCCTGCCGATCGACCCTATCGAAAGCCAATACCTGGGCCAGGATATCCTCACCCAAGTCATCAGCCGCTACCCGCAAATCGCCCACTTGATCCCCCGCGACCTGCTGTGGTTCTTCGCCGGCGACTGCCTCCACTACCTCTCCGACGAAGAAATCGACCTCTACCAGGCCCTCGAAGAACGCCGCTACGAAGCCGAACAGAACGACGAACCGTTCGACTGGAACCAGGAAAAACAACTGCTGGCCATGTCTGCACAGGACAGCAAGCACTGATTTTTCAAACGGTAATGAAAAGGCCCGCACTGGTGATTCCATGCGGGCCTTTTTTTCAAGATCAAAAGCCCCTCACCCTAGCCCTCTCCCGGAGGGAGAGGGGACTGACCGAGGTGTTTGGACGAGGTACGTCGATGTGAAAGTCCGAGTTGAACTCAGGATTTGAAAAGCACACAAATCAGCTCCCTCTCCTCGGGGAGAGGGCTGGGGTGAGGGGCGAATTCAACACAGATCCAAAGCAGACCACACGCTTTTCACCGTTCAAAACAATGAGCGCAAGCTCGAGTACCGCTTTTGATCTTGATTCACAGGCGACGTCGGAAGGCTGAGTGGAGGGATTGATCCGGGCGTGGGAGCGCAGCGACCGTACGACGCAGTCGTACACAGCGGAAGGAGGTGCAGCGAAGCAAACCGTAGCCGCTGCGCCCGGATCAGTTCCGGAGCGAAGGAACCCGAGCCTGCGAGGGCCGAACGCAGGAGCAAGCCTTTTCGGTTACCTTTTTGCTGGGCCGGCACTCCGGCGTTTGGAAAAGGTGACTCGCCGTAAGGGCGAAACCGCCAGCCGCAACACCCGCAGAAACGGATATACACCCAAAACCCCAAGAACTTGGTCGGCCCCAAGGCCGCCAAGTCCCACCAAAAAAACCTCAAAGCAACCCCTCACTCTCCGGCAGCTCATACGCCACAGCCGCATTGCTCCCACCGGCAGATTTCCCGGGCCTACCCAACGTCGGCTCCTTCTGCAAACACTCCACCAGATAATCAATGAACACCCGCAACTTCGGCGGCAAATACCGCGTCGGCGAATGCAGCAGCCACAACCCACCATGATAAGAGGCAAGAAACGTCCAGTCCGGCAACACCTGCACAATCAACTTCTGCTCCAAGGCGTAACGCGCCGTGAAATACGGCAGACTGCCAATCCCGATATGCTGCAACACCGCCCCCAAGCGCACGCCCGTGTGATTGGCGGCATAACGCCCACGCACCCCGACCGTGACAGCTTTACTGCCCTTCTTGAACTTCCAGCGCGCATCGCTCGGCGTTTCGCCCAGATAAATACAACTGTGGTTGAGCAAATCGTGAGGATGCGTCGGCGTGCCGTGTTCGGCCAGGTATTGAGGCGTGGCGCAAAGCAAATGATCGATGGTCAGCAACTGCCGCCCGACCAGACCGGCCGGTGGACGATCAGTGATGCGAATCGCCAGATCGACATGATCATCGATCAGATCGACCTGACGATCTTCCAGCAGCAACTCCACATCAACCTTGGGATAGCGACGCAGAAACTCCGGCATGTGCGGATGAATCACAAAGCGCCCCACCGCTTTCGGCACGCTGACCCGCACCAGACCTTCGGCTTCGTGGGTGAACTGGCCGCTGATTTCCATCACCGATCTGGCCGCGCTGACCATTTCCTGGCAACGCTTGAACACCTCTTCGCCGCCATCGCTCAAGCGCAGTTTGCGCGTGGTGCGTTGCAGCAGGCGCGTGGCCAACGCCTTTTCCAAGCGGGAAATACTGCGACTGACCGCCGAGGGTGAGGAACCCATCTGCCGCGCCGCTTCAGAGAAGCTGCCGGTCTCGACAACCTTGACGAAAATCGCCATTTCACCCAGCAGCGGCAGCGGAAGATTGATGCTCACGACGCACAAGTCCTTTGATGTTGGAACGGATTATCACGTTATTGCACGATTCATATAATAAAAACAGAACTTCGATCAGGGCATGGAATATGACGCTTCGCCTGTTTTTTCACAGTGACGACCTCAAGGCGAATGTCGAAGTCCTCGACTGCACACCCCACGAGAACGAATTCGCCGTAGTGCTGCGCGCTACTCTGTTTCACCCCCAGGGCGGCGGTCAGCCTTGCGACACCGGCTGGATCGGTGAAAGCCGGGTGTCGCGCGTGGTGCAGGAAGCGGAGTGCATTGTGCATTTCGTCGACCGCCCGCTGCCGCTGGGCATGACCGTCATCCGCATTGATGAAGAACGCCGCCGCTTCAACACGCGCATGCATTCGGCCGGGCATCTGATCGGTCATTTCATTCAGGCCATGGGCTGGATGCCGATCAAAGCGCACCACTGGCCGGACGAAGGCCGGGTGCAATTCAAACCGGGCGATGGCGCGGAAGAAGTCGATGCGCCAACCGTGCAAACCGGTATCGAGCAGTGGATCGAACACGATCTGCCGCGTCTGACTTCACTGCGCGAGGGCGCGCGGGAAATCAGTTTCGGTGAGCTGCCAGCCTATGGCTGCGGTGGCACCCACGTACGCAGCCTGAAGGATCTGGGCACAGTCACGATCGCGTCCCTTTCGCAGAAGAAAGGCACGCTGTCCGTCCACTACAGCGTGGATTGAGCATTTCGGACGTTGCCATCGCGCAGCGTCCGACGCCGGGGAACCGCACTCGCCGGTTCCGTTGACTATCGATAGATGGACCTAAAACAAATGATGCTAGACGTCGAGCGTCTCGATGAGACGTGCATAAAAAAACTGGCCAACGAAGAAGTCCTCGCCATCCGCGTCAAACGCTTTCTCCCCGAGCCGCTGGCGATCGAAATTGGCGACAAGATCCTCGCCCCGGGCTTTGAAGGCTACATCAACGCACCGAGCATCGGCCGCATCGGCATGGCCTTTTACGAGGCGGAAAACCAGCCGCTGCTGATCGAGGATTACTTCGAACGCGCCACCCGCAACATCGCCGAACTGCGCCAGCGCTGCGCGCCCTACTCCTCGCCGATCGACACCCTGCGCTGCATGCTCGACGAGTCCTGGCCCGCTGGCGCGCATCTGGAAAATCTCTACGGGCGCAAGATGTATGTCGGCTTGTCGCGAGTGGTCAAACCCGGCGTGTGCTTTCTTGCTCATCACGACATCTTCGCCAAGGACGCCCCGGACAGTTTTCAGGCGCGCAGCCTCGAGGCGCAATTCGCCTGCAACGTCTACCTGAACATGCCCACCGAGGGTGGCGCCTTGCAGATGTGGAACGACCACATCACCCCGGATCAATTCGACGAAATGCGCGGCGACAGTTATGGCATCGAGCCGTCGCTGCTGGGGCCGCCCGCCCTCGAAGTACGACCGCAGCCCGGCGATTTCATCATGTTCAATTCGCGGCGCATGCACTCGGTGACTCCGGGCGTGGCCGATCCGCGTTTGAGCCTGTCGTTCTTTGTCGGCTATCGCGGCGATGCCTCCCCTCTGACTTTCTGGAGCTGACATGCTTTCCAATTACCTGGGCGAGTTTCTCGCATTGGCCACCATCCACTTTCTCGCCGTGGTGGCGCCCGGTCCGGACTTCGCCGTGACCATCCGCCAGAGCGTGCGCTTCGGCCGGCTCGTCGGCATCTGCACTGCGCTGGGCATCGGCGCGGGAATCTCCGTGCACGTGCTGTATACCCTGCTCGGCGTCGGCGCCCTGATGCACACCACGCCGTGGCTGCTGACTGTGGCCAAAGTGGTCGGTGGGGCTTACATCCTCTATCTGGGCGTCAGCCTGATCCGCAGCAAACCGAAGAGCAGCGTCGAAGGCGAAAAAACCGCCGATGAGCCGCTGGTTGAACAGTCACTGTTCAAGGCATTCAGCACCGGTTTTCTGACCAACGCGACCAACCCCAAGGCCACGCTGTTTTTCCTGGCCATCTTCACCACGATCATCAGCGCCAGCACACCGCTGCAGATCCAGGCGTTCTATGGCTTGTGGATGTGCTTCGTCAACGCGCTGTGGTTCGTGATCGTCGCGCTGTTTTTCTCCAGCAACAAAGTGCGCCTGCTGTTCATGCGCCTTGGACACTGGTTCGAGCGCAGCATGGGCGTCATCCTCATTCTGTTTGCCGGACGCCTGATGCTGTCGATGTAACTCGCACAAAAAAAGTCCCGGCATCAGTTGCCGGGACTTTTTCATTTGTGCGCCTCTTTTGCGTTTCTGTGCGACAGATCAAGTTTGTGACTCCCTCTTCACCTGCTCATGGTGGTAGGTTGCAAAATGTTTCTGCCGCAAGCGTCAGACATATTTTCCCAATCTCTAGCAAAGGAATGCCTGTTACATGGTCTTTTCCCTGAAAAAACTGGCCGCTGCCACGCTCGTCATGGCCAGCCTCACAGCGTTCACCAGCGCCGCACAAGCCAACATCACTGCCGAGCAAAGTGCAGCGATTCTGAAATCCTTCGACGGCAAGAATCTGACGGACTTCCGTAGCTTTCTTGGCAGCCTGGCGAAAAGCGACCTGGCCAAGACGGATAAGCTCAACCCGTCCATCAGCGCCTTCCTCGACAACAAGACCCTGAACGCCGAACAGCAGAATGAAATTCACCGTCTGCTGGGCATTTATACCCGCGTGAAATATGGCAAGGCCGCGCTGGAAACCCTGCGCCAACTCGTCGAGATCCCGACCTTCCGCAAGGACGGCGTGGAGCAACACGACAACCCGGAATTCATCAAGATTGCCGGCGAGATCCAGAAACTCGCCGAATCTTTCGGTTTGAAGTTCCGCAATATCGATAACCGTGTCTACGAAATTTCTCTGAACGGCAAAGGCGACGAAGTCGTTGGCATTCATGCCCACGCCGATGTGGTGCCGGTGACGCCGGAAAACTGGGTGCTGAAGGACGGCACCAAACTCGACCCGTTCAAAGTCACGCTGATCGGCGATCGCATGTACGGTCGTGGCACCGAGGATGACAAGAACGCTATCGTCGTGGCGCTGTACGCCATGAAAGTGATCAAGGACGAGAAACTGCCACTGGCGCGTAACTTCAAGTTGCTGGTCGACACCACTGAAGAAACCAGCGGCGATGCCATTCCTTATTACTTCGAACGCAACCCGACGCCGAACTACAACATGGCGCTGGACGGCGGTTATCCGGTGGTGATCGCCGAAAAAGGTTACGGCACCGTCATGGCCAACTTTGCCAAACGCAAAGGCGAAGGCAACGGCGCGGAAATCATTTCGATGACCGGCGGCAAAGCGACCAACCAGATTCCGTCCGCTTCGGTGGTCGCACTGGTAACCGACAAGCCAGCCGAGCTCGCCGCCAGTCTGCAAAAGGCCGGCGACGCTTATGCCAAGGCCAACGGCGGCGACTTCGAAGTCGCGGCAAAGGTTGATGGCAAAGACGTCAAACTGACCGTAACCGGTGTGTCTGCGCACTCCTCCGAACCAGAGTCCGGCGTCAACCCGGTCGCGCGCATGTTGAGTTTCCTCAACAGCCTGAACGGCCAAATCGCGCTCAAGCACAACCAGTTCACCGACGCGGCGCGCTATGCCGATGACAACTGGGGCCTGGATTATCTGGGCAAAAAACTTGGCGTTGGCTTCTCTGATTCGTTCATGGGACCACTGACCACCTCGCTGACCTACGTCGGTGAGGATGACAAAACCTTCAAGCTGGCGGTGAATCTGCGCGTACCGAAGGGCAAGTCTCCGGAAAAGCTCAAGGCTGAAATTGCTGAGAAACTGGATGCCTGGAGCAAGAAGACTCATGTCGCTGTAGCGTTCGATTACTCAGTGGCTGAACCGATGTATCGCAACCCCGAGGGTGAGTGGGTCAAGGCGCTGCTTGCCGTAGCCAGCGAAAACCTCGGCATGAAGTCGGAATTCGGTACTTCCGCTGGCGCGACGTCGGTTCACGAATTGCCGAACGGCGTGCAATTCGGCCTGGCGCGACCTGAAGCCAAATACACCGGCCACACTGATGGCGAGTTCAAGACCGTCGAGCAGTTCCTGCTGGATCTGCAGATCGTCACGGAAATGATGGGGCGTGTCGGGCAGTTGCCGAAGCTGTAAAGCTCTGCCTGAGCCCGATCATTGATGACCGGGCGCAAAATAAAAAAGGACCTGTGAAAAGGTCCTTTTTTATTGCCGCCACAAAACGCGCACAAACAAAAACGCCGATCATCACTGATCGGCGTTTTTGTGAAATTGGAGCGGGAAACGAGACTCGAACTCGCGACCCCGACCTTGGCAAGGTCGTGCTCTACCAACTGAGCTATTCCCGCAAATGGCGTCCCCTAGGGGACTCGAACCCCTGTTACCGCCGTGAAAGGGCGGTGTCCTAGGCCACTAGACGAAGGGGACACGCTACCCGGAACACATGGTGTGTGTTTCGGTGTCCAGATCCGCATCCGAAGACTTGGTTCTGGTTTCACTCAGCACCGCCCGAAAGCACTGCTGTTTAAAATTGGAGCGGGAAACGAGACTCGAACTCGCGACCCCGACCTTGGCAAGGTCGTGCTCTACCAACTGAGCTATTCCCGCATTGGCGTCCCCTAGGGGACTCGAACCCCTGTTACCGCCGTGAAAGGGCGGTGTCCTAGGCCACTAGACGAAGGGGACACACTACAACATTCACTCCCTGCCGCGTTTCGCTGTGTGCTTTACGCTGCAAGTGGCGCGCATTCTATGGATGGATTGAGGGGTCGTCAACCCCCTGATATAAATTTATTTAAATCAATGACTTCGACCTGGATTACGGGCCGCGTAGGGCTTTTCCGTCGTCCGAAACCTGACGCCTATATTCCGCCACTCGCCAAGACGTTATAGTCACCGCACAGTGATGGCAATCTGCACATCAAGCGCCAGCATTCATCTATACAGCTGGCGGCCGATACAGATTGCAGCAGCCGATCAAACCCGTCGAGCGGCGCTAGGCGCCTAAATGCCCAGCCACTACACTCGCATGCGAACCCTATAAAGAGGTCTTACCGGTGACACCACTCATGATCACCCTGCTAGTCGTAGCCGGGATCGCAATTCTGATCGCCATTGGCTACATGAACCATGTGGTGGAAAACAACAAACTGGAGAAGGCCCGCACCAAAGTCGAACTCAACGACCGCCTGCGCCGCTGCGGCGAACTGACCGAAACCTTCCCCGGCCAGTTCATGACCCCGGCGCTCAAGCTACTGCTGACCCGCCTGGAACTCAACGTCTGCCAGCGCCTGCTCAATCTGGAAAAAACCAGCGCGACGACCAAGGCCCGCATCACCGAACTCAGCGCCCTCGTTGCCCAGGGCGAATCGATCCCGGTGAACAACCCGCCCGCGCCGATCCTGACCGAAGCCAAAGCCAAAGACGTGCGCTTCCTCCTCGAAGCCCTGCACGGCCAGATCACCCGCGCCGCCCACGACGGCTTCCTGCCACCCAACGAAGCCAAACAATGGATTCGCGAGGTGCGCCACATTCTCGTGCTGCTGCACATCGAATTCTTCAACAACCTCGGCCAACAGTCCCTGCAACAAAACCAACCCGGCCAGGCCCGCCTCGCCTTCGAACGCGGCGTGCAATATCTGCGCAAACAGCAGGACCCGCAGATGTACGCGGAGCAACTGCAATACCTGGAAAAACTCCTCGCCCGAGCGAATGCCCAGGTCATGGACAAGATTGCCCCGGTGGAAGGTGAAGAAAACCAACTGACCGCCGGTTTGAAGGATGTCGAAGCCGATGCGGACTGGAAGAAGAAAGTGATTTACGACTGAGTCGAGAATGCCGGTAAAGAAGCCACCTTCATGGGTGGCTTTTTTGTGGGCGAATTGAAAGAGGTGTGAATTGAAGACCGCTTTCGCGAGCAGGCTCGCTCCCACATTGGGAAGCAGTGTTCTCAGGTAAAAATCGGTCGGCTGTCAGGCCGCCTTCGCTGGCAAGCCAGCTCCCACAGAACAGCAAAAGCAAACCCGGGCCATCCCCACGCGGCGAAGCCAAGAGCCTGGCCGGCCCAAAGGCCGCCAAGACTCAAAGCCGAAAATGCCCAACCATCGAGCGCAACTCCCCGCCCAACTGCGCCAGCTCAACACTCGAAGCCGCATTCCCGCGCATGGCCACGGAAGAGTGATCCGCACTCGCACGAATCTGCGTAACACTGCGATTGATCTCCTCTGCCACCGAACTTTGCTCCTCCGCCGCCGCCGCGATCTGCTGATTCATCTGCTGAATCAACGACACCGCCGCGGCAATACTCCCCAGCGCACTTTCGGTCTGCAACGCATCACTGACCGCCAGTTTGACCAACTCGCCACTGCTGCGAATCTGCTGCACCGACGACTGCGCCGCCGCGCGCAGAGCACTGACCAGGCGCTCGATCTCCTCGGTCGATTGCTGCGTGCGCCGCGCCAGTGCACGCACTTCATCGGCCACCACCGCGAATCCCCTGCCCTGCTCGCCGGCCCGCGCCGCTTCGATCGCCGCGTTCAGCGCCAACAGATTGGTCTGCTCGGCCACGCTCTTGATCACCTCGAGCACCGTGCCGATATTCTGAATTTCGGCACTGAGGCTCTCGATGCTGGAACTGGCCGAAGTCGCCGAATCCGCCAACTGCTCGATCCGCGCCATGCTTTGGCGCACCACCTGCTGGCCGCTCTCGACCTTGTCATCCGCCGTCTGCGCCGCCAGCGCCGCCTCTTCGGCATTGCGCGCGACGTCATGCACGGTGGAGGTCATCTGGTTCATGGCGGTGGCGACCTGCTCGGTTTCCTCCTTCTGGCTGTTGACCTCCAGATTGGTCTGCTCGGTCACCGCTGACAGCGATTGCGCGGAACCGGCCAAGCGCTCGATCCCGGCCTGCAAGCCGCTGACAATCGTGCCGAGGCCGGCAGCCATCTGCTGCATGGCCAACATCAATTGTCCCATTTCATCGCGGCGCGTCACCTCGACCTTCGCCGTCAGATCACCCGCAGCAATCTGCTGCGCCACACGAATGACACTGCGCAGCGGCGCAACGATCAGGCGCGTGATCACCCACGCGGCAAGTAATCCGACCAACAAGGCCAGCGCCGAAGAGCCAATGATCAACACCGTGTTCTTTTTCAGCTCCGCCTGCATCGAAGCGTCTTCGGCGACGTAGGCCTGATTGACCCGGTCCACCACCTGCGCGGCGCGCTGATGCAGTTGGTCATAAACCGTTTTTTCTTGCGCCAGCAACCCGGTGTATTCAGCCAGTTTCTCGTTGAATCCGGCGATATGCCCCGACACTTCGTTGAGCACAGTCAGATAGCCCTCGTCCTTGACCGTGGTTTTCAGCGCCTCGGCCTGCTCCTGCGCTTGCGCGGCCTGCTCGATGTTGCCCTGACCGGCATTGTCGGTATCGCCCTTGCGGCTCTGATCCAGACGCACCCGCGCTTCGTTCATCGCTTGCAGCATCAGTCGCGAGACCTGACTGACCTGATTCGCCTGTTCGATGAACTGGGCGCCGTCCTTGCCCTCGGTGTCTTTCAAGGTGTAGGCACCATCATCGGCCAGCCCGCTCTGCAACACATCGAGGTTATTGGCCACACTGGACACCGACCAACTGGCCATCTCCAGCGCAAGGTCCTTGGCCTGGCTCAGCGAGACGAACTCATCGAAGGCCTTGCGATACGCACCCAGGGCTTGCTCGACATCGCTCATCACCGGCACATTGGCCGGGGAATGTGCCTTGAGCTCGCCGGCAAGAACGATCAGCCCATCGACGCCTTCGCGCAAGGCATCGGCGGTTTTCGGATTGCCGCGCAGGGCGTATTCCTGCTCGAGCAGGCGCACCTTGAGCAGGCCGCTGTTGAGCGCGGACATCTGCTTCAAGCCGTCGAAACGCAGGCTGATGGTTTGCAGAGACCATACGCCGATCGCCGCCACCAATGCAGTCAGCAGCAAGACCAGCACAAATCCGATACCCAGTTTTTTCGCCATACCGAGGTTGGCAAAACGTCCTTGCACGGCCGAAATCATTGCGCGTAGTCCCCTGCCAAAGTCTGTTGCCGAAGATTCGCAACGGGCTCGAACCAGCACAAGACTCTGGCGTCGGAATAATGGCAAAAAGCTACGCCCGCGTCGTTTTCAGAATGCTGGAGGTCGATCCGCGCAAGTATTGCGAAAAAACTGCCGCGCCCGAGGGTCGCAGGCACAGGCCACATTGATGCGCTGCCAGTCACCGCACTCACCGCTGGGACTGAAGGCGTCCGCTGCTGATAACTCCAGTCCGCAACGCTGGGCCTGCCTGCGCACCGACGTCTGGTCGCGCAAGCGCGCCCGCGCCCAGATAAACAACCCGCCAACCGGCTTGCCGAACACTTCCCACTCGGCATCTTCCAGAGCCTGCAAGGCCGCCGCGCGATCGGCATTCAAGCGCTGGCGCTGGCGCTGCACCAGTTTGCGATACGCGCCGGTCGCCATCAGTCTTGCCAATACCGCCTCGGCCAGCCTCGAACAGCCCAGGCCGCTGATCATCTTGACCTCGGCCAGGCGCGTCAGCAGTTCGCTGTCAGCCAGAACAAAGCCGATCCGCAACGAACTGCTCAGGGTCTTGGAGAAGCTGCCGACATAAATGACCCGGCCGCCATGGTCCAGCGCTGCCAACCGCGTACCGCTGCCGGTGTGCAGATCAGCGTAGACGTCATCTTCGATCACGCGCAGGTCGTAGGTCTTGCTCAATTGCACGATGCGCTGGGCGACGGCAGGCGTCAGGCAACTGCCAGTGGGATTGTGGTGATGGCTGCCGATGAACAAGGCAGCGGGACGAAACTGACGCAGCACTGACTCGAGCATGTCGATGTCCGGCCCGCTCGGTGTCCGACGCACTTCGAGCATCTGTACGCCGTGCAGGCGCAGCAGGTCAAACAACGGTGCATAACCGGGCGTTTCCACCACCACGCAGTCGCCGGCCTTGAACAGGGTGCGCACGATCAGATCGAGCGCATGACTGGCACCGCTGGTGCTCATGAGCCGAGCACTGCAGGCGTCGATATTCAGCAGTTTCAGGCGCTTGGCTATTTGCTCGCGCAACGCTGGCAGGCCCAACGGCGAGCTGTAGTTGAACAGGCTGGCCATGTCGGTGCGCGCCACCTCGCGCAGCGCATAGCTGAGGTCGTCGGGCTCACGCCAGCTCGGCGGCAAGCCTCCTTGCCCCAAGATCAAGCGGCCCGTCGAAGCGCTCACCTCATCGCACCACGCATGGCGGCCCTCGAACACTGCCAGTTCCGAGTCCGTTTCGCGCAACGGCGGCGAGGCCGCGACGATGAATCCCGCGCCCTGACGCGCAGTCAACACACCTTGCGAAACCAGGCGCTCGCAGGCTTCGACGACACACGACTGGCTGAGCAGATTACCCCGGGCGATTTGCCGTACGGAGGGCAACCGGGTGGCAGGCGGGATGCCGCTTTGCACAATCCAGTCAGTCATTCCGTCGACGATCTGCTGCACGACCGGCACCATTGCCTGTCGGTCAATTCTCAGTTCCATGAGCTCGCAAACTCCTGTCAGTTTTGCTGGCAGCAGTAAATCACAGCCGCGCCGCCGAGGCTGTGCGACAACGCCGCCAAATGCGGCAGTTCTAACGGTTTGATACACATTGTTTAACGGTATTCACAGGGACCGACCGCGGGGTACAAAAAAACCCGCACGCAGGCCGGTTCTTTGTATTTCGGCAACTTTCAGAACGCCGTCACGCCGCCGTCCACCGCCAATGAGTGCCCAGTGGTGAACGCTGCGCCATCGCTGCACAGATACAGCACCGCGCTGGCGATTTCCTCGACCTTGCCAATGCGCCCGACCGGGTGCATGGCGTTGGCGAATTCGCCCTTCTTCGGGTCGGCTTCGTAGGCACGGCGGAACATGTCCGTATCGATCACTGCCGGGCACACTGCGTTGACGCGGATTTTCTTTTTCGCGTATTCGATCGCCGCCGACTTGGTCAGGCCGATCACCGCATGTTTCGACGCCGCGTAGATGCTCATCTTCGGCGCCGCACCCAGCCCGGCCACCGACGCCGTGTTGACGATCGCGCCACCGCCCTGCGCCAACAACAGCGGCAATTGATACTTCATGCACAGCCAGACGCCTTTGACGTTGACGCCCATGATCGCGTCGAACTCGTCCAGCGTACCGTCGGCCAGTTTGCCCTTCTCGATTTCGATCCCGGCGTTGTTGAAGGCATAGTCGAGACGACCGTAGGTATTGATCACCTCATCCATCAGATTTTTTACATCGCTTTCCACCGTCACGTCGCAGCGCACGAAGGACGCTTCGCCACCGGCGGTACGAATCAGCGCAACCGTGCCTTCGCCTCCAGCCGCGTCGAGGTCAGCCACCACCACTTTCAGGCCTTCGGCGGCAAACGCCAGGGCTGTCGCGCGGCCGATGCCGTAGGCGGCTCCCGTGATTACAACCACCTGACCGGAAAACGTCATGCTCATGGAGATGTCCTCGAATGCAAAAAAACTGGGAGATGTTGGCGTCGCAGCATAGCCAAGGGCAGCGAAAGCACGTCAGCACTATGCAATCGCTGTTTACCGGCGCATGCGCCGCAGTGATGAAACCCGCCCTGTAACCATCACTGCACTGGATCGACTCGCATTCGCCGTATCAGCCAACCTTGCGACATCGGCGTTGAAGAGCTATCAACAAGGCTTCATTCCATTCGAGTGCCTGTCATGACCAACCAGACCAATCGCCAGTTCCTGCTCGCCAAACGCCCGGTGGGCGCCGCGACCCGCGAGACTTTCACTTACCAGGAAGTACCGGTCGGCGAGCCACAGGCGGGACAGATTCTGGTGAAAAACGAATACCTGTCCCTCGACCCGGCCATGCGCGGCTGGATGAACGAAGGCAAGTCCTACATCCCGCCGGTCGGTCTCGGTGAGGTCATGCGCGCACTGGGCGTGGGAAAAGTCATCGCTTCGAACAATCCTGGCTTCGCCGTCGGCGATTACGTCAATGGCGCCCTCGGTGTGCAGGATTATTTCCTCGGCGAGCCGCGCGGTTTCTACAAGGTCGACCCGAAACTCGCGCCATTGCCACGCTATCTGTCTGCACTAGGCATGACCGGCATGACCGCCTACTTCGCCCTGCTCGATGTCGGCGCCCCGAAAGCCGGTGACACCGTGGTGCTGTCCGGCGCGGCCGGTGCGGTGGGCAGCGTGGCCGGGCAGATCGCCAAAATCAAAGGCTGCCGCGTCGTCGGCATCGCCGGCGGGGCCGACAAGTGCAAATTCCTCATCGAGGAATTGGGTTTTGACGGCGCCATCGATTACAAGGCCGAAGACGTCGTGGCCGGTCTGAAGCGCGAATGCCCGAAAGGCGTGGACGTGTACTTCGATAACGTCGGTGGCGACATTCTCGACGCGGTGCTGAGCCGCTTGAACATGAAGGCGCGGGTGGTGATCTGCGGCGCGATCAGCCAGTACAACAATAAAGAAGCGGTCAAAGGCCCGGCCAATTACCTGTCACTGCTGGTCAATCGCGCGCGCATGGAAGGTTTTGTGGTGATGGACTACGCCGCGCAGTTCGCCAGCGCCGCCCAGGAGATGGCCGGCTGGATGGCCAACGGGCAGCTCAAGAGCAAGGAAGATGTGGTTGAGGGACTGGAGACGTTCCCTGAGACGCTGATGAAACTGTTCAACGGCGAGAACTTTGGCAAGTTGGTGTTGAAAGTCTAAAACCACTCAGAAACCAATGTGGGAGCGAGCCTGCTCGCGAAAGCGGTGGATCAGTCGGTAATGATGCCGACTGACACTCCCTCCTCGCGAGCAGGCTGCTCCCACAGTTGGATCGTCAATAAGATTCAGGCAATTTCGGCTACAACCGCCGCCAGCGCCTGGGCCGGGTTCGGCGCCTGGCTGATCGGACGGCCGATCACCAGATAATCGGAACCGGCATCCAGTGCCTGACGCGGGGTCAGAATGCGCCGTTGATCGTCTTGCGCGCTGCCTGCCGGGCGAATCCCCGGGGTCACCAGTTGCAGCGACGGGTGCGCGGTTTTCAGCGCCGACGCTTCCAGCGCCGAACAGACCAGACCGTCCATCCCGGCCTTCTCGGCCAGCGCCGCCAGACGCAGCACTTGTTCCTGCGGCTCGATATCCAGACCGATACCGGCCAGATCCTCGCGCTCCATGCTGGTCAGCACGGTCACACCAATCAACAACGGTTGCGGACCACTGCGCTTGTCCAGCTCTTCGCGGCAGGCGGCCATCATGCGCAGGCCACCGGAGCAGTGCACATTGACCATCCACACGCCCATCTCGGCAGCGGCTTTCACGGCCATCGCGGTGGTGTTGGGGATATCGTGGAATTTCAGGTCCAGAAACACTTCAAAACCCTTGTCACGCAGGGTGCCGACGATTTCCGCCGCGCAACTGGTGAACAGTTCCTTGCCCACTTTGACCCGGCACAATTTCGGGTCCAACTGGTCGGCCAGCTTCAGTGCGGCGTCACGGGTGGGGAAATCCAGGGCGACGATGATAGGAGTCTGGCAGGCGGACATGGATGGGCTCTCAGGCTGGTCGAAAACGGCGCGCATTGTAGCGGAACCGGCGGCAGCGCGGCACCCGATGATCGGTAAATCGTCGCGCTGGCGGTTATCAGCTTAGCCCGCACGGCTATTGTGTCGACTCCGATACACAGCCGACACGCCGGCAACACGCATACGGGTTAGCCTCGCCCGGCGCAACACGTCCTTACAACAGCACTTCCCGCCTCCCGGCCGGACGCCTATGCTGAAACCACCACTGGCAGCGAACAGCCCCATGCACAACACCCCGACAACCATGACGGATGAAAGCAAAGACGACAAGCGCTGGAGCATCCGCGCGCTGATCGTCGACGATGACGTGCCGATCCGCGAGCTGATGATCGATTACCTCGCCCGTTTCAACATTCACGCCAGCGGCGTCACCGACGGCGCTGCGATGCGCCAGGCGCTGCAGGGCGAACATTTCGACGTCATCGTCCTCGACCTGATGCTACCCGGCGAAGACGGTCTGTCGCTGTGCCGCTGGCTGCGCGCCGAATCGCACATCCCGATCCTGATGCTCACCGCCCGCTGCGAACCCACCGACCGCATCATCGGCCTGGAACTGGGCGCCGACGATTACATGGCCAAGCCGTTCGAACCACGCGAACTGGTCGCCCGCATCCAGACCATCCTGCGCCGCGTGCGCGACGACCGCACTGACCAGCGCGCCAACATTCGCTTCGACAACTGGCGCCTCAACAGCGTCCTGCGCCAAGTGGTCGCCGACAATGGCCTGGTAGTGCCGTTGTCCAACGCCGAATTCCGCCTGCTCTGGGTCTTCATCGAACGCCCGCGCCGCGTGCTCAGCCGCGAACAACTGCTCGACGCCGCTCGCGGTCGCTCGATCGAAGCCTTCGACCGCAGCATCGACCTGCTGGTCTCGCGCCTGCGGCAAAAACTCGGTGACGACCCGAAAGCCCCGCAGTTGATCAAGACCGTGCGCGGCGAGGGTTACCTGTTCGACGCGCGGGACATCGGCTGATGAAGGCGCGCTTGGACACCCTGTTCGGTCGCCTGTTCGGGGTGCTGTTCGTGGCGATTGTCCTGGCGCACCTGCTGGCCTTCGCCTGGTTCAGGCTCTACGGC